>JBATUY010000086.1:0-29691 GCA_049671465.1 Pricia sp. | reverse complement strand
GGAGCACAGTACTTTCCTAACGCCGACTTCCTTGGCTCTTTTTTCGCTTCTGGCGGTGGAAAGGTTCATAAAATTGATACATGCGATCAATAGGATGATAATGGCGATAAACGCAAACAATCGAACGTAGGTTATTTGACCACCTACCTTTTTACCACCTTCGAATTTGGACCGTAGGTGCCAGTCTTTTATGGAATGTAGAAAGGCGTAGGTATCGGCTTCCTCGGTTTTTGAGGGAATCACTTTGCGAATTTTGGCATCAACCGAGGCAACCTCCGCTTCTGGGGTGAGCTCCACGAACGTATCGGCAAAATTACTACCGTACTCCTTCATCCAGTCCTCCCCATTTGAATAACGTTCAAAAGGCACCAGCCATTCAAAGCTAAAAGTCACGTTTTCAGGAAGGTCTTCGACTACACCTGTAATAGTATAATTGTCTTTGTTGTTTACCCTGAGCACCTTGTTCAGCACCTGAACGTTCTCGCCAAAGAGATCAATGGCCGTTTGTCTGGTCAGCACGAGGGCATCCGGTCTTTCAAAGGCCGTTTTCGCACCTCCTTCCTCAAAGTTAAGGCTGAACATCTCGAGAAAATCGGAATCGGCGTACCTTCCTCGTTTATTTATTGCGTTATCCCCTTCCGTAAAGAGGAAATTCTCACTCCATGTTCTCGCCGCCCTGATAATTTCAGGTATTTCATTTTTCAAATCTGCCGCCAATGGACCGGGCGTAGAATAAAACGTACGCCATTCTCCTTCGTAATTTTGATTGGTGGGCAAATAATAAACGGTATCCTGCTTGGGGAAAACGCTGTTGAAATCAACCTCATCCTCGACCCATAGCAATATCAAACTGGCGCAGGTAATGCCGATGGCCAGCCCGAATATGTTGAGGGCGCTATACCCTTTGTTCTTCCAAAGGCTTCGCCAAGCGATTTTTAAATAGTTTTTGAACATGGTTCCTTTTTTAAAGTTTGATACTGAAATACAATCGACGCTAATAGATGCCTAAATTTTTTTCCGATTATTTTATCCCGTCAGACTTGCCTTTTGCATTATTTCGATTGGTAACGGTTACAGTCGTTGATGAGGCGACTGAACCGACAGGTATATCGTTGATACTGAAACTCCCCGAATCCCCTGGTAATGTCAATTGATGAATAAACTCCTAATTATATTTTTGCGACATTGCTAACATAGTCACACCCGCGCCTCCATGGCCCGATTATGGCTTTCGGTAACAATCTGCCCGTCGAACAGATTTACGACCCGATGCGCAAAATGCGAATCATGGTCGGAGTGGGTCACCATCACGATGGTCGTACCTTCTTGGTTGAGTTCGGTGAGCAGGTTCATGACTTCGAGTCCGTTTTTGGAATCCAAGTTACCGGTCGGCTCATCCGCAAGGATCAGTTTAGGGTTGGTGACCACGGCACGCGCAATGGCGACACGTTGCTGCTGCCCACCCGACAATTGATGCGGAAAATGCTTTTCACGATGGGCGATTTTCATGCGCTCCAGTACTTTCATGACCTTTTCGCGGCGGCTGGTCTTGTTTTCTTTTAAGTAAATCAATGGCAGCTCGACGTTTTCGAAAACGGTCAGCTCGTCGATCAGGTTAAAGCTCTGAAAGACGAATCCTAAATTTCCCTTTCGCAGTTGGGTGCGCTGGCTTTCTTTTAAGCCCGCTACTTCGTTACCGGCGAAGTTGTAGCTGCCTTCGGTGGGGTTGTCGAGCATGCCGATGATGTTCAATAAGGTGGACTTACCACAGCCCGACGGCCCCATAATACCGACAAACTCGCCATCCTCGACCTTGAGGTTGACCTTGTTCAAGGCCAAGGTTTCGACTTCCTCCGTTTTAAAGCTCTTTTTTAGATTTTGGATTTGTATCATTTGTGATTGGATTTACATGTTTATATTAAAAAGACCTGATGAATATTTGATTTGTGACATTTATTGTACGTTTATTTAAGCACTATCTTCTCGGCCTCACCGAACGAATCATAGTTACTGGTTATCACCCTTTCCCCATCCTGCAAGCCTTCCAAGACCTCATAATATCTTGAATTTTGTTTTCCGATACGGATGTTTCGCTTCAAAGCTTCCTCCCCATCGGGGCCGACCACAAATATCCACTGGCCGCCCGTGCTCTGAAAGAAACTGCCTTTGGGAAGCAGCAACGCATCGCTCGATTCGCCCAGCTGTAACTTGATGTTATAGCTCTGCCCGGTGCGAATGGTAAGCGGCCGGTTGTCGGTAAAAACCAAGTCGACCTTGAACTTCCCGTTTCGCACCTCGGGATACACCTTACGCAAGCGCAGCGGATACTCCTCGCCGTTTCTGTCTAGCACGGCACTGAGGTCGCGTACAATACGGTCGATGTAATGCTCGTCAATGGTGGCCTCGATCTTATAATCGGTCAGCACGTTGATCTGTCCTATACGCTCGCCCTGTTGAATACTCTGTCCGATTTCGGCATCCAAGAAGCCGAGCTGGCCGTCGGCCGGGGCGCGAACGTTCAGGTGGTCTAAGCGCTGGTAGACCATGCCCAAAGTTTTCTGCATTCGGGCCAAATCGGCGTCCAGCCCTGACAATGAGGTCTTCCGAAGTTCATCATCGTTTTCGGTCTGCATCTTTACGATGTCGTATTGCTTTTTAGAAAGCTCATAATTTTCTTTGGATAACTGATATTCTTCCTTTGAAATCAGTTCTTCATCGTAAAGCGCCTGGTTCTGCTCGTAGTTCCGTTTCAGCCTTTGCAGGTCGGTACTGGCGGTGGCCAAAGATCGGCGCCCCTCTACCTGACGGGAATCGAAGGTCAATTTCGTAGACCGCAAATCGTTCTGCTTCAGGGCCAAATTACTTTCGCTGGCCAAAATCTGCTCGTAGAGATTCATGTTTTCCAACTTCAAAATGATATCCCCCTTCTTGACGGTTGCGCCTTCCTCAATGAGTTTTTCGGTGACACGCCCGCCTTCATAGGCATCCATATAAATGGTAGCGATGGGTGCCACATTGCCGTTGATGGTGATGTAATCGTCGAATTTACCCTGCTTGACCTCGGCGACGGAAAGCTTATCCTTTTCCGTGCGGAACGTGGTGACCGAGCTGGCAAAAATCAGTTGGTATCCCGCAAAAAGTACAAGTAGGCCCAAGGCGATATAGCCGTAGTGTTTCGGGCGTAGTCCTTTTTTCTTTTCTAGTTTTATATCCATTTTTCTATTTTCTTATTTTAATTTAACTGTCATTATGGGCGTAGCGAAATAGTCTTTTGAACAGGCTACATACGAGACTTCAAAATTTTGACGCGCTTTGCTATCTAATCAGTTAATATCGAACACCGGCAGCCCCCGATAAAAATCTAACGTACTCTTATTGATTTCCGAGCGAAGACGCACTTGTAAGTTCTCGTTTTGCGCGCTGGCGAACAGGTTTTTGGCCTGAAAAAGTTCCAAGGCGTTGATAAGTCCTTTTTCATACCGTTTCTGCGCAATCTCAAAGGCCAATCGCTGCGAGGCCACGTTTTGATCGCTCTGTTCGTGTTCCACAACCAGAGATTCATAATCCTGCACCAATTGCTGTATGGTCTGAAAAACGAGCTGTTCTTGAATGTCCAGATTGTTTTTGGCCCGTAGTCTTTCGATTTTCTGCTGTTTGATTCGGGACTGTGCCGACCAGCCGTTACTGATCGGTACGTTGAGACTGACCCCGATAAACTGAAAGGTATTGTTCTTGAATTGATCTCGAAACGCTATGGTATTGCCCAAAGTATCGCGGGTTGTTTCAAAATAACCGGTTCCCACGCCCGCGAACAAAGATAAAGACGGAAAAAGTTTTCCACGTTCCACGTCCAGTTGCTTTTTGGCCGCCCTGACCCGTAATTCCTGAGCCTTCAATAGGGGCAGAAATTCTTTGGTTTCCTTATAGATGGAATCCGATTGCACTGCGCCGGCCTCAACGACCTCAGAATTTTCAAGCATTTCCGATTGTATAGCTATGTCGGCCGTACCCTCAAGGTTCATTTCCTGGATCAGCGCCAGTTTGGCGGCGGCCAATTGGTTTTTACTTTGGGTAAGGTTCAACCTGTCGGTCAGCAACAGCGATTCCGCCTCATAGAGGTCGGCGCCAGCTTTGAGACCCAGTTCGATCTGCTTTTCGACCAGATCGTAATTGGCCTGTGATACCCTCAATTGTTCTTTCGATATCGCGACCAAACCTTCCGCAAATCGAATATCATAGAAAGCCTGCATCACACGAAACGCCAATAGGTATTTTTCTTGTAATGTTTCTTCTTGGGTCGCTTTATACAGAAAATTTGACGCCTTGATCGCATTGATTTTCTGAAATCCCTGAAACAGGTCGATCGATGACTCCAGTGAGTAGTTGTTCGAGAAAAAATCCGTGGTCACCACATCGTTGGTAAATGGATCCGCGTTTCGACCAAAATTGATAACATAGTTCGACGAGCCATTTATATTCGGCAACAAGTTGCGTATAGACTGCCGATAGGTTTCCCGGCCCGATTGCGCGGTATATTGAAAATCGTTCAGCTGCAGGTTATTTTCTAGGGCAAAGGCCACGCATTCGTCCAGCGTCCATTTTTCTTGGGCCTGTAGTCGCAACGAGAGTACGATGAACAGTATAAAAGTTATTTTAAATCTTCGGTACATAGTATATTGGTATGCCAAAGGATAAGCGATTCGTGTGCCAAGAATACAAAATACTGATTTTTAGCATTTTGCAATCATTAATTTGGATGTTACAGGATGTAAGTGTAAAAAAAATGTACACACTCCGTCAAATAATTTGACAGTTCGGGAATGGAATGGGATTGAAATTGTAGTTTTATAGGATGTTACGGCGTCCCATCAAAAACGGAAGTCTCGAACTATAATTCCTATGTAGATGTCATCGTCGATAGTTCATAGGATAGTTTTTAGGGTAATAAAAAGGATGTATTATAAACCGGAGTGAACATGTTGGATGCAAAAATCTTGGTCATCGATGATACTAAAAGCGTACTGAGCGCTTTGGAAATCCTCTTGCAGTTCGAGTACAAGACGGTAAAAACCATCTCGAACCCGAATCAAATATCATCCTTCCCCGATTTGGATAGCTACGATATCGTGATGCTCGACATGAATTTTTCGGCCGGGGTAAATACGGGCAACGAGGGATTGTTTTGGCTCAAGGAAATTCGCAAGAAAGCGCCCCATATCTCCGTAATCATGATGACCGCATACGGTGCTATCGACTTGGCCGTAAAAGCCCTGAAAATAGGTGCAGCGGATTTCGTGCTGAAACCTTGGAACAACGACAAATTACTGGCCACGGTGAAATCCGCTTATGAACTGCGCAAGTCGCAAAAGGAAGTTTCACAACTCAAGGCACAGGGCAGCAATCTCAAACAGGTCATCAACCAGAGCAACAACCATATCATCGGCGATTCAAAGGCGCTCAACGCCGTGTTGAACCTGACCGCCAAAGTCGCCAAAACGGAAGTTAACGTTCTGGTTACCGGTGAGAACGGCACCGGCAAGGAACTGATTGCCCGCGAACTCCATAAACTATCGGGCCGCAGCAACGAAGTCTTTATTTCGGTAGATATGGGTTCCATCTCCGAAAACCTGTTCGAAAGCGAGCTGTTCGGGCATACCAAAGGCTCCTTTACCGATGCCAAGGAAGATCGGGCCGGTAAATTCGAGGCTGCCAACGGCGGCACCTTGTTTTTGGATGAGATCGGAAATCTTTCCCTTCAGGCGCAGGCCAAACTCTTATCGGCCATACAGAACAAGACCATCGTCCGCGTCGGTTCGAACAAAGCTATTCCGGTGAACATTCGCCTGATATGCGCTACGAACGAAAACCTTGACAAAATGGTCAACGACGGCCTTTTTAGGGAAGACCTGCTCTACCGGATCAATACCATTCGCATAGAAGTACCGCCACTACGGGACCGTGATGGAGACATTCTGGTACTGGCCGACTTTTACCTCAAAAAATTCGCCGCCAAGTACGCCAAACAGGGCCTGCGCATCAATCAACCCGCCCAAGAAAAATTAATGGCCTACCCTTGGCCCGGAAACATCCGCGAGCTTCTACATACCCTGGAACGCGCCGTTATTCTATCCGAAGGAAACGTTTTGAACCCAGAGGATTTTCTGTTAGAAGCCAAATCGAACCCATCAGCCCCGACCGGCCCGGAAACCTTAGAAGAAATGGAGCTTTTGATGATCAACAAAGCCTTGAACCAAAACGATGGTAACTACAGCGCCGCCGCCGAGCAATTGGGCATTTCGCGGCAGACGCTTTACAACAAGCTGAAAAAGAAGACCAAATGAAACTGAAATATATCTATGTGCTACTATCCGTTGTAGGTATCTGTTATACCTGGTATTACAACATACAATGGTTTCAAACCGTAGAGGACCCCTCTTTCTCAAATTTTTTAAACGATGCTCAGTCCAATTTTGCCGGGAAATCGCTCGGAGCTGATTTGTCGGTGGTAGTGATAACCTTCTTTGTATTTATGATTCCCGAAAGCCTAAAACTAAAAATCAAATTTTGGTGGCTTTTGATTCCCCTGACCTTTCTGATAGCGATTGCATTTACCTTTCCGTTGTTTTTGTATATGCGGGCAAATCGATTGGAAAAAATTCGGAACGAAGCTGGTGATCTTAAAATTGGATCTTCAGGGCATCCGTGAAGCAGAATCGAACTTTCAAACCTCGTCAAAATAAGCGTGTGCGGGGCTTGATTTTTGTATTTGCACTTTTATTAGAACCATGGTAAGTAGACATATATATTGGCAACTGATATTCAGGATACTTCTTATCTCGGCCGCCGCTTTGGGAACCGGCTTCCTTTTTTTTGACCAACAATACGTATTATCGGCCCTAGTATTCGGCTTCCTCGTATTACAGACCGTTTTTCTAATCCGCTACGTCAATCAGACCAACCGCAAAATCGCCTATTTCTTCGATGCCATCAAGAATGAGGATTTCACACTACGGTTTCCCGAAAAATTAAGCGTAAAGTCCTTAGAGGAACTGAACCACAGCCTGAATATGTTAAATGCGATGATTCAGGACATCCACCTTAAAAAACAGGCCCAAGAGCAGTATTATCAAGAAATTTTGAAACAGGCGGACATCGGCATCCTGACCATCAATCCTAAAGGTCACATTCTCTACGCCAACCCGACCGTCGAGAAATTATTGAACTACCGGCCGCTTAACCATGTCAAACAACTAATGCAGGTCGATGAAAAACTGTATGGACTATTTGAAAACCTACAACCCTTCGAAAGCAAGACCTTTCAGCTGACCAACGAACGTGAGAAAACACAGTTGGCCTTTAAATCTACTACTATCAACCTAGAAAAAGAGTCGTTGCTTCTGGTCGTAGTTCAGGATATCCGCAGGGAACTTGATGAAAAAGAGACCGATTCGTACGTAAAACTCATTCGTGTGCTGACCCATGAGATTATGAATACCATAACCCCGATTACTTCGATATCAGAATCGGTTCTCAAATATTTCAAGAAAGATGGGCGGCTGCTTACGACCGAAGCCTTCGCCGAGCATCATATGAAAAGTACCGTCAAAGGGTTGGAGGTCATCAGGGAACAGGGCAACGACTTGATGGGCTTCGTACAGTCGTACCGCACCTTTCTCAGTGTGCCCGAACCGGACAAAACCCTTATTCCCGCCCAAGACCTGCTGGAAAAAATCAAGCTTTTGATGGGGGAGAACAGCGATGACGAACATATAGCTATTGAAGTGATAGTCGACCCCGAAGACCTCGAACTTTTTATCGATGAGAAGCAGATAACGCAAGTACTGTTCAATCTAGGGAAGAACGCGCAGCAGTCTTTAAGGAATTATAGGGAAACTGTGCCGACGGTGACCCTGCCCGACGATTCCGCCAATACCGCTGTTCCCGCTGCTAACGCTTCTTCTCGTCCAGAAAATTTCACTGAGACCGGAGATCTGGCCGATTCCGCGGACACCTCGGAAAACGGTAACACCAAGCATACCGCAGATATTGCTCAGACCGCTCGCCCTATCGGAAAAATCAAATTTTTGGCCGGCATCAACGCCAAAAACAAAAAAATCGTCAAGGTCTGGGACAATGGACCCGGAATTTCCCCCGAAAACCTTGAGGAAATCTTTGTGCCCTTTTTCACCACTAAAAGCACGGGTACCGGCATCGGCCTCAGCTTATCGAAGCAGATTATGCGATTACACGGGGGGAGTATCGAGGCTGCCTCGAAAGAGAATACGGTTTTTACGTTAACGTTTGACTGACCGGCCTACACCCCCAACTCCCTGAACGGGTCCCAAAAACACTTTTCGAAATCCTGAATTTGATTGTCAACCACTTTGATGCCCTCGTTTTCCAGAAGCTGTTGCATAAGGTTCGTACCGTCAAAATGATGTTTACCGGTCAGCAATCCTATTTTGTTCACCACGCGGTGTGCGGGTATGTCAGGCATACTACCGGCCCCGTTCATGGCCCAGCCGACCATTCTTGCGCTGCGGGCCGCCCCCAAATATTTGGCAATGGCACCGTACGACGTAACCCGGCCTTCGGGAATCTGGCGGGCTACTTCGTAGACTTTTTGGAAAAAATTTTTAGTATCGGGATTCATGCGAAAAGGATTCAATAAAATATTCGAAACAATGTAATCACCAACAGCACCACCATCAATCCGCTTAAAATATAGTTGGAATTCTTCGAAAAGCGGTTGGTCTTGTTTTCCAATTTATTAAAATAAACAGTATACATATAGAGCACTGAAAAAGTACCCGATCCCGCGGCTAAAATAAAGATAGCAATGTCCCAGACCTTAAATTGTATCCAACCGGAGGCGTTCCACATAATGTTGAGGCCGCTATAATAGGGAATGGTCAACAGGTTGACGGCTGCTAGGCCGATGCCCTTAAAAAAACTGTTTTTTTTACTGACCTTGACCAGTTTCGGTCTTGGCACTTTATTCTTACGGGCGGCCCAGAAGAAATACGCCGCTAAAAAGGCAAATATAATCGTGGCAATCTTCAAAAGCGCAGCGACAACATCGGGATTATTGTCCAAAAATTTGGAAATATAGACCGCAATCGTCGCCTGCAGCATAATCATAGTGCTGACGCCGATACTAAAAATTATCCCGTTCGTCTTCCCCTTCTCCACACTTACTTTCGCCGCATTCATATTTAGCAGTCCCGGAGGCACGGTAGCCATAAAGGCTGCCGAAAAAGTGGCAAAGAAAAGGATAAAAAGATGATGCATTCCGTGCTTGCGCTTAATTTTTAGATAAGAAATACAGTACCAGGGTCAGGTCAAAATAGAGGTCGGATGTGTGAAAATAGATACTAAATCTTGAACTGAATGTACGTTATCGGCTTTCCCCTCTCAAGGTACTGCTTTTCGTAGAAAGTCTGTATGTTCAAAACGGCTGCCGGGCTACCTTCATTCTTGTAGACATCGTGATTGGCATAGATAATTTCCAAGCCTCGGCCGTGCAGTATGCCCAACGTGTAGCCGTGCATGAACTCACTATCCGTTTTTAAGTGTATTAAACCATCCGGATGCAGAATCTTTTTATACTTGCTTAAAAAATCATGGTTCGTCATCCGGTGTTTGGTGCGCTTGTACTTGATCTGGGGGTCGGGAAAGGTAATCCAGATTTCGGATACCTCGTTCTCGGCGAAGAGCTCGTCGATCAACTCGATCTGGGTACGAAGAAAGGCGACATTTTCAAGATTTTCCTCGATCGCCGTCTTAGCGCCGCGCCATAAGCGAGCTCCTTTGATATCTACGCCAATAAAGTTTTTCTCCGGATGCCGTTGCCCAAGGCCTACCGTGTATTCACCCTTTCCGCATCCTAATTCGAGTACTAGAGGATTATTGTTGCCAAAATGGGAAGCCCAATTTCCTTTAAGGGGAAATCCATCCTTGATCGCATCCCGGTCGGGTTGAATGACATTTTTGAACTGTTCGTTTTCCTTGAATCTTTTAAGCTTGTTCTTACTTCCCACTGCGCCACTTTAAAATTTTATCCCCCGAACTACGGAGGGGTATTTTTGATTACTTCTTCATATGGCTAACATGCCGTTCGCGCTTTCCTTAAAGCCGTGCGACTTCAATACCGGCATACGGCGCAAAGCGAAACGCATAGAAGCCATGACCGACAAAGCTACTGAAATACTGGGTGACGATACAAGAATTTTAGCCTTCTACTTTACTCTTTTCCAAGGTAAACGAAAACTCCGACCCAACCCCTATCTCACTCTCGACGTAGATTTTTTCTTCATGGGCCTCGATGATATGTTTTACAATGGCAAGACCAAGACCAGACCCGCCCTCTTTGCGGCTTCCGCTTTGATCGACCCTATAGAAACGTTCGAAAAGGCGTGGAATGTAGCGTTTCGGGATACCTTCGCCATTGTCCGTAATCCGGACAATAACTTTGTTTTTGATCAGGTTTTCGACACTGACCTCCGTAGTGCCGTCGCGGCGACCATATTTGATCGAATTTACGATCAGATTCGTCACCACTTGCTCAATTTTTTCCCTATCGGCGAAAACTTTGATAGGGTTTACATACTCCATATCAAAAGTAAGTACGATGTTCTTTTTTCCAGCCTTCATTTCCAACTGGTCGAAAATGCTTTGAATGAGCTCTACAATGTCAAAATTCTCTTCCTCAAGATTGAGCTCGCCGACCTCGAGCTTGGTAATCAAATCAAGATCTTTCACGATATAGATAAGCCTATCAACGCCCTTACTGGCGCGCTGTAGGTACTTTTTACGAACGTTTTTATCGTTCATGGCGCCATCCAATAAGGTCTCGATGTAGCCTTGCACCGTGAATAGCGGTGTTCTGAGCTCGTGGGAGACATTTCCCAAAAAATCTTTCCGGTATGCTTCACGCACCTTCAGCGTATCGATCTCTACCTTTTTATCCTTGGCGAATTTTTCGATTTCCTCCGTGAGCGTGCGCATATCGGTGGTAATAGGGTCGGACGTAAGTGTAGAGGATTCCAGAAGGGCCACATCGTCATAGATCTGTTTTATCCTCCTATAAATAAATTTTTCGATTCGGATTTGAAGGATAAAGAAGGAAACCAGAAAAAGAATGACCGTGGATAAAATAACTACCGTAAAGTCAAAAGTGTGGAAATAAAACAAAAGGATGCCCAGGACCAAAGCGAAAATCAACGAAATCAAAAGAGACGACCTCAGGGCAAAGCGATATGATCTTTGTAATTTGATGGCCATTACAGCACGAACTTATACCCTACCCCTTTTACCGTTTTGAAGTGTTCTTCCCCGATTTTTTCCCGAAGCTTGCGAATGTGAACGTCAATCGTACGGCCGCCAACCACTACTTCACTGCCCCAAACGCGGTCTAGAATAGTCTCTCGTTTAAATACTTTGTTGGGTTTAGAGGTCAACAGGGCCAACAGTTCGAATTCCTTTCTGGGCAAAATAAGTTCTTCGCCATGGTTTACGATTTTATACTCCTCCCGATTGATAACAATATCGCCGACCTTGGTAATATCGTCTTGGGCGCCATCACCTTCTTTCAGCCTTCTGAGCAATGCCTTTACCTTACTGACCAAGACTTTGGGCCGTATCGGCTTGGTAATGTAATCATCGGCCCCGGCGTCAAGACCGGCCACTTGGGAATAATCTTCGCCGCGCGCCGTCAGAAAAGTAATGATCGTATCTTCAAGTCCCGATATCTTGCGGATTTTCTCGCAAGCCTCCATCCCGTCCATTTCAGGCATCATCACATCGAGAATGATCAAATGGGGCTCCTTCTTTTTGGCCATAGCGACCGCCTCCACACCGTTTTTCGCGGTAAATACCTGATAACCTTCCGAGGTAAGATTATAACCCACGATCTCCAGAATATCGGGCTCATCGTCTACCAAAAGTATCTTGATGTCTTTCTTTTTCATGGGATATGCATTTACGGTTAATCGGTCGAAGATAAAGATAATACAACTACGGCAAACCGGCTTAACGTTGATTTAATGTCGTAACGTTTAGGTAACGGTATTGCAATATCGATTTAACATGCAGGTAACATCGCTTTTACAACCTGTGGCGTTCTTTGCGGCAAATATAGAACCTGACTTAATGAAATATTGTTTCGCCTTTTTGCTGATATTTTTAGGAGCCCTTACCATCAGTGCACAGGACACAGGAAGTATCGTCGGAAAACTTACCGATAAAGAATTGAACGACGACCCTTTGCCCTTTGCCAACGTCGTCATCAAAGGTACTACAACGGGTACTACCTCCGATTTTGACGGGCTTTATGAAATCTCAGGGTTAGAGCCGGGTACGGTTACGGTAGTCTTTAGTTATTTGGGATACGAAACGGTCGAAATACCCGATGTGGTCATCGAAGCCGGAAAGGTGACTACGGTCAACGTTCCGATGAGCGCTTCCGAAGGGGTTTCTTTGGATGAGGTCACGGTCACCACGTCTTCGCGTAAGGATTCGGAAACCGCACTGTTGCTCGATCAAAAAAGAGCGGTTGAAATCAAACAGAGTATCGGCGCACAGGAACTGGCACGTAAAGGGGTTAGCGATGCGGCCGGAGCGGTCGCCCAAATTTCAGGTATCTCCAGACAACAGGGAACCAACAATGTGTATGTAAGGGGATTGGGCGACCGCTATCTGAACACAAGCATGAACGGACTCTCCCTTCCATCAAATGACATCAACAACAAAAACATTGATTTGGATCTGTTCTCTTCGGATGTTATTCAGAATATCGGGGTAAGCAAAGCTTTTTCAAGTAAATTTTATGGTGACTTCTCCGCAGGAAACGTGGATATTTCATCTCGGGAGTATACCGGCGAAGGCTATATCGATGTGGTTATCAATTCCGGAATCAATAGCAACGCTGCCGGAAAGGACTTTGTAAAGAACGAGGGCACCGGGTATTTCGGATTTTACAATCGCTACGACCGTAACCCTTTTGCCGTAATTCTATCCCACGGAGTCGATCCGGTAGAGCATTCAGGTATTGCTCCCGTAAACGCTGGCGGGGCGATATCTTTTGGAAAATCATTCCAGCTTTTTGGTGAGGATTCAGAATCGCTATTGAGCTTTTTCGGGACAGCTTCTTTTGATTCCAATTTCCGATTTTATGAGGGGAGCCAAGCGAATTACGGCACGAATCTAGACGTATTGTTCCCCAATGTTGAGCGGTACGTTCACAACACGACCTCGACCGCCATGGCCAATATCACCTTTAAGATAAATAACGACCATAAAATAAAGTTCAATTCGCTGGCTATCAACAGCTCCAGCGACGAAGTCGGTTATTACGGCACCAAAGGATTGGGTTTTAGTCAGGACCTCAACTCGGATACCGGCTATTTTCAATTAAACTCCCAGTTCAACCAAGACCTGATTTTTGTAAACCAATTGACCGGTGAGCATACGTTCGATGAAGAATGGATTTTGGAATACGGTATCGGCTATAACACCGTCTTCGCCCACGAGCCCGACCGAAAACGGATTACCTTGAACAATTACGATGCACTTTTTGATGGCGATGCCACGACCTCCCCGGATTTCGGACAACAGAACAACTTCAACAACCAGCGCTATTTTCAGAACATCGAAGACGAAGAACTCAATAGTCGTGTTAACCTGACCTACCTAGTTTCGGAAAACGTAAAATTGAATTTCGGCTATAATGGAAGAACCAAAGAACGCTCTTTCGACAACCAGCGGTACGGTTATAAGAACATTAATAGCAATCTTGATATTACCGACCCGAACAATCTGAACACGATTTTCAATCTTGATAATTTTGTCGCCGGGCTCGCCGATACCGGGGAAGGCTACCAGACCCATGTTTTCCGCCCCATCGACCCTGAACTTACAGGGCTGACCCAAACCAGCGCTCCCGGACGTCTCGAAAACACATATTCTGGTAATTTGGATGTGCATGCCGGATATATTTCGGCCGAATTCAACCTCAATGATAAGTGGTTGATTGTTCCAGGTATACGGGCAGAATCTTTTAATCAAAGCATTGCTTACGATGTTATCAACCTAAGGCCCGATTTGAACCCTGGCACTAATGAGGTAAACGAACCGCTATACCTGCCCAACCTAAATATAAGGTACGCTCTAAAAGAGGAGCAGAACTTGCGCTTTTCTGTTAGTCAAACTGTATCGTTTCCTGAATTCAAAGAAATGTCTCCTTTTGTATACGAAGGTGTTACACAACGTATCGGAGGTAACCCCGATCTTTTGGGCAGACAGCCTATCGCCACAATCAACTATACCAATGTTTCGGAAGTCTCCTATTCGAAGATTTTCAACCTCGATCTTAAATATGAATGGTTTTTCGGACGAGGTGAGATCCTATCCGTTGGTGCCTTTACCAAAACGATTCAAGATCCCGTGAATTTGGTTGTCGCCAATGATGCCACCGGTACGCAACGTTATTTTAGAACAGGGGAGAAAGCTACGGTTTACGGTGCCGAATTCGAGCTCCGAAAAAATCTAATGGTCGATAGCGATGACCAGCCAGTTTTGGCTTTCGGTGTCAATGCATCCTATTTATATACCGACCAAGATTTGTTTGATGAGATCAGCGGATCGTTCAGTACTACGTTCAATAGGGATAGCGATGAGCTGCAAGGTGCATCCCCTTTAATTGCCAATGCCGATATCAATTATAGCCCTTCCTTCGGAAATTATGCCCCTGTAATCAACCTAGTAGGTAACTATTATTCAGATCGTATTTTCGCCCTCGGCTCCGGTCAACTGGGCAACATAATCGAAAAAGGCATCCCGACGCTCGATTTCGTTTGGAAAAATCCGATCGGCGAGAATTTTGAAATAAACCTGTCCGCCAAAAACCTGCTGAACCCGACCTTTGAGCTCAACCGTGAAATCACGGATGGAGAGAACATCGTGCTGCAGGATTTTAAACGCGGCATCGATCTGGGCATATCCATGAAATATAAATTTTAAATCCATACACTTTAAATCCTCTTAAATTAATACGCAATGAAAAATAAATTAGTATTTGGTTTCACCATGATATCCGCGCTTTTCGTAGCATCTTGTGGCAATGACGATACCGCCGACATCATCATTAACAGTACGATTACCAACACCACGAACAATACCGACGGCGGTACTGGCGAAGGCGGCGGGGAGACCGATGGGGAGACCGTCTCACTTTCGGGCACTTTTACAGAAGATTTGGTTTTGGATATCGCCAACGAATATATTGTCGACGGACCCATGATCATGGAAGCCGGAACCACGTTGACCATTCCTGCGGGAATGACCATCCGAGCCGAACCTACCGGGTCCGATGTGTACATTGCCATCACTCAAGGTGCACGTATCGTGGCCGAGGGCAATCAGAATGCACCGATTATTTTAACCTCCAATTCCGATAACCCCAGAGCGGGTGATTGGGGAGGACTTATTATTTTAGGGAACGCACCCGTAAACTCCGTTGCCGGTTCAGCCACCTCGACTTCCGAGATTGCAGGTCTACCTTACGGCGGAAACGCCGCGGATGACGACTCCGGAATTCTAAGGTACGTACGTGTACAATATTCTGGAGGAAGCGCCGATGGCCAATCTGAAAACAATGCCTTTTCGTTTTACGGCGTGGGCAGCGGAACGGTTGTAGAATACGTTCAGGCCTTTGAAGGTAAAGATGATGGCTTCGAATTCTTCGGCGGAACGGTAAACGCGAGTTTTGTATCCGTTCTTAATGCCCAAGATGACTCCGTAGATTGGACGGAAGGTTACGTGGGAACACTGACCGATGTTTACATCGAACACGACGGAATTTCGTGGGACAAGGCCATAGAAGCGGATGGGTACAACACCGATATCGGCAACAATTCGAGCCCCCTATTCTTCTCTGCTCCCAACGTTACTAATCTCACTATTCTAGGAAAAGGGTCAGAAAACACGGTACAAGATGGTACTGCCGTTGATTTGGGAAGCTACGAAGCCATTCGTCTGAGAGCCGGTACCGCAGGTATTTTTACCAACATACTGATAGAAGGTTTCGGGGAAGCCTTTGATATGGATGGCGATACCGCTGAGAACCCAACCGGTCAACAAGTACTGGACGATGCCCTTCAGTTAACTGATATCACCTTTACTGACGTTACCACTAAATTCAAGAATGATACCGAGGTTACTTTTACCGAGGCCGATTTGATTAGCGGTGACGGGAACGGCACGGGAACCGACTATGCTTCTTGGAGCGCGGGATGGACGCTAAGTAATTGATTTTTATATATTAAGTTGAAAAGCCCGTTATGACCCGCGTTGTAACGGGCTTTTTTAGCGCGCTATACAAATAACGAAGCCATTTACACATCCGCCGCAACGCACTACCATCAAAATTATTATATTTGTGGTATGTTTTTTGAATAAAACAGCTTATGAAGCACCTCTACTTGGTTATCGCTTTTTTATGTGTATCCTTTAGTTATGGGCAAAACGCTCAAGCTAAGAGCGATATCGAGGGCTTTAAACTCTACCCAAATCCCGTGACCGACGGCAAGGTGTATATCAGTACGAACGAGAACGCTACCAAAAAAATCTCCATTTACGATGTCTTGGGCACTCAGGTACTCGAAACCAGCATAACAGGAAACGAGCTGTTTATTTCCGAACTCGATGCGGGAGTTTATGTGCTTCGGGTCTTTCAGAACAATAAAGTCGCTACACGAAAGCTTATCGTAAGGTAAATTTCCTTTCTCCTTTCTCTTTAGCCCCACTTCTTCCAGATTTAAAGTTTCCGATAAACCATCCTTTTCCGAATACTTTTACACGAAGAAACCCAAACCCGACAAACGGCTGAAAAACAGGTTAAAAAGCACACCTCGTAGTGTTCACCTACAAAAAATCGCGTTTCACAACATTTACATCTTGTAAGTAAAACCTTTCGCTAATTTTACGTAACGAACTCTTCTAGAGCACATAGACCTCAAATCGCTACGTATGAAAATACTTTACTTTAGCCTTTTCCTATTATTTACGATTACGCTTTTCGCTCAAGAATCTCCAGAGTATCAAAACCATAGAACATCCGAAATTTCTGAAGTCAAGCTCTATCCCAATCCGGCTTTTGGAGGCATAGTCCACATTCTCACTCCAGTCAATGCCGACAAACGAATTACTGTTTACGATGTGTTCGGCGAAGTGGTGCTGACCGATAAAATCAAAGGAAAAACCTTGGATATTTCACGATTGGTAGCCGGTGTTTACGTACTTCAGGTCAATGAAAGCGATAAAACCTTTACCCGTAAACTGGTCGTAAAGTAGTATGTCAGCAAATAAGACCTAAAATCCGTACGCTTTCATAATCTAAAGACTGATTCACAATACCCTCATTACAATTTAACCCATAAAAAAAGCACCCCTATCAGGGTGCTTTTGCTGTTCTAAAACTCGATGCTTTACATAATTTCCACCACTTCGAGCTCAAAGGTCAAATCCTTTCCGGCCAATGGGTGATTGCCATCGACCACTATAGTTTCGTCTTTGACATCTTTGACGATGAGGTTGATTTCTTGTCCGTCTTGCGTTTGCGAGGTCAATCCCATACCCACTTCGGGCTTGATATTTTCGGGAAGTTGACTTTTCGGTACCTCTTGTACCAGTTCTTCGCGGATTTCCCCGTAAGCGTTTTCTTTACTTATATTGATTGTTTTCTTTTCGTTCACCTTCATATCGATAATGCCATCTTCAAAACCAGGTATCAGTTGGCCCTGGCCCATGGTAAATTTTAGGGGCTCACCACGTTCGACGGAGCTATCGAATACCTGTCCGTCTTCCAATTTTCCGGTGTAATGTACTTTTACGGTGTCGTCTTTTTTTACTTGACTCATGCTTTTATTTTTTTTGAAGCCGAAGCGACCTCTTTTAGTAAACACTCACACAAACTGTAAGTGATTTTTGCAATGTAGGGGGTCTGTCGGGCATAGCCAAATGTTACGAGGGTGAAAGGCATCCCTTTAATAAAGATTAACGCAAAGGCGGATAAAAGTTAAAAGGATTAACAAAACGGGGTGCGGTTTCAAAGCCTGTTCCTTATTTTTAAGTTGTGGATATCATTACTTTTGCCCTGGCGCCATTTAGCCAAAATAGTGCGCATTTTTAATGGGATGAATCGCTTTAATAGGATATGCAGACGGATACAATTTTTGAAATCGGCACAGAGACGGAATTCGAAGCCACGGCCCTCGAAGTGTTTAGGATGCAATATGCCGAAAACGTGGTTTATCGTGAATTTTGTGGGTATTTGGATACAAAACCGGCCAAGGTGCTTCAGCTGACCGACATTCCTTTTCTGCCTATCGGATTTTTCAAATCCAAGGAAATCATATCCAAAGGAAAGAAAAGCGAGACCATCTTTACCAGTAGCGGTACCTCCGGAAGCCTCACCAGCAAACACTTGGTGAGTGACCTTCAGGTCTATGAAAAAAGCTTTCGAAAAGGTTTTGCCTATTTTTATGGCAACATAAAAGAGTACTGTGTACTGGCACTACTCCCCTCTTATCTCGAACGCCAAGGCTCATCTTTGATATACATGGTCGACGACCTCATCAAAGAAAGCGGACACGAAAAAAGCGGGTTTTATTTGGATGATCTAAAGGGATTAAAACGCCAACTGCTGCAGCTTGAAGCCGCGGGCACCAAAACGCTCTTGATCGGTGTATCCTTTGCCTTGCTGGATATGGTCGAGAAACATCCCATCAAATTGCAAAATACCATCATCATGGAAACCGGCGGTATGAAAGGCCGCAGAAAAGAACTGATACGCGAAGAGCTCCACGCCATTTTAAAATCCGGCTTCGGGGTGTCCGGCATCCATTCCGAATATGGTATGACCGAACTGTTATCACAGGCCTACTCCAACGGAAACGGAAGCTTCGAAACCCCGCCGTGGATGAAAGTTATGATTCGCGACACCGAAGACCCCATGGCCTACCAACTTGCCGGAAAGACCGGAGGAATGAACATCATCGACTTGGCCAATATCAATTCCTGCGCCTTTATCGCTACGCAAGATCTCGGCAAAATGCATCTCGACGGTAGTTTCGAGATACTGGGCCGTTTTGATAATTCAGATATCAGAGGGTGCAATTTGATGGTACTTTGAGCCATATCCGCACAACGAGGGGCACCCGTTCTTTGCAAAAGCTTTGTATCTTTGATGCCTTTCGAAGAAATATGGTATCCAATGAAACCAATCAATATTGCAGAAAAACATGCCGCTTTCAGCAAACAATGGCATCCACATCAAATAGCCGTCGTAGACAATATGCAAGTGCTTCTCGCCAAAATCGAAGGCGAATTCGTATGGCATGCCCATGAAAACGAAGACGAACTTTTTCAGGTGTTGAAGGGTACTTTGTACATGCAGTTCCGCGACCGAACAGAAACCGTTCGCGAAGGTGAAATTATCGTTGTTCCGAAAGGCGTTGAACATTGTCCGTCAACTAGAAACGGCGAAGAAGTTCAGCTTTTGTTATTCGAAAAACTGAACACGGCGCATACCGGTGGCGTTGACCATGCGCTGAAACAATCCTATTATCCGAAGTTATAATTTCATGAAAATATTACACGTAGACCAAAACCATCCGCTGCTCATTGCCCAATTTGCAGCGCTTGGCTTTCAGAACGATGAAGATTACACCTCTTCAAAACAGACTATCGAAGACAAAATTGACCAATACGACGGCCTGATCATCCGTAGTCGTTTCAGTATCGATAGCGATTTTTTGAACAAGGCCACCAACCTGAAATTCATAGGCCGACTCGGAGCGGGACTCGAAAATATCGATGTCAGGCACGCCGAAGCGAACGGTATCTTTTTGGCCGCAGCGCCGGAAGGTAACCGTAACGCGGTGGGCGAGCATACGCTGGGCATGCTGTTATCGTTGTTCAACAACCTGAACAAGGCCGATCGGGAAGTCCGTTCCGGCAAGTGGGATCGTGAGGGCAACCGTGGCATTGAACTCGAAGGAAAGATTGTAGGCATCATCGGCTACGGCAATATGGGCAAGGCCTTTGCCAAAAAACTGAGGGGTTTCGATGTTGACGAAATCATCTGTTACGACATCAAAGGGGGCGTCGGGGACGAAAATGCACGCCAAGTGGGTATCATGGAACTCCAAAACCGCACGGATGTTCTCAGCCTGCACGTTCCGCAAACGGACAGTACCATTGCCATGATACATTCCGAATTTATCGACAAGTTCAAAAACCCCTTTTGGCTTTTGAATACCGCGCGTGGCAAATGTGTCGTTACCGAAGATTTGGTGTCCGCATTGAAATCCGGAAAGATTCTAGGTGCGGGACTCGATGTATTGGAATATGAAAAGTCGTCTTTCGAAAACATGTTCAAAGACACTGTCACTTCGGGCGCTTCCGAGGTTTCCGGCAAGAACCGTTCAGAAGCAGCAGGGAGAATGCCCGAAAACGACAATGCGACCTCCAGTATTCCCGAAACGCCGGGAGAAAACCGGCCGGTTGCAAGCTCGGTCAATAACCTCCCGGAGGCGTTCCAATACCTCATCAAAGCCAATAACGTCATTCTCTCCCCGCATGTGGCCGGCTGGACGGTCGAAAGCTTAGAAAAATTGGCGCAAACTGTTGTGGACAAAATCAAAGCTGAATTTTGCTAACTTTATAAAGTGAAACGTACGGTCATCATATTTGCAGCATTGATAATCGCCTTGCTATGTCTTTTCAAACTTAGTACCTACAGTTATTTGTCAGGAAACATTGGTATCGAAATCTTTGTGGCCCTAACAGCGGTAAGCTTCTTTAGTATAGGTTTATATTTCAACAGAAAGAATTTTCTAAAAAAACCCTCACCGACCCAAGAGATTAATACCAAAAAAGTAAGAGAACTCGGATTGAGCAAACGCGAATTTGAGGTTTTACAAGAAATTTCTGTAGGGTTATCGAACAAGGAAGTTGCCGAAAAACTTTTTGTTTCTGAAAGCACCATCAAGACGCATGTATCCAACATATTCATAAAACTAGACGCTAGACGTAGAACACAGGCAATTAGCAAGGCCAAAGAACTCCAAATTATTAGATAGGTACCGTTTTTTGACGCAAGCACGGGTATTTGGTACTTTAGTATGAACCGATTTATGGGATAGGAACTTAACTTGACGGAAACCTGAAAATAATCCCTTATGAAAACAACCGTTTTCCCTTATGGCATTTACGCTTTTACATGTGCAGCCCTTTTATTTATTGTAATACTATACGTTGGACAAGGCTTGGGTTTCGAGGTTCAGGAAATCTTGGGATACTTGACAATTGTCGTGTCATTGCTATTTGTTTATTTCGGAATCAAACATTTTCGTGATGTAGAAAACCAAGGAATAATATCTCTGGGCAAGGCTATTGTCATCGGTATTTTAATAACGGTATTTGCGTCGGCGGGCTTTACCATTGCCGATACTATCTACGTTACCCTCATCAATCCAGATTTTGCCCAACAATATTTTGAATACTCCTTGGAAAAAATGGAAACCGAACTTTCCCCCGAGGAATTCAAGATTCAAAAGGCGGTTTTAACGGAACAAATCGAGAAATATGCCAATCCGGCCTTCAACGCGGCTGTCATGTTTTTGACCGTTATTGTAATTGGCTGTATAGTTTCCTTGATTTCTGCCCTTGTACTACACCGTAAAACCGGTAGCTCCACATAAAATCGGTATAAAGATAACCTCATATGAAATCCTATTACTTAAAGACAACGATATGAATTTAGGAGCATTTTCAATAAGTCTCAGTGTCAAGGACATTAAGGTATCAAAAGCCTTTTACGAAACCCTTGGATTTACGTTTTTCCACGGTGATTGTGAACAACATTGGCTAATTATGAAAAACGGAACTACGACCATAGGCCTCTTTCAAGGGATGTTCGAAAATAACATTCTCACTTTCAACCCCGGTTGGGATACCGATGCGAATCCGATCGACTCGTATACCGATGTAAGAGTTTTGCAAAAACAGCTTAAGGAAAAAGGAATCGAACTTACGACCGAAGCGGATGAAAGTACAACAGGACCAGCAAGTATCGCTTTTTTAGATCCCGATGGAAACCCGATTCTTATCGATCAACACGTTTAACTATGAAATACGTGGCAAATTCACCAGAAGCATATATTCGACAGCTTCCACAGGAAAGAAAAGAGCCCTTTTCAAAATTAAGAAATACCATCCTTCAAAATATTCCTGAAGGGTTTGAAGAGCAAATCAGTTATGGCATGTTGGGATATGTGGTACCGCATACGAAATATCCCCCAGGATATCATTGCACGCCCGAGATACCCCTTCCCTTTATCAACCTTGCGTCGCAAAAAAATTTCATAGCGGTCTATCACATGGGCATCTATGCAGACAAAAACCTGTTAGACTGGTTCATTGAGGAATATCCCAAGCACTGTAAACGCAAATTGGATATGGGAAAAAGCTGTATCCGTTTTAAATATATGGATGACATTCCCTATGAATTCATGGGCACTCTTGCTACCAAAATGACCGTTGATGCTTGGATATCGCTGTATGAAAAGAACGTAAAACGATAGGCCCTGATCAATGGCACCGCCAAAAGAATGGATTTGCCACCGCTAATCTTGTTGCATCTTTTCAGCTGATTTTATATAGTAAAATGGAGCTTCTGACTTGGCAAATTCTTGATTTCATCAATATCGTAATATTCGCTACATTTAACTTCCATTATATAACAACCTAAAAAACTAGAAATGTCAGACGAGGATAAAAAATTCGGTAAAGGATCGGAAGGATCTTTCGATAAGGCAAATAAGAAAGCAAATGAATTTGGCGATAAAACCAAAGACGGTTTTGATAAGGCCAAAGAATCAAGTAAGGATTTTGCGGATGACGCCAAGAAATCAGCCAACGACTTGGGTAATAAGGCTAAAGAGGAATTCAAAAAAGCCAAGGAATCGACCAAGGAGTTTGCCGAAGGCACTAAGAAAGCTGCGAACGAATTCGAGGAGGGCGCTAAAAAAACGGCGAATGAATTCAGTGAAGGGGCCAAAGAGGCGTTTAGCAGCGTACAAGGGGATAATAAAAAAATATTAGCAGGTATATTGGCCATTATTTTAGGGTCGTTAGGTATTCATAAATTTATTTTGGGATATCAAAAAGAGGGTATCATCCTTTTGGTTGCCTCCATCGCAGGATATGCTACGGTATGTATTGGCATAGGAGGTATCATTCTGACGGCTACTTGGATCATTGGAGTCATAGAAGGAATCATTTACCTGACTAAAACCGACGCAGAGTTCTACAATACATATCAAGTGGGGAACAAGCCTTGGTTTTAAATCCCCATCGAAAATCATAAAAGCCGAAAAATAATATCTAATCGGCTTTTTTAAACAATACTATTATCGTAATATTGCAATATCACATTATAATTAAAGTAATTTATATCATAAAATCCTCTTGATTCCATTTGCAACCATTATGACTATTACCATTAAATCGTAATATTGCAATATCACATTCAAAGTGGGTTAATGGAAGAATTTCCAGTTAATACATTCAAACACCGAACGGCCTAAGGTTGGGTCATAATTTTTCCAATCCAAAAAGCCCTTACTAATAAAACTGTCTCAAACCTTTTTGAACATGGGAGCAACCAAAACCGAAATATTCACTAGCTCACAAAATGAGATGGCCGCAGCCGCTAAAGTATTGGCACATCCGGCGCGCATCGCCATACTTCACTATGTGAGCAAACAAGAGAATTGTATCTGTAATGACTTAGTGGATGAAATCGGACTGTCACAACCGACCATATCCCAGCATTTGAACGAAATCAAAAAGATTGGATTATTAAAGGGCACTTTTGAGGGAAAAAACTTATGCTACTGCATCAACAAAGAAAAATGGGCGGAGCTGCAAGCCTTGTTCCAAGATTTTTTTGGAGGGATTGCCCAAAATTGTTGCTGAACTATGATTCAAGACACCTTCTAAAACTAGATCTATGAAAACAAATGAATTTTTATCGCTTTTACAGGCAGAACCGAACAAAAAGCTACTTTTTGAATACCGGCCACAGCAATTCGTCGCCCCGGGGTATCATATCACCGAAATCAAGAACATCACCGTTGATGCGGTAGACTGCGGCGCCGGCACCGATTTTTGGAAAGAGACCGTGATTCAACTCTGGGAAGACCCGACCGAAGACACCGACCGCTACATGTCCGCCAAAAAAGCACTTGATATCCTGAAAAAGGTAGACCGGATTAAGCCTATGGAGAAGGATGTCGAGGTCAAATTCGAATACAGCAACCCCGACTTTCACACCGCTCAACTTTTTGTCAACGCTTTTACCGTTAACGACAACGCCATAGTCATGCAATTGGGCGTGGAAAAAACGGACTGCAAAGCCAAAGATACCTGTGGTATCACTCCCGAACCCGTTAACGCCGGTGATACTGGGTGTGCGCCAGGTAGTGGTTGCTGTTAGTAAATCAACTATAATTTTAGTATGTAATGCATAAGACGGACAGTACGATACAGGTAAGACCCATGACCAGCGAAGACTGGAAGGCTGTGGCTAACATCTATTCGGAAGGTATTGATACCGGTTTTGCTACTTTTGAAACTAAAGTTCCGACCTATGAAATCTGGGATAAGGCCCACATGAAGTCTTGTAGGGTAGTAGCGACCGCCGAAGGCTTGGTTATAGGATGGGGCGCCCTTTCCCCCGTTTCAAGCAGATGTGTCTACGGTGGAGTTGCCGAGGTCAGTGTGTATGTCGGGAAAAATGCATGGGGAAAAGGCATAGGCCGATTATTAATGGAAACCTTAATTTCCGAAAGTGAAAAACAAGGGTTGTGGACATTACAATCCGGAATCTTTCCTGAAAATAGTGGTAGTATTCGACTACACGAAAAAGTGGGCTTCCGTTATATCGGAAAAAGGGAAAGGGTCGGCAAGCTACACGGTGTATGGAAAGATAATCTTCTATTTGAACGAAGAAGTTCGGTAATAGGCACCGACTGACACAAATCGACGAATCGAGAGAAGCGTCCGTTCGCTTCACTCCCATAAATGTAACATGAAAAACATCTTAGTACTTTGCACCGGAAACTCATGTAGAAGCCAAATGGCACACGGCTATCTTGAAAAACTTCAAAATGGTACAGCCAATATCTACAGCGCGGGCATCGAGACACATGGACTCAATCCGGGAGCGGTTTCCATAATGAAAGAAGATGGTATCGATATCACCCATCACACCTCCAATCTTGTTGAAGAATATAATGGCATTCCGTGGGACTACATTATAACGGTATGCGACCATGCCCAGGAAAACTGCCCCTACATACCCGCCGAAAAAGCCAAGCGTATTCACCATAACTTTTTCGACCCATCAAAAATTGAGGGTTCTGAAGAAGTAAAACATGCGGCCTTTGAAAAGGCACGTAATGAAATAAGAACGTTCAGTGAAAATTTCGTCGCAAAAGAACTTCTTCGCACTTAGTTCTCAAAAGTACAACTAAATGATACACCTGATTGTCGGAAATACAGGCTCTGGGAAAACAACTTACGCCACCGAATTGAAGAGACAAACGAACGGCATAGTCTTTTCAATTGATAAGTGGAACAAAACCCTATTTCTTGCGGACAAAAAACCGACCGATGGCCTGGAGTGGTTTCTCGAAAGAATCGATCGAGCGGAAAATATTATTATAGATTTAATCAAACAGCTAGAAAGCTCAAAAACCGACACCATCCTCGACTTGGGCCTCTCAAAATTCGCACACCGAGAAAAATTCAGGAAATTTGCCGGCACAAACAACTACCAGCTTATAATCCATTTTTTGGATATCCCGAAAGCAATCCGATTTGAACGGGTAATGAGAAGAAACAAGGAGAAGGGAGCCACTTTCGAGTTTGAAGTAACCAAGGAGAATTTTGACTTTATGGAGCAGTGGTTCGAGAGGCCATCCGAAGAAGAATTAAAGAGAGGAATCATCATAACGGCATAAAATCGTTCATTAACCCTCAAAATATTAATGGGAACATCGAATCGTAATACCCTATTGCATAATGGAAGACATACTTTTTGATTTTATCTCAAAATACATATCGCTTTCAGAGGATGAAAAAAATGCAATAGTTTCCCTAAACATTTTTCGCACCTTAAAAAAAGGAGCTGTTCTACTGAAAGAGGGGCAGTATTCCGTAGATGGCTATTTTGTTTTAAAAGGATGTATTCGAGTATTTTACATTATCGACGGAGAAGAAAAAACTACTGCGTTTTACACGGAGATGGAAGGTGTTACGCCGAATTGCGTTGTTAGCAAACAGGCTTCCGAATACTACGTTTCTTGTACGGAAGATTCGATTATCACCATTTCAAATCCGGATATGGAGGCGGAGGTTTTTGAAAAATTCCCAAAATTCGAAAGCCTTTGTCGCGTGTTATCCGAAGAACTCCTATCTAAAAACCAAAGTAGTTTTGACGAATTTAAAACCTCTTCAGCCGAGCAAAGGTATTTGAACGTACTAAAAAACAGACCGGATTTAGTACAACGTGTACCCCAACATCAATTGGCAAGTTATCTGGGAATAACTCCACAATCGCTAAGCCGCATGCGCGCTAGACTACTCGAAAAAAAAGGCTGAACTCCCTTCTTTATTACCTTAAGTGAACGTCTCTTGGCAAATACACCACATATTTTTGTAGTAGAAATTAAATTACCTCAAAAAAATGGATGTAAACACCAAATTATCGACCTTATGGATAATAGTGATGCTCAATATCATCTTTGCGGATATTCTGTCGATAATGATAGAACTTGTTGCCAAAGATACTATAGACATTATTGGTAGTGATATAGCCACTACAATGGCCGTTGCCGCTGTCGTCACTCAAATTCCGATACTTATGGTTTACTTTTCAAGGGTGTTACCCCATAAAATAAATCGTCGCTTTAATATAGTCGCTGCAATCCTTACGATAATCTATGTTATAGGGGGTGGCAGTTTGGCCGCTCACTACCTCATCATTGCGGGCATCGAGGTAATCGTACTACTGATAATACTGTACAGTGCTTTCAAATGGACCGTTCAAGAATAGAATGAGGCGGTATATATCCCATTTAAGATGACGGTTTGCACCCATAAAAACAAAAGTCCACAACCTGTAGTTTGTAT
The DNA here is from genome assembly GCA_049671465.1 of Pricia sp. GTDB lineage: Bacteria > Bacteroidota > Bacteroidia > Flavobacteriales > Flavobacteriaceae > Pricia. The sequence continues at coordinate 2,433 of JBATUY010000086.1, read as the reverse complement.
TTTATGTTTAACTTGACCAACAGGCCATTTGCCTTGCGATAAAAAATTGCCATGCCTTTCAAATAAGGACCAACAAGAAAAGACAAAGCTACATCCTCGTAATAATAACCGGGAGCGATATGACCTGAACGCATTGAAAATGCGGTGATATCCCCTATAATCGCTACAGAATAGTTTAAAATGTCCAGTATGAACGTAAATCCAAAAGAAAGGACGACAAATCCTATGATCGGAATCAAATTTATAGCGCTACTACTATTCGTTCCATTGCTCATGTGCGCGCAGTCCACCGCCGACACTGTAGATGACCAAAGCCTTCGACAGACTTTATTACTGCATAAAGCGTTGGTAAGCATCCCGAACCTTCCCGAAAATGAGGAATTGATGCTGAAAAATATAGCCTGGGTATCAAATCGGTATACTGAACTAGATTTTCAGACCACCTTGCTTGATACGAGCACCCTTCCTATACTTCTGGCCGAAAAGACGTATGACCCCGACTATAAGACCGTACTTTTCTATTTTCATATCGATGGGCAGCCCATCAATCCCGATGCTTGGCATCAAGACGACCCGTTTGTACCGGTACTGAAAGAAAAGGATTCGAATGGAGATTGGCAGATTTTGGAATGGAGTGCTTTGGATGATGAAATAGATGACGAATGGCGCATTTTTGCCCGGGCGGCGGCCGATGATAAGGCCCCAATTATCATGTTATTATCCGCATTGAAAATTCTTGGGGAGAAAAATAGGAATCCGAATTTTAATCTCAAGATAATATTTGACCCGCAGGAAGAATACGGGTCCGATGCCCTGCTGTCTACCTTAGATACTTATAAAGAGGAGTATGCCTCCGACTTTTTCATCGTTATGGATGGCCCGGCGCACGACTCCAATAAACCAACGCTCACCTTTGGATGTAGGGGCATTGCGACCTGTACCATCACCACTTTCGGATCCAAACTGCCGCAACATAGCGGACATTTCGGAAACTACGTACCCAACCCTGTTTTTAGTTTGGCCCGATTGCTATCAAGTATGAAGGATGATAAGGGCAAGGTATTGATCGAAAACTACTATGAAGGTATCGAAATAGATGCCGATCTAGAAACATTGTTGGCATCCGTTCCTTTTGATTCGACCAGTTTCAATACCCAATTGGGCATCCATACTTCTGAAAAAGTTGGTGGTAATTATCAGGAGTCGCTGCAGTATCCCTCCCTGAACGTTCGGCAGATCGGTACATCTTGGACAGGTGAAAAGTTAAAAACCGTGATTCCCGAATACGCCACCGCAAATTTAGATGTTCGGCTGGTACCGGAAATCGATGGAAAAGCGCAATTACTAAAAATAAGAAACCACATAGCGCAACAAGGTTATTATGTTATCGAAAGAGAACCTAATGCCGTGGAAAGAGCTACCTATCCTAAAATTGCAAGCTTCAAGTCATCTCGGGTAATCAATGCTTTTCGAACGGATACTTCTTCTGATTTCGGCATAAAAATCAAAAACCAACTTGCCGAAAACTTTGGCTTCGACCCTGTCGTCATAAGAATAATGGGCGGCACCGTACCCATCGTACCGCTGATCGACAAACTGAACGTACCTACCCTAATCGTTCCCATGGTGAATATGGACAATAATCAACATAGCCCGAATGAAAATATAAGAATCGGTAATATGAGACAAGGCATACAGATTTGCCTAGCTATTTTTAATACCAAACTTTGATATACACCCAAAATATTACCCCTCGCCATTCTGATTGGTCTCCTGTAATTTCCGCTCCAGTTCCGCCTGAAACTCTTCCATTACGGGCTTTACCGTGCTTTCGGGCAAATCTGCGATTTTAATGTACATGAGTCCGTCAACGGCGTTGTTAAATAAGGGATCTACGTTAAAGGCTACGACCTTGGCGTTTTGTTTGATGTATTTTTTAATCAACACGGGCAGGCGCAGATTGCCCGGTTCGACCTCATCGATCATACGATCGAACTTGTTCAGATCGGCCTGGGTCTCGTCGAAAACGAACTCCTTGTCCGCATCTTTAAGTTTTACCTTGAATTCTTTTTTTGGACGTATGTATTGGGCTACGTAAGGGTCCCAATAATTACTTTTCATAAACTCGATCATCAACGATTTCGAGAAGTTCGAGAACTGGTTGCTGATGCTTACGCCACCGATCAGATATTTATGGTTCGGATGTCGTAGCGTAGTATGTACGATGCCTTTCCAGAGTAAAAATAAGGGCATGGGTTTCTGCTGATATTCTTTCATGATATAGGCCCTTCCCATTTCAATGGATTGCCGCATCATTCCAAAGAGTTCGGGGTCAAAACGAAAAAGATCTTGTAGATAAAAACCGTTGATACCGTACTTTTCAAAGATTTCCGATCCAAGGCCCATCCGATAGGCCCCGGCGATGACTTTCGC
>JBATUY010000085.1:0-6837 GCA_049671465.1 Pricia sp. | reverse complement strand
TTAACTGATAAGATGGGCATGAGTGGTGCTAAAGTATATCTTAGTGGTCAAAATTTGGCAACAATTACTGGGTATTCCGGCTACGATCCTGAAGTAGGACAAAACGCCGATATAAATGGTGTAAATAATGCCCAAACAAGAGGTATTGACGCAGGTCAATATCCAATATCTTCTTCAATTACGTTAGGAGTTAATCTCCAATTCTAAAAAAATAGTTATGAAAAAAAGTAAAGTCTTAAAAATTTGTTTAGCTATATCAGCTATTGGTTTAGCCGTTTATAGTTGTTCTGACGAAGCGTTGCAAGACCCCAAAACTGATGGTATAAGTGACACAACCGTTTATACTTCTGAGTCTACTGCAACGGCTACAATTACCGGAATCTACGATGCCTTCCAAGGAGCCTACGGGGGTCCGGATGGTATACCTAATGAATATAATACCAAGGCCATTCAAACTTTGGACAGATTGACTCAAGACTGGAAGGGTAATGGTTTGGATGAGGAATATCAACAATTTGAATTGACACCGGATAATGAAATATCCGTTAAGTTATGGCCTGTGCACTATTATGGTATAGGAAGGGCCAATGTAGCACTCTCGAATTTGCAACCAGCTATCGATGCAGGAAATATTGACGAAGCTATAGGTAGTAGATTGATAGGTGAGGCCTTAGTTTTAAGAAGTATATTTTATTATTATTTGACCGCATCGATGGGAGGTGTACCGTTGATTTTGGAGCCCACAACGGGTGATTCCGACTTTTTTGCCCCAAGAAATACGGAAGATGAGGTTTGGAACCAATTGGCCCTTGATTTAGAGGACGCAGCCGAAAGGTTGCCTTGGAGCTATGACCAAGAAAAAGGAAGAGTAACAAAAGGCACTGCTTATGCAATGTTAGGTAGTGTTTACATGTGGTTAGAAAGATATGAAGATGCCGTAGATGCTTTTGAACAGTTGGAAGGGCGCTTCTTTTTAGAGGAGAATTTTTTAGACATACATGCATTGGCAAATAAAAATGGAAAGGAGTCACTATTCGAGATTCAATTCAATGACAATGGTGATTTAGGTTGGAATAGAAATGAAGAAAAAACTTTTCTTCAATCTTTTAATATGCCTTCTGAAATAAATGGAGGCTCATTTGGTGGAATACCAACTGAAGCGTTGTATGAGTCTTTTGAACCAGGCGATTTAAGAAGGGATTATACTATTATTGCTCCTGGGGAAGAACATCCTGATCCATTAATCAATATTTCCGATTATCCCAATATCCAAGCAAATTATGGTGGAATCAATACACTAGGAACCAGAGCTGAACCTTGGTTAGGACCGGACGGCTCCCCAGGAAGAACTGGTTACTATGCCGTAAAAACATGGAGAAACCCTGTTATAAGTGGATGGAACGGCCCAAACATTTTTAGTGGGCAAAATCACATCTGGCTTCGGTATGGGGAAGTTTTAATCAGTTTGGCCGAGGCCTATCACAAAAGTGGGAATGACGGTTTGGCCATGCAGACCTTAATGCGGGTCAGAAACCGTGCATGGGGTGGAACTGCACCTGTTCCGACTGGCGATATTATGGACAATATATTTGACGAATATAGGCATGAACTAGGCGGTGAGTTCTCACTATGGCTTTGCCTACGAAGAACAGGACAGGTTAGTGAATATGTGGCCGATAGGTTTGGCGTTACTATCCCTCAAGGAAGAGAATTACTTCCAATACCAAGGATTCAAATAGATATCAACCCTAATCTTGAGCAAAATCCCGGCTACTAGAATTTGATTGGCTTAAAACCAATTAAAAAAAGGACTGTGACCTGAATCAAAGTCCTTTTTTTAATTTTTTTTCAATATCCAAAAAATGTTAATCTACTGTTTAATGTGTTTAGCTTTTATTATTTGTAGCGCAGGTTTGTCTTTTAAATATCACATTTATCGTGAAAAAATGAGCAAAGTACATGTCAGTTTTAATGTTAAAACCACTATTTAAGGGTAGCCAATTTCATAAATGACCTAAAAGACAGCAAAGGTAACGCTATACCAGTAGTATTTAGGCCATACCATGAAATGAACGGATCCTGGTTTTGGTGGGGTGAAGGTAATTGTACCGTAGAGGAATACAAACAATTATGGAAGGAAACCGTAGATATTCTTGGCAATGAATTTAATGTCCATAATTTACTATATGCATATTCTGTAAATACGTTTCAAACCAAAGAGGAATATTTAAAATATTATCCTGGTGATGATTATGTCGATATTTTGGGGGTAGACATCTATCAACATAGTACAGTTGATGATTTCGAAGCTGACCTAAATAACAATCTAAACATATTAAGTAAAATAGCCAAAGCAAAAAAGAAACCCTTTGCCCTAACCGAAGCCGGTTTGAATATGGTTAATGTTGATAATTGGTGGACACAGATTTTGGACAAAAATGTCTCCACCTATGATGTTTCATGGGCATTATTTTGGCGAAACGCATGGCAAAATCATTATTTTGTTCCATACAACGGCCCAACAAGTAGTTCTGATTTTAAAGATTTTAAGGCGTTACCGCACGTATTAGTTTTAATGGATTTAAAAAAAATAAGATAAAACCAGATTTTACCCACTCTATTAAACTATCGGTTATGGCAAATAATGCAATTGCAAACATAGTCCCAGTTCAATTTCAAAGACTTTTAGAAGAACATCATAAATTGATCACTAGAAAAAACATAATAGAAACCAAATCTAACGGCATCTATAATAGATACAGATATCCCGTTATAACTGCTGAACATGTACCAATTCATTGGCGCTATGATCTTAATCCAAAAACCAACCCTTTTTGCCTCGAAAGAATCGGGGTAAATGCAGCTTTTAATGCCGGGGCTATAAAATGGAACGGGAAATACCTTCTCGTTGTTAGGGTCGAAGGATCAGATAGGAAGTCCTACTTTGCTTTTGCGGAAAGTCCTAATGGGATAGATTCTTTTACTTTTTGTGAAAAACCCCTTATGCTTCCTCAAAATAAGGAACCGGATGTAAATGTATATGACATGCGGTTGGTAAAACATGAAGACGGCTATATCTATGGCATATTTTGTACTGAAAGAAAGGATATGAATGCACCACCAACCGATTCCTCGGCGGCAGTAGCCAATGCAGGTATTATTCGGTCTAAGGACTTAAGGTCGTGGGAACGCCTGCCCGATTTAATTTCTAATGCAAAGCAACAACGAAACGTTACATTACATCCAGAATTTATAGACGGTAAATATGCGCTATATACTAGACCACAAGACGGTTTTATTCTAACGGGATCAGGTGGGGGAATAGGACTTGGATATGTTGATGACATGGCCAACCCTATGGTTAAAAATGAGGTCATTATTAACAATAGAAAATATCATACTGTTTATGAATTGAAAAACGGTCAGGGTCCATCGCCAATTAAAACCAAGGACGGATGGCTCCATTTGGCACATGGAGTTCGAAATACCGCGGCCGGATTACGTTATGTGCTATATATGTTTGTCACTGCTTTAGAGGATATTACCAAGGTAATCTATCAACCTGGAGGATATTTATTGGCTCCTAACAATCAAGAGATTATCGGGGATGTAGGGAACGTCCTTTTTTGCAATGGATGGATTGTTGATGAAGACGGTAAAATTTACATTTACTATGCCTCCTCTGATACGCGTATGCACGTCGCGACCTCAAAAATAGATATCTTATTGGACTATTGTAAAAATACCCCCAAGGACAAATTATATTCCAATAATTCAGTAAGCGCAATCAACGACTTGATTAATTCAAATGAGGGTTTTTACTAATTTTTGAGCAACAATTCTTAGATTTCTTTCGTACAAAATGTCCTATCTTTCATCTCTAGTTCAAGAAGCGGGGTTTTTATCAAATAATGGCCTTACTCCTGAATATCCCTGATCATACCAGAAATAACCAAAAATTTTCTTACGTAAAATAGGGTTAACAGGTGTTAAACCATATTAACGAAGGCACTAACTCAATTATTCATCAGGGTTACAAAACTCGCACCTTCCAGTTCCAAAGAAACAACACCGTTGCGCACAGGAACGGTCTTGATGCTTTCAAAAGACTTCTTTTTGTTAGTTGTATACATCCTTAATTCTCTTATACGCTGAGGAATCCCCGAAATACTAGTATTTCTGGAAGCTCCTTTATTTACCAGATGAATGGCTATTTTATTCTTTTTTGAATTTATAAATGCTGCGGAAGTGACCAATTCTTCATTGCTTATGATGGGTATAGCATTAAGTCCTTTAGGTGTGCTCCCCAATTGCTCAAGATTGTAAAAGCGTTGGGTAGGATAAAGTTCCTCCTCATCATTACCGAAGATACCACCACCAGACATTGGCGAATAATCGGCAGTTAATTGCCATTGAAGAATCGATAGCGGTTGCGCTATATTTAAAATTTTTAAGTAAACATCTATTTCATCCAACGCATACGTTGGTTCTTCAAAAATTTGGGGATAACGCCATGCTCCGGCATCAATACTCCCCTCTCCTATAAATAAAGGAAGATTTACTCGTTTTGAAATATCCGACCATTTTATAAGGTTTTCATCGGTCCATCCACGCCATGAATGAAAAGACACTCCCCCGATATAAGGTCTAGTTTCCGGATCTAAAGAGGCAATTGTTGTGAATTCCCACCCATTGGCATCAGCAGTATCCCCCAATAGAAATTTGGTATCTACCCCTTGGGTTTTAAAATATGCTCCAAGTTCCTTTATTAATATGTTATGCTCCTCCGCAGACTGCCTAACGTCAATCCCCAAATCCGATTCATTGAAGGAAAATAGTACAGTTTCAACTCCATATTCATTCTCTAAATATTTTATATAATCCGTAATGGATTTATAAATAGCATTTTTTTTACCTTGATCTAATGCATTTCCGCGAGTGCCGTCTGCATTCCTTCCTCGAGATTTTTCTCCAATTATGGCCCAATCAGGCGGAAACCATGCGGCCAAAATCACTGGTATACCCATCTGATCTAATCTTTGTGCCATTTCCATAGCAGCTTTCACTTTTGGGTGAAGATTACCACTTTTAGCTTCTTCAACAGGGTTTTTTAAAAGTTCAGGGTGCCACAAATGCCAAGGCATTTCCACTCTGGACCAAGCAACCCTTAAATTCTCAAGGCTATAATCAATTACTTGTGGGTCCATCGTTGGATTTTGCAATCTAAAATTACCTCCAATTCCATCAAATTTTTCCCCTTGTTGGTCTGGGAATACCGTTAGCTCAATCGGAGACCTATCTATAACTCCCGAAGCTTTTATGGTAAATCTGTTGTTGAAAATCGAATCAGCGGAAATTTCTCCACCCGCCAACCAAAAATTAAGTTCTATTTTTGGGTCAAGTGAATCCTGAACTCGAACACTAACATCGGTTAATTTCTCAAAGGAAATACTAAGCTCACGAGTCGCGGATGTTATTTTAACTTCGGTTGCTGGTGATTTATAATCTGCACCATCAAAGGAATTACTAATATCCTTTAAGGAAATTGTGGATGGATTTTTAAAATCAAATTTCGTTTCCAAGCCAAATGTTGGCGGAAGTTCAACTCTAAAATAGGCACCGTTGATCAACGTATCATTGGTAGATGAAAAGTCAATATCTACAACAGTTGAACCATCACTATTGGAAATAAGCGTTTTGGCCCACTGAATACTGTCCATTTTATAAGAGAATACCTTTTTATCTCCAACTCTTCTAAAATCTATTTGTTGGCCTTCTTTTCTAGTAATTCTCTCTTCCATATCCTTATTGACCACTACCAAACTGGATTTAAATTCCATCAGTTGATTATCAATGCGTATTCCAGTGATATTACCCCAAGTCGTAAACTCCGTTTGAGACAGACCAAGCAAAGGCATTAATAGATATAGAACAAGAAAATAGCGACTTTTAAAAGGCTTAATTGGAAAACAGTATTTCATCTTTTGTAATGGTTTTTTCGTAGTTATAGATTTCTTTTACTCTTTCTGGAAAATTGGCAGTTTCAATCCAGTTGGACCACACCATAAACCAAGACCATTTAGGTTGTGATTCTAAAATTACAGGTTTGGGCAACTGACCTACTTCACCAAGAGCAATAGGTTTACCCTGTGCCAAATTCAGTAATTGAACGTAATCCTTTTGCTCATAGTCACCATGGTAAACATCAGTAGCCAAGATATCCACATAGTCCTGCCCAGGGAAAAATTCTTTGTAATCATAGGCTTCGTCTCCAGGAATGTCCCTAGGTCCGTTCGCATTCCATACCCAAATTAAATTATTTAATTTATGATGGTTTACCAATCTTTCATATAACTGCTTCCAAAGTCTGGTAAATCCATTTTCTCCTTTTTTATTACCCCACCAAAACCAAACACCGTTCATTTCGTGATAAGGCCTCCAAAGTATAGGAACTTTTTTCTCCTGTAATTTTTTAAGATGAACCGCTATTTGATCAACTTGGTCGGTCCATTTTTGATACAAAACTGTTCCAGGAGTCAACAAATCTATCCAATCTTGATCACTAATTTTACCTTGAACACTTTCTCGCCAACTAAACGGAGCATCATGTCTTGGCTGACCAACATGCCACATAAGGGTAATGATATTCCCGCTTTGGTATCTTTCAATTGCTTCCTGAACAATTCGTCCACCTGGATCGTTCTCCCCATTCCAATAGAAATCTGTACCCCACACAGCGGGATCTTTTCCCGATATTTCTTGTGCCTTCATATAGAATGAACTTGGGTTCTCATTATAGCTGTGCTGTCCAGATAGAATTTGATCATTTAACGAATA
>JBATUY010000084.1:0-9998 GCA_049671465.1 Pricia sp. | reverse complement strand
CAACGGGAATGCCTTCGGTTATCGTAATGATTACTTTGATACCGGCGTTGGCGGCTTCCATAATTGCATCGGCGGCAAAAGCGGGCGGTACGAAAATGATACTGGTATCCGCACCAACTTTTTCCACGGCTTCTGCTACGGTATTGAAAACGGGTTTTCCCAAGTGTTCCTGTCCACCTTTGCCCGGGGTGACACCTCCGACGACCTGGGTGCCGTAATCGATCATTTGTTCTGCATGAAAAGTACCCTCACTTCCGGTAAAACCTTGCACGATTATTTTGGAATCTTTATTGACTAATACGCTCATCTGATTTGTTGTTTTTTATATCTCGGCCAAAAATAGCGGATAATACACGATTTGTAAAGGATTCGGTCTTTATTCCTTTAATTTTTTCAAGATTGCGGGAATTTGTTTTACGTAGGCCAGTTGTTTGAGCTTTTCGCGGGATTCTTCAATGGGCGTGCCAAAATAGCTTTTCCCCCCCGCGACGGATTTCGTGACTCCGGTCTGCCCCATAATCACCGCTTTTTTGCCTATAGTAATTCCACTATTGGTACCGACCTGGCCCCACAAGGTAACTTCATCTTCTATGACAACGCAGCCTGCAATACCGGTCTGGGAAGCGATAAGGCACCTTTCGCCAATGACCGTATCGTGACCGACATGTACCTGATTGTCGAGTTTCGTTCCTTTTTTTATGGTGGTGTCACCGGTTACGCCCTTGTCTATGGTACACAGCGATCCCAGTTCTACGTTATCCTCCAAGACCACCCTTCCCCCAGAAATCAATTTGTCAAAACCTTCTGGCCTGTTTTTATAATAGAAGGCGTCGGAGCCCAACACCGTTCCGGAATGTATGATGACATGGTCTCCAATAACGCAATTGTCATAGATGGCTACGTTGGCATGAATCAAACAATTATCACCTATGACTACATTATTTCCAATAAAAACATTGGGTTGCACTATGGTATTTTGACCGATTATCGCAGAGGTCGCAATCGTGTTCAAAGCTTTTTCAAAGGGCTTAAAATATGTGGTCAAGCTATTAAAATCGTGAAAAGGGTCGTCGGAAATCAGCAATCCCTTTTCCGGAGGACATTCAACCTTTTTATTGATAAGCACCACTGATGCACTGCTGTTCAGCGCCTTATCGTAATATTTAGGATGGTCTACGAATACAATATCGCCATGCTCGACCACATGAATCTCGTTCATGCCCGACACCGGAAAATCATCTTTGCCGACGTATTCGCAACCGATGATGGTGGCAATCTGCTTGAGCGTGTGCGTGGTTGGGAATTTCATTATTCCTTGACCCTTTCCATGTAGGAGCTGTTCGAGGTATCGACCTTGATTTTATCCCCTTCATTGATAAATAGCGGCACATTGACTTCCGCCCCGGTCTCGACTTTGGCGGGCTTGGTGGCGTTGGTGGCCGTATTGCCCTTAACGCCGGGCTCCGTATAGGTGATTTCCAGCACGACACTGGTCGGCATGTCAACGGATAACGGCATGGCATCCTCTGTATTGAACAAAATGGTCACCACTTCGCCTTCCTTAAGTAAATCGGGCGTATCCAAGGCACTTTCCTGCAATGCTATCTGGTTATAATCGTCAGTGTTCATAAAATGGTAGGTCTGCCCTTCTGCATACAGAAACTGGTAGGATCGTGTTTCCACCCGAACATCTTCGATTTTATGTCCTGCGGAAAACGTATTGTCCAACACCTTTCCCGTGGTTACACTTTTCAGTTTGGTCCTAACAAATGCGGGACCTTTTCCAGGTTTCACGTGTAAAAATTCTATAATCTTATAGATATCGTTGTTATAGCGTATGCAAAGTCCTTTGCGTATGTCTGATGTTGATGCCATGTTATGATTTAAGGTTGAGATTAACTGTTACTAAAATACCCCTTCATGATTCCACGTTGCGAATCGCGTATAAATTGGAGAATCTCGTCCCTTTCGGGCGTGGCCTCCATTTCGGCCTCGATAATCTGCGTAGCCTGGGTATTGTTGTAATTTTTTTGATAAAGGATGCGATAAATATTCTGGATTTCCCGGATTTTTTCGGACTGGAATCCCCTGCGACGCAATCCCACGGAATTGATACCTACATATGATAAAGGCTCCCTCGCGGCCTTTACAAAGGGCGGGACGTCTTTACGTACCAAAGAGCCACCGGTCACAAAAGCATGCTGCCCTACAGAAACGAATTGATGCACGGCCACGAGCCCTGCCAAAATTACATTGTCCCCTACCGTGACATGGCCGGCCAAGGTCGAATTATTGGAGAATATACAATTATCTCCAACGATACAGTCATGGGCGATATGACAATAGGCCATGATCAGGCAATTTTTTCCGATAACGGTCTTGTTCCGGTCAGAAGTGCCTTTATGTATGGTGGCACACTCGCGTATCGTGGTATTATTGCCAATAGTTACCGTTGTGTCCTCTCCATTATATTTTAGGTCTTGAGGCGGGGCGGAAATGACGGCTCCGGGAAAGATATTACAATTTTTTCCGATACGCGCGCCCTCCATAATGGTAACGTTCGATCCAATCCAGGTACCGTCGCCGATAATCACGTTATTATGGATAGTGGTAAAGGGTTCTACCACGACTTTTTTAGAGATTTTGGCTCCGGGATGGATGTAGGCAAGGGGTTGGTTCATATTATTTGCTTTCTTTTACCTTGACGATCTGTGCCATTAATTCTGCCTCGCAGACCAGTTTATTGTTGGCGTAGGCGTAGGCCTGCATATGGCAGATGCCCCGTCTGATAGGGGAAATCAAGCTACACTGAAAGATCAATGTATCGCCGGGCAGTACTTTCTGCTTGAATTTCACATTATCCATCTTCATAAAAAGGGTCAGATAATTCTCTGGGTCCGGCACCGTACTCAATACCAAAATACCACCGGTCTGCGCCATCGCCTCTACCTGAAGTACCCCGGGCATAACGGGGGCACCGGGAAAATGCCCTACGAAAAAAGGCTCGTTCATCGTCACGTTCTTCATACCGACCACGTGCGTATCGGAAAGCTCCATAATTCGATCAATAAGCAAGAAGGGCGGGCGATGCGGCAACATATCCATGATTTGATGGATATCCATCAAGGGCGGTTGGTTCAAATCGTACTGGGGCACTTTGTTGCGTTTTTCGATCTTGATGATCTTTGCAAGTTTTTTGGCGAACTGAGTGTTCACAAAATGGCCGGGTTTGTTGGCAATGACCTTTCCGCGAATTCTTGTGCCGATGAGGGCAAGGTCGCCAATGACATCCAAAAGCTTATGCCTGGCGGCCTCGTTGGGTTGGTGCAACGTCAAATTATCCAAGATGCCGTTCGGTTTTACCGAGAGCTTTTTTCGGTCAAAGGCATCCTCAAGCTTTTTCATAGTGCTCTCGGATATCTCTTTGTCAACGTATACAATGGCATTGTTGAGATCGCCGCCCTTAATGAGTCCGTTTTCCAACAACATCTCGAGTTCGTGTAAAAAACTAAAGGTCCTGGCGCTTGCGATTTCCGTCTTAAATTCTGAGAGCTTGTTCAAAGTGGCATTTTGGGTACCCAGCACTTTGGTGCCAAAGTCTACCATCGTGGTCACCTGATAGGTCTCTGCCGGAATTATGGTCAGTTCGCTACCGGTTTCCTCATCCTTATAGGTAATAACGTCTTTTACAATAAATTCTTCACGGTCCGCATCCTGTTCCTTGGCTCCGACGATTTCAAGGGCTTCCACAAAATATTTGGCGGAACCATCCATTATCGGTGGTTCGGGAGCGTCTAGTTCAATCAACACATTGTCGATTTCCATGCCCACAAAGGCGGCCAGAACGTGTTCAGAGGTCTGTATTTTCACCCCTCTTTTCTCTAGGTTGGTGCCGCGTTGCGTATTAACGACATATTCGGCATCGGCCTCGATGACGGGTTCGCCCTCTAAGTCGACCCGTTTGAAGGCGTACCCGTGGTTTACGGGTGCCGGCATAAATTTCATGGTGACCTCGGCGCCGGTATGAAGACCCACGCCCTTGAGAATAACCTCTTGGTTTATAGTTCTTTGCTTCATTTTAATCTTTCGCTTTTTGCTTTTCTAGATTATCGAGCCGGTTTGAAATTTTCGGCAGATTTTTAAAATGGACGTACGATTTATTATAATCCCCATAATTCAGGGCTGGCGAACCTTGCAAGACTTCGTTGCTTTTCACGTTTCGGCCGATACCGGATTGCGCTTGAATCTTAACGTTATCACCGATAGTGATATGGCCGACGATGCCCACTTGACCGCCGATCATGCAACGACGCCCAATTTTGGTAGATCCGGCGATACCGGTCTGTGCCGCGATTACGGTGTGTTCCCCGATTTCAACATTATGGGCAATCTGTATCTGATTGTCCAGCTTTACTCCTTTTCGCAATATCGTGGAGCCTAAAGTTGCTCGGTCGATAGTGGTGCCTGCACCGACATCGACATTATCTTCCAAGATGACATTGCCTGTCTGTGGTATCTTTTGAAACTCCCCTTCTTTATTGGGGCTGAATCCGAAGCCATCGGCACCGATGACCACGCCGCTGTGAATGATACAGTTCTTGCCGATAATTGATTCGGAATAGATCTTGGCTCCGGCAAAAACGATAACGTTGTCGGCGATGGAGACATTATCCCCAATATAAGCATTGGGATAAATTTTTACGTTATCCCCTATTTTCACGTTGCTACCAAGATAGGAGAACGCTCCGAGGTACATATTCGACCCGTAGGTCACATCTTCTGAAATATATACCGGTTGTTCGATTCCCGTTTTATTGTTCTTTACTTGATTGTAATATTCCAATATTCGAGAAAAGGATTCGTAAGGGTTATCCACTTTAATCAAGGTAGTTTCCAATTCTTGATCGGGAACGAAATTTTTGTCGACTATTGTTATGGACGCCCTGGTGGAATATATATGGGAAGTGTATTTGGGATTGGCCAAAAACGTTAGGGCACCTTTTTCGCCCTCTTCAATTTTGGATAATTTATGGACGGGTATTTCGGAATCCCCTTCGAGATCCCCTTTCAAAATTCCTGCAATTTGACCCGCCGTAAAAATCATGGTAGCAAAAGTAAGAAAAAATACAAGCCAAAATAATATAGTCAAATTCAAAAACGAGTTTACCGAATACAAAGCAGTAGTAAATTCTGTCTTATATTTCGGTGCCTTTCGGATAGCAGACGTAATATTTAATTACTTTTTTTGATAAAGCCTTCAGATTCAACTGATCGGATGCTTTGGCAACGTCTATCAGTTTCCCGTTTTTTCTTAGGATATTTATATTTTGGATATCCCGATTATAGGCCTGATTCTCAATGGTTCCAGTAAATACGAAATACGTGGCCTCATGCGGACTGAGACTGTGCGTCTGTTGAAAACGGTCTCGATAGGCGGCTACCCGATCGGCTTTAACGGGCTGGTCCCTAAGCTTGATTTTTAGCAGGCGCCGCTCAATAATCATGCGGCACAGTCGGGATAGTACAAAATCGGGATGGTCTTGCCAGGCTTTCAACGCGGCCAGTATATCGACGTCATCGAGCCGCGCAAATATGTCGAGAACAGATCTATCGAAGTTTTTCTTGTCAACCTTATGTTTTAAAAAATAGGCTAAAGGTTTACTACTGGCCAAAGGTTCACCGTTTTCAACAAGCTCTTTGGCGCGTTTTAGGCAGCGAATCAGCAGCTGCTCGGCTACGATTCCTGTTTTATGCAGGTACACCTGCCAGTACATAAAACGCCGCGCCATCAAAAATTTTTCGACGGAATATATCCCTTTTTCCTGTACGACGAGTCGGTCATCGACAACGTTCAACATGGTTATCAGCCGTTCGGCATTAATGTTGCCCTCTGCGACACCGGTATAAAAGCTGTCACGTTTTAAGTAATCAAGCCGGTCGACATCCAATTGACTAGATACCAATTGGTTTAAAAAGGGTTTTTGGTAATGACCTTTGAAGATTTCGATGGCCAAGGTTAAACTTCCGTTAAACTTCTCGTTAAGCGCCTGCATAAATTGTAGGGAAATATGCTCATGACTCATGCCTTCGACAATACTGTGCTCCATCGCATGTGAGAACGGGCCATGCCCAATATCGTGTAAAAGGATGGCGCAATACAACGCCTCTTCTTCTTTGGTGGTAATAGCAACATCCTTCAAACGAAGTACCTGTATGGCCTGTTGCATCAAATGCATACCTCCCAAGGCATGATGAAACCGTGTATGCTGCGCCCCGGGATATACCAAAGACGACAGCCCCATTTGCGAAATCCGACGCAAACGTTGAAAATAGGGCTCGGCAATCAGGTCAAAAACCAGGATATTAGGAATGGCAATAAATCCGTAAATTGGATCATTGAAGAATTTCAGCTTCATGGAGTTTTGTTTCATCACGTAGGTCAAACGCCTTCAAAGTTATGGAAATGAGTTCAGACTACGGGCGTTGCCGACCGTAGGTTCAATAACGATGGCAGCAGAAGTGAATTGTTTTATAACTTTACCGTTGAGCTATTTATGGTACAAGGTAAAGTTTACCACAAGTTTCTTTATGCCTAATTCCCCAATCCCTTCAAAATATGAATAAAATAACGATACTCTGGGCCGACGATGAAATCGACCTTCTCAAGCCCCATATCATTTTTTTACAAGGCAAGAACTATGATGTCATTACCTGTAAAAGCGGACAGGAAGCCTTGGAGGAACTTCAAAGATCACGTGTCGATATTGTATTTTTAGATGAAAATATGCCCGGAATTTCAGGACTGGAAACCCTGAACGAGATTAAGGTTATCGATTCATCGATACCCGTGGTGATGATTACCAAGAGTGAAGAAGAACTCATCATGGAAGAGGCCATCGGCTCTAAAATTGCCGATTATCTCATAAAACCGGTCAATCCCAATCAAATTTTATTGTCCCTTAAGAAAAACCTCGACCATTCCCGTTTGGTATCAGAAAAGACCACCGCGAACTATCAGCAGGAATTCCGGAAAATCGCAATGGACTTGTCTATGGTCAACTCCATAGAAGAATGGGTGGAACTTTATAAAAAATTGATTTATTGGGAATTGCGCCTAGAGGAAATCGAGGACAATAGCATGTTTGAAATCCTCGAATCCCAAAAAGCGGAAGCAAACAACCATTTCGGAAAGTTCGTAGATAAAAATTATGTCGATTGGTTCGATGGGGACGGCCCTGTCATGTCCCATACCTTGTTTAAAGAATGGGTCGTCCCCGAGATTAAGGATACTCCTACCCTGCTTGTCGTTGTCGATAACCTGCGCTACGATCAATGGTATGCTTTCGAGGATACCGTAGGATCTTTTTACAAAAAAACCAAGGAGGAGTCTTATTTCAGCATTTTGCCCACTGCCACCCAATACGCCCGAAACGCTATTTTTTCAGGACTCACCCCTTTGGATATGGAAAAACGCTATCCCGATTGGTGGAAAAACGACACCGACGAAGGCGGCAAAAACCTTTTTGAGGACAAGTTTCTGGGAACACAAATAAAGCGCTTGGGTCTAGACTTGAAATGGGAATACCATAAAATCTCCAGTCTACGGCAGGGAAAACAACTTTCCCAAAACTTTAAAACACAGAAAGACAATGATCTGACCGTTATCGTATACAATTTTGTCGACATGCTCAGTCATTCCAAAACCGAGATGGAAGTTATTAAAGAACTCGCCAGTAACGACAAAGCCTACCGCTCATTGACCCAGAGCTGGTTCAAAAATTCCCCGCTGCTAGAAATCATTCAACAGGCCCAACAATTGGAGATGAAACTCATCATTACCACCGATCATGGCACCATCAACGTTAAACAACCTTCGAAAGTCATCGGCGACAAAGAAACCAGCCTTAACCTGCGTTATAAAACCGGCCGCAGCCTTACCTATGAAGATAAAGATGTATTGGCCGCACAAGACCCGGCGCAAATACACCTGCCCCGCATCAACATGAGCAGCTCGTTTATTTTTGCCAAAAACGATTTGTTTTTTGCCTATCCAAATAATTACAACCATTATGTAAGCTATTATCGAAATACCTATCAGCACGGTGGGGTTTCTCTGGAGGAAATGATCATTCCATTTGTGGTATTATCGCCGAAATAATCTCAGTATAGAATCACAGATTTTTTTGATTTAGCTGCAGTTGTTATCCGATTTTTGCCATATCTGCTCACTGAAACTTAGCGTTTGGGGTCAATTATTATACAGAAATCGAATCACCTACTTCCAAGAGTACTAACTCCTTCCCTGCAGTATCAAAAGTCTTTTTTGCCGCGGTGTGGTCGATTTTTGTAAAAGGGAACGCGTCATAATGTACACCGAGTACTCTGTCGCACTCCACGAAATCGCTGGCCGTAACAGCATCGTCGACACCCATGGTAACCACATCGCCAATAGGGAAGACGGCTAAGTCGATTTTTGCCCATTTAGGAATAAGTTTCATATCCATGCTCAATGCGGTATCACCGGCGATATAGACATTCTTTTCCTTACCCATAAAAATAAAACCGCTGGGAGTGCCACCATAACTGCCGTCTGAGAAACTACTGGTGTGTATGGCATTTACACATTTTACTTTTCCAAAATCGAAGCTGCGGCTTCCGCCTTGATTCAAAGGCATGGCTTTCACGTCTTTTTTATCATAGTGTTGGTAAATCTCAAAATTGCCCACAATGGTCGCTCCGGTATTCTTGGCAATCGCCTCGGCGTCTAGTGTGTGGTCAAAGTGCGCGTGGGTCAGAAAGATATAATCCGCTTTCAGCTTCATAATATCGACTTTATCCTTTGCGAGCTCGTTCTGGGTGATGAAGGGGTCAACGATGATAGTGGCTCCCCCCATTTCGATGGACAGGGTGTTCTGTCCGTAGTGTGTAATTTTCATTTTTGGTGTTCTATTTAAAGTTATTCTAACGTTTGAAGATTCTATTTCTTTCGGCTTGTTTGCATAAAACAATGGACTCGGTTACCTAATTTTCTTAATCCATGTCCTCGGTTATAATTTTATCCTTTTTGACGCCCATGTCTTTCAAGTAACCGACCACATCTTCTATCATTTCAGGCGGACCGCAGACATAGAAATATTGGTCTAAGGTATCCGTTTGTGATTCTAAAAAATCCCGGTCAATGCGACCGTGGGCATATACATCCGTTTTTTCCTCGGATAGAATGTTGACAAAGTTTTCGCCCAACCAGGATTCAAAATGGGCCGCATAAAAGATGTCATGTTCCTTTTTGTTCGCAAACAAGAGTTTGTTGCCCTTAGTTTTACCTTTCTCGGCCAAATCACGTAAGATGGCGATGAAAGGCGTCACCCCTGCCCCACCGGCAATAAACACGCCAGGGCCCTTATATTCGATGGCTCCCCAAGCATCACCGATCAAAAGTGCATCTCCGGGCTCGAGCGGTGGTATCTGTTCCGTAACGCCATCGTGTGCCGGATACGACTTAATGACAAACTCCAAAGCCTCGGAATCGGGAAGGCTGGTAAAGGTAAATGGCCTTTTTTCATCTTTCCATTCCGGCTTTGCCAGTGCCACTTCGGTAGCTTGACCCGGGGTAAAATGATATTCGGCAGGTTTTTGGCAAACCAAGTGCACTACATTGTGATTGAGTTGGGTAATACTGTCTAAAATTATCTTCTTTTCCATCTTCTCTAATTTTTAGTTTTCTTCTTACTTTCCACTATTGCAATCAAGTGCTTGTAAAAAAGGTAGGACCATCTTTATTCGAACGTAGTAAAATTGGTATAAAAATAGTCCTACGCCCTTAACTGCATCAGCCCTCAAAAATATTCTATATTCTTCCGAGGACCTCTTGTAAGCACTTCACATTAATTCTTTAACGAGGCCATATCAATGACAAAACGATATTTCACATCGTTGTCCATAACCCGCTCGTAAGCTTTATTAATGTCTTTCATATCAATCATTTCGATATCGGAAAC
>JBATUY010000083.1:0-11589 GCA_049671465.1 Pricia sp. | reverse complement strand
TCGCCGAAGTACAACTATTCATTCGTACCATTACGAAATCGCCCACCTGATAGTGTTCCTTCGGAAAGACCGCTACGGTGTTCTGCGAGTTACGCCCCATCCAATGGGCATCCGATTTTTTTGAAGTGCCCTCGATTAGTATTTCCTGCACTTTACCGAGATGTTGTTCCGTACGGTATTGACAATGCTCGCGCTGCAGGGCGATGATTTCGGCCAATCGCCGTTTTTTAGTTTCCGGTGGTACGTCATCTTCTAGCTTCCGCGCGGCCATGGTGCCGGGGCGCTCGGAATAGGCGTACATAAATCCGAAGTCATATTTCACGTATTCCATTAAGGATAAGGTATCTTGATGGTCTTCGTCGGTTTCGGTCGGAAATCCGGAAATCATATCCTGTGAAATACCGACATCGGGAATGATTTCTCGAATGTTATCTATTAAGGTGAAATATTCCTCCCGGGTATGCAGGCGGTTCATCGCCTTCAAAATACGGTCGCTTCCACTTTGAACGGGCAGATGTACGTTGTTACAGATATTATCGTATTTCGCCATCACGCGAATGACATCCAAGGTCATATCTTGTGGGTTCGAGGTCGAAAACCGGATGCGAAGTCCCGGTTGGGCTGAGGCCACCCGTTCCAAAAGCTGGGCAAAATCGACGGCCATCGCCTGTTCCATATCCGAGGCTTTGACGAAATCCTTTTTCAATCCTCCACCGTACCACAAGTAACTGTCGACGTTCTGGCCGAGCAAGGTAATTTCCTTATAGCCCTTATCCCACAAATCGTTGACCTCTTCAAGAATCGATTGCGGGTCTCGGCTACGTTCGCGTCCACGGGTAAAGGGCACCACGCAGAACGTACACATATTATCGCAGCCCCGTGTGATGGATACCAAGGCGGTAATGCCGTTGGAATTGAGGCGGACGGGAGCTATATCGCCATAGGTCTCATCCTTTGAAAGAATGACGTTAACGGCATCGCGGCCTTCGTCGATTTCTTGAATCAGATTGGGCAGGTCTTTATAGGCGTCGGGGCCTACCACCATATCCACTATTTTTTCTTCCTCTAGAAATTTATGTTTCAAACGTTCCGCCATACAGCCCAGAACACCTACTTTCATATGGGGGCGATGTCGCTTGACGGCATTGAATTTCTCGAGCCGCTTGCGTACGGTAAGTTCGGCCTTTTCGCGAATAGAGCAGGTATTGACCAATACCAAATCGGCCTCATCGAGTACTTGGGTCGTCGCGAAACCCTCATCGGCCAAAATGGAGGCTACGATCTCGCTGTCGGAAAAGTTCATCGAACAGCCATAGCTTTCTATGTACAGTTTTCGGGTAGTCGGCGTATTCTTTTGAAGGGATAATGCCGTACCTTGAACGCTTTCGTCTATCGTTTTCTCCATGTAATCTTAACTTCAACTAGTTTTCATACCCGCGGCTCAATCGTATTTTGCGGACGACAAATATAGTATTAAATGGGCTTTAGTGACAGATTGACAGTTGTAAATTTATCTAAAAGTAATAGGAAGGATAAAAGCGAACGCTATCAAAAAAACAGGATGCACTAATGAATAAAGAACGACAAGATGATGACACCGGGCATAACAAAGCTGTACGGCACATCATGGAAACCATCTATAAACAAAAGGATTGGGGCGGTGATGGACCCGATTTTTATTCCGGACAAGGCTCGCACCTACCTAAAATAGTGGATCCATACCTTCGGAAAATTCTCCAGTTCTTAAATGGGTTCGACCCCAAATTAAGTGTCTGCGATTTGGGGTGTGGCGATTTCAACGTAGGCAAGCAACTGGTAGACGCCTCTTCAAAGTATATCGCTGTAGACATCGTACCTGAACTGATTGCCCGTAACAAGGCACTGTTCAAGCATCCCAATTTAGTATTC
Organism: Pricia sp.; assembly: GCA_049671465.1. Taxonomy (GTDB): domain Bacteria; phylum Bacteroidota; class Bacteroidia; order Flavobacteriales; family Flavobacteriaceae; genus Pricia. The sequence continues at coordinate 9,681 of JBATUY010000083.1, read as the reverse complement.
AGATGCCTGAATATTATCGATGATACTTTACCGATGGCAGATTGTGTGCTGGTACGGCAGGTATTCCAACATTTATCCAATGACCAGATCGCCTCCGTAGCGAACAAACTCAAAAAGTTCAAATACGTTATTGTTACCGAACATCTTCCGAAAGGCGATTTTATTCCTAATATGGATAAGCAAACGGATGCCGACATTCGACTTTCCGAAAATAATGGTGTGGTATTGACCGCACCTCCATTTAACTTCAAGCCCCTAAAGCGTAGGGAACTGATTCAGGTGCATATCAAAAAGGGCCAGATCGTAACGACGCTTTATCAAAATTTTTAAGAAATTTTAAAACGGACGCAACCGTTTCAAGTGTTAAGCATCTCATAAATAGAACTCCCATTGAGTTTTTGCTAACTGAGTTAACCACTTTAAATTCCACAAAATGAAAAAGACCCTTTTGTTACTTCTTTTTGTCGCGGCGTTCGGCATTGTTTCCTGTGAAGATCAAGATGATAGTCCGTATGCCTACTACAAGATAGCAACACCACTGACTATGGATCTGACCGAATTCAAGGCCCAGGCCGTTGGTGTTACCGAACCTGTACCCATTGCAAAATCGGGTAAGATCTATGCCTATGGCAATTACATTTTCGTGAACGACGTCAATCGCGGTTTTCATGTTATCGACAATACCGACGCCACCGCGCCGAAGAATATTGCCTTTATGAAATTGGAAGGCAACTACGATATATCCATCAAGAACAACCGTCTTTTCGCAGACAGTTATGGCGACTTGGTGGTATTCGATATTTCGGACATCAAAGATATAAAGCTTATCAATAGATTGGAAGATGCCATTTATGATGATTACGGCTACACCTACCCTACGTACATAGAATGGCCAGAGGCGGATTTTTACGAATATGGCGCGGCCAGTTACGATGATGAGGCCATTATCGGCTGGGAGGTTCGCACGGAAAGACGGCTGCGTTCTGAATTTGAAATTGCGCTATGCATTAGCTGTTCATCCTTCGACGGCAATGCTTTGAACAGCACGCAATCCGCAGCTTCTTCTGAGGCTTCGGCACCTACTACCACTGGACAAGGAGGTTCATTGGCACGCTTCAAAATCGTGGACAAATATCTTTATACCGTGGATTATAGCAACATCAATATTTTTGATATCTCAGATCTTGAAAATCCGAAAATGCTTGAAGACGTACAAGTAGGATGGAACATAGAAACAATATATAATCAAGGCGACATTCTCTTTATAGGTGGTATGCAGGGAATGTATATCTACGATATTTCGGCGCCCGATAAACCCACTTTTGTTTCAGAATTTAGGCACGGTACAGCTTGTGACCCAGTAGTGGTAGACGGTGATTACGCCTTTGTCACCCTTCGTGGCGGGAATTTATGTGGTGGCGCGGAGAGCGGGCTCTATATCGTAGACGTGTCGGATTTGGCCAATCCTCAACTAAAGAAAACATACGCCATGCAAGAACCCTACGGTTTGGGCTTTAAAGATGATAGGCTGTTCGTCTGCGATGGAAGTGCCGGCCTGAAAGTCTATGATAAAACCGATGTCGATAATCTAAAGCTGGTAAATCATTTCAAGAATATCGTTACCTACGATGTCATACCCTTGCAGAATTCGCTATTGATGATCGGCGATCAAGTCTTGTACCAGTACACCTATACCGACAACAACATTCGATTGCTAAGCACTTTCAATTTGAAATAAATACAACGGAACCTTGTCGAAAACGCCCTAAATCCCGGGGCGTTTTTTTATACATATATATAAGGTATGACCCCAAATTAAAAATTTCAATTACTTTTGTGGCTCGAAAAAACCATATATGGCCAAGAATTTAGTGATCGTCGAGTCGCCCGCGAAGGCAAAAACAATAGAAAAATTTTTAGGAAAAGATTATAAGGTAGAGTCCAGCTTCGGGCACATTGCCGACCTTCCGTCCAAAGAACTGGGGGTAGATGTAGACAAGAATTTTGAGCCCAAGTACATTGTAGATGATGATAAGAAGGCGCTCGTAAAGAAATTGAAGAACCTCGCCGACAAAGCTGAAATCATCTGGCTGGCGAGTGATGAAGATCGCGAGGGAGAGGCCATTTCTTGGCATTTGGCCGAGGAATTGAAGTTAGATAAGAAAAAGACCCGACGAATCGTATTCAACTCGATTACGAAATCGGCGATTCAGAAAGCGATCGAAAATCCGAGGGAAATCAATTATAACTTGGTGAACGCGCAGCAAGCACGCCGGGTTTTAGACCGTTTGGTGGGCTACGAACTATCACCGGTACTTTGGAAAAAAATAAAACCGGGACTTTCCGCAGGTCGGGTGCAGTCCGTTGCCGTTCGTCTGATCGTCGAGCGCGAAAGGGATATCGAAGGCTTTACGCCCGAGGCATCCTTTAAAATATCCGCAGAATTCAAAACTGAGGAAGGTAGCATCTTTACCGCGAAGCTGTACAAAACCTTTTCGACCCAAAAAGAGGCCCAAGCTTTTCTGGATGCGAATATCGGCGCCGATTTCTCGGTCGGGAGTCTGGACAAAAAACCCGCCAAAAAATCCCCGTCGGCCCCGTTTACCACATCCACCTTACAACAGGAAGCCTCTAGAAAGCTCTATTTTTCGGTAGGTAGAACCATGCAGGTAGCCCAGCGGCTGTATGAAGCGGGACTGATTACCTACATGCGAACCGATAGTGTTAACCTGTCGAGTGAGGCGGTCAATGCCGCAAAAGATGCCATCATCGATAATTACGGTGAAAAATACAGTACGGTTCGAAAATTCAAGGGCAAATCAAAAGGTGCCCAAGAAGCGCACGAGGCCATTCGCCCTACGGAAATGACCAAACAATCGCCCTCCTTGGAGCGTGACCAGTCTAAACTCTACGACCTAATCTGGAAGCGGACCATCGCCTCACAGATGAGCGACGCCCAATTAGAGCGTACCAATGTGAAGATCAAGACCAATACCCATAACGAGGAGTTCACGGCCAACGGGGAGGTCATCAAATTCGACGGGTTTCTTAAGGTATACCTGGAAAGTTCCGATGAGGAAGATACGCCCGAAGAACAAGACGGCATGCTGCCTGCCATGAAAGTAGGGGAAACTTTGTTGAACAACTATATTTCAGCTACGGAAAGATTTACGAGACCGCCATACCGCTTTACGGAAGCATCTTTGGTGAAAAAACTGGAGGAACTTGGTATAGGTCGGCCCTCTACTTACGCCCCGACCATATCGACGATACAAAATAGGGGCTATATCGAAAAAGGTACCATTGATGGTACCGAAAGAAACTATGTGCAACTGATACTTGAATCGGGTAAGGTCAAGGAAAAAAAGCTGACCGAGACGGTGGGCTCCGACAAGGGGAAGATGGTGCCTACCGATATCGGTATGATTGTCAACGATTTCTTGGTCAGTCATTTCGGCAATATTCTGGATTATAATTTTACCGCAAGGGTAGAGGAGGAGTTCGACGAAATCGCAGAGGGCGATGAAGATTGGCAAAAAGTGATGAAGAACTTTTATAAGGACTTTCATCCCAAGGTATTAGATGTCGAAGAGAATGCGGACCGCGCCAGCGGGGAGCGTATTCTGGGCAAGGACCCGAAATCTGGAAGGCAAGTATCCGTTCGCTTGGGCCGTTTCGGGCCGATGGTACAAATGGGTACGGTAGATGACGAAGAAAAGCCCAAGTTCGCCAGCCTGTTGCCCGATCAGTCCCTTGCTACCATTAGTTACGACGAGGCGATGGAGCTTTTCAAGCTTCCACGAAAACTGGGTGTTTTCGAGGGAGAGGAAGTAGAGGCCAACGTGGGCCGTTACGGACCCTACGTACGTTTTGGAAAGAAATTCGTTTCCCTGGAAAAGGGCGAAAGTGCGTTCGATGTCGATTTCGACCGTGCCAAAGAGCTCATCAAGGCCAAGCAAAAAGCCGATGCCCCGATATTCAATTACGAAGATAAAGATGTCACCAAAGGAACCGGCCGTTTCGGACCATTTATCAAATGGGACGGGCTCTTTATCAATGTCAATAAAAAGTATGACTTCGATAACTTGTCCGAGGCAGACCTGATCGAATTGATAGAGGCCAAAAAGCAAAAAGAAATCGACAAGGTCGTTCAAAACTGGGAAGAAGAGGGCATCCGCATTGAAAAGGCACGCTGGGGCCGACACAATATCATACAAGGCAAAACAAAGGTAGAAATTGCAAAATCGGTAGACGCGGCGGCGATGTCGCTAGAAGAAGCCAAGGCATTGATTGAAAAGAAAAAGCCGAAGAAGAAAGCGGCGAAAAAGAAAGCACCGGCCAAGAAGAAGGCGGCCACAAAGAAAAAGACCACGGCCAAGAAAACCAGTACCAAGAAAAAGACCACGGCCAAGAAAAAGTAGGCGGTTGTGTTCGGTAATAGAGGTGAAATACACGAGGTTCAGGGCACACAACCTTGAACCTCGACCTTTTTATCGTCATTCAATTTTATAAATTAATCTTGCGTCACGGTGTTTCAATTTTTTGCGAATGCGAAGCTATTAGTAATCAACAAACGAATTTAAATGGCATTTGATTTTCTAACCCCAGTTGAAGATAAGGTACTGGCCCATCGAGAACTGCTTCCGGCGCAGGCCTTGGGCAAACATATTAAAATACACACGAAACGCGACGGACTTCCTGACCTTAGATTTACATCCATCGCCATCATCGGGGTTCGCGAATCGCGGAACGCCTTCGAAAAGAAGCCTGAAAAGCTTGATATTTCGGCTATCCGCATTCAACTTTATAAGTTATTGCGGGGCAATTGGAACTCCAACCTCGCCGATATGGGCAATATCGAAGAGGGCGAGACCGTAGAAGACACTTATTTTGTGGTCAAAACTGCGGTTGCCGAGCTACTGAGCAAGAATATCGTTCCCATTATCATCGGGGCCACCCAAGACATCACTTATGCCGGCTATCGCGCTTTTGATGGCATTAAAGATCTTGTCAATTTAGTAGCGGTAGATAGCCGTTTCGATTTCGGAATGGACGATGAGCTGATCTCATCGCATTCCTATATGAGTAAGATCATTACCGAAAAGCCCAATAATCTCTTTAATTTTTCCAATATTGGCTACCAAAGCTACTTCAATGCCCAAGAGGAAATCGATTTGATGGAGCGGCTCTTCTTCGATGCCTATCGCCTAGGTGAGTTAGGGGCCGATATTTCATTGGCCGAACCGGTCTTGCGCAACGCCCATATGATCAGTTTAGATGCCCGAGCGGTGCGTGCCAGTGAAATCGGACTTTCCGATAATTTTTCACCGAACGGATTCACGGGCCGGGAAATCTGTGCCATCGCCAGATATGCGGGAATCAGTGATAAAGTGCGAATTTTCGGAATTTACGAAATGGAAAATACGGTACAGTCCGCACAATTAATGGCGCAGATTATGTGGTACTTCATCGAAGGTTTCAACTTTCGCATCACCGAATCGCCTTACGACAGTGCCGATGACTTCACCAAATACAACGTGCCGACCGATATAGAGCAGTTGGTCTTCTATAAAAGTCACCTTACCGATCGGTGGTGGGTAGAGGTGCCCTCGATTTTGGCCCCGCATACTAAAACGAATTCACCGGCGTTATTACCTTGCACCAAAAAGGACTATCTGGAAGCTTGCGACCAGAACATTCCCGAAAGGTGGTACAAGGCCTATAAGAAAGGCTTTAATTAAGTCGAAAAAAAAGTAAGTATAATTGCAATTGATACAATAATTTCATCAAATAGCAGTTTTAGAGTGTAGAAATAATGTACTGTTTTTGCAGTTAGTAACCAGAATCGAAATTTAACCTAAAGTATGAAAAAGCTATTGTTATCATCTATAGCGTTTGTTTTTTTGCTCAGCAGTTGCGGGTCTAAAACAAAGGGAGAGCTAACCGGGGCCGAAGGAAGAAAGTGGTATCCCGAGAAACCCTACGGTATGGAACTCATTCCGAGGGGCGCGTTTATCATGGGTAAATCCGAAGAGGACCAGGCCAAGCTCTTGAACGCACCTACCAAGACCGTTACGGTCAGATCGTTCTACATGGATGATACCGAGATCACAAACAGTGAGTATCGCCAATTCGTGGAATGGGTAAAGGATTCCATCACACGAACTAAATTGGCCGTTTTGGCGGATGAATTGGGAATAGGCCCTGAAGAAGGCGGTATCGGTGATTATGCCTTTAAAGATGCCGATACTACCAAATTATCTGCTTACGACAAATACATGTTGGACAACTATGCCGGTATGGGCGACGATTTCTACGAGGGAAGGGCCTTGAACAAGGATCAAGATTTGGTTTGGGACATCTCCGAATATCCTGATGAGTACTATACCGAGATTATGGACTCCATGTATATTTCCGAAGATGAATCTTACAACGGCCAACGTAGCATCGACGTCACCAAATTGAAGTACAAGTACAATTGGATGGATATCGAAGCGGCGGCTCGTTCCAAAACGGGAAGGAGAAAAGACTTTATCCGTCAAGAAGAGTTGGAAATCTATCCCGATACAACGGTCTGGATCCGTGATTTCGAGTATTCGTACAACGAGCCGATGCACAACGATTACTTTTGGCACGATGCCTACAGTGATTATCCTGTAGTGGGTGTTTCCTGGGCGCAAGCTAGAGCGTTCTGTAACTGGAGAACGAAATTCAAGAACGACGACCAAAAGAGCCGGGGCAAGCAATTCGTCAACCAGTTCCGTTTACCCACAGAAGCGGAATGGGAATATGCGGCCAGAGGGGGCATCGAAAGCGGAACCTATCCATGGGGCGGACCATATGTCATCAGCGATACCGGATGTTTTATGGCCAACTTCAAGCCACAGCGTGGCGATTATGCGGCCGATGCAGCGCTCTACACGGTAGAGGCGAAATCTTACGAGCCGAACGATTTCAACCTGTACAATATGGCAGGTAACGTTTCGGAATGGACGAACTCCAGCTACGATCCGGCGGCTTACGATTACGTATCGACAATGAACCCGAACGCCGGTGCCATGGCCAACGAAAGAAAAGTCATCCGAGGCGGTTCTTGGAAAGATGTTGCCTACTTCCTACAAGTAAGTACCCGTGATTATGAGTATGCAGATTCGGCACGTAGTTATATCGGTTTCCGTACCGTACAGGATTACATGGGCGAGGAAGATTCGACACAATAAAAAGTACATCCTATTAAAAAAGGATACAAGGTGGCAAGGTAATGCCTACACTACCTGAAAACCAGTAGATAAAAATACAACATTAGCGGTATTCCAAAAATAAAACGGGAATACTACTTTAGTAAAAGCATTTAAAAGTTCAAATACACAAATACAAGTACCCGTTAACGAATGTTGGCAAAACCAAACCCGTTTGCCGTAAGGCAGGCATAAACCCAAATCTTTAGTATTAACATTAAATTTCAAATTAAACCTTAAATTATGGCACAGTCAAAATCAACAAAGAAACTATTTAACATGGCCTACGGCCTTGGCGCATCGGTAGTAATCATTGGTGCATTGTTCAAAATCCTTCACTGGGAAATCGGTCCGCTTACAGGGGGTCTTCTACTCGCAGTAGGTCTTATTACAGAAGCACTTATTTTTGCGATCAGTGCGTTCGAACCCGTCGACGATGAATTGGATTGGGCTTTGGTCTACCCAGAATTGGCCGGTGGTGCTTCTTCCCCGAAGAAAGCTAACGAAGCCGCTGAGATCAAAGAAGCCGAAGCTTCGTTGTCCGGTAAATTGGATAACCTTTTGAAAGAAGCCGGTGTTGACGCCAGCTTGATGGAAAGTTTAGGAACCAGCATCCGCAACTTCGAAGGAGCCGCTAAAGGTATCGCCCCTACGGTAGATGCCATGGAATCTACCCGTAAGTATTCCGATGAGATGGTGCAGGCAGCTGCCCAAATGGAGTCTTTGAACAGTCTTTACAAAGTTCAATTGGAGAGTGCGAGCAAGCAAGCTTCCATCAATGAAGAGCAGATTCAGAACGCCGCGGCGCTTAAAGATCAAATGCAATCTTTGGCGACCAACCTATCTTCCTTGAACGGAGTATACGGTGGTATGTTGAGCGCAATGGCCCCAAAAAACTAATTGGAGATTAGTTAACCCCAAATCAAAGTATTAACCAAATCTAATTAGAAAACATGGCAGGAGGAAAAGAAACACCACGTCAGAAGATGATCAATCTTATGTATTTGATCTTCATCGCGATGCTGGCACTCAACATGAGTAAAGAAGTACTGGCAGCGTTCGGTATCATGAACGAAAAGCTAGAGGCTTCGAACGAAAAGATGGTCGATAGTAACGAAAATTACTTGGCTAATCTAGAGACGAAAGCATCGGAAGATGCTGAAAAATACGCAGAGTTGTATGCAAATGCACAGCGTATCAAAGAAATGTCTTCGGAATATTACAACTATCTTGACGGTATCAAAACCGAAATGATGGCCGACACAGAAGATCCGAAAGATTATGCGGTCATGGACAAGTCCGATTACTTGGATGCACTGTTCTTTCAAGGCGACAACCTCGCCGAGGGCGGAAAAGAGTTCATGAAGCGTATCAACGATTACCGAACGCAGGTATCCGCTATCGTTCCCGAAGGAATCAAATCATCCGTGAAAGCGCGATTTGAGACCGGTAACGAAAACGGTAAAGTCGAAAAGCGTGACGGAAGTATGCAAGATTGGATCAATTATCACTATGAAGGTTTCCCACAGGTAGCTTCATTGGCCAAATTGACCGCTTTGCAAGCTGACGTCAAAGCTACCGAGGAATCAGCTTTGAAAGCGATGTTGGAAGGCGAATTGAGCAGCCAGGTATCGTTGAAGAACTTTGCTACGTCATTAATGGGAAGCAAGTCTGCTTACTACGCTGGCGAAAAGTACGATGGAAAGATTATCATCAGCAAAACGGATAATTCTTCAACTCCGGTAAAAGCCGATTTGACTTTAGACGGTCGCAAGCTTTCGGAAGGTACGGATTATCGTTTGGAGGCCGGTGGCGTCAAAATGTTGATCGGTGCAGGTTCACCGGGTGACCACGAAGTAAAAGGTACGCTATACTTTCAGCAAGATGGCAACGAAATCGAAGTTCCCGTTAATAACAGCTTCGCTGTTATTAGCAAGCCGAATTCCGCTTTGATCGCTGCCGATAAGATGAACGTTGTGTATCGCGGTGTGGCCAACCCTATGTCGATTTCCATTCCTGGAATTCCTGACAACAAGGTGAGCGCATCTGCCCCTGGTCTTAAAAAAGTAAGTGCTAGCAAGTACATCATGAACCCAGGTAAAGGTAGAACCGTTAAGATTACCGCTTCCGGTACCTTACCTGATGGGCAACGTATCTCTACGCCAGCCGAATTCCGAATTAAGGATATTCCACGGCCCGCAGGTACGGTGAGCAAGCAAGACGGTACGGTCAAATTGCCGAAGAGCAACTTGGAAATCGCTACTATCGGTGCGATGTTGGAAGATTTCGATTTCGACTTGAACCTAGCTGTAAGCGGCTTTAAATTCAAAGTGCCCGGTCAGCCAACTGTTAGTGTCAACGGTAACAAGTTGAACGGCATGGCTAAAACGGCCTTGAAGCGAGCTAAAAGAGGTGATGTCGTACAGATATTCGATGTCGAAGC
>JBATUY010000082.1:0-5248 GCA_049671465.1 Pricia sp. | reverse complement strand
GGGTATACCTTTGACGATCAATGATTTCCAAGGGGTAATTCCGATTTTACCGATGCTATTGTCTAAACAGAAGCCGCAAAATTCTTTTAAAAACGCGAGGTCATATCGGTTGTTTCGCCAGTAGAGCCCAAGCCAGTATTGGTCCAATCCCATACGGTTCATCCCTTCATAATAAGGGAAAGTCGTGTAAGGAATAACCAGTTTTTGTTCGATGGTCTTGTTATTGGTGTCGAGATTTTTATTCAGGATAAAAAATAGCTCGTCGACATCTTGAATATCTTCATGAATATCTTCAATCGCTTTTGAAATTTGTGCAATATCCCAGGTATAAATCAATACGGGATAGTCGGCCGTCGACTTCCAATGCGGTAATTTCAGGTTCAGATACCAGTAATCCTCATTTTTTGAGGCTATAAAATTTAGGTTGCCGTTATAAATAGGTACCAAACGTTGCTGGGGGTCGGTAATATTTATTTTAAGTTTCGGAAGATAGTCGAAAGCCTCTAAAATATACAGATAGGTAGAACCTTTGAGCCAATAGGTCATGTCAAATATATCGGCGGCAAGGTAAGAACAGACGATATTTTGATACCTTCTATCACTCTGGATGTCCGTATGGAATTGGGACATATTTTTTAACCGTTCTTCGGATATCCCTTTCAACGGAAAAAGCAGATCTTGTCGGGAACCAAAGTGGACTTCCTTCAGCCCGGCGGCTTCCAGCATCGCGATACTATCCTTCAGCTCACCGGGAGAGGTCACGCCTCCTTTTATCAATATACGGTGTAAATCATCGTTCATCGTCGCCATTTTTTGCTTGTTGGTCTTATTCGCCGTTCATCGCCGCCGCTTTCCGTAACTCGGTGCGGTATTGTGCTCGTTTTTAAGAGACCAATTGTTGGTCCAAGATAGCCTTGACTTCCGGTTTGCAGCTGCCACATCCCAGTCCGGCCCCGGTTTCGGAACAGAGTTTTGCGAAATCGGAACATCCGTCGGCGATGGCATCAATGAGGTTGCCATCGCCCACTTGGCTGCATGAACATACCATTTCGCCCTTAAGCGGCGCTGCATTGGATCGACCCCTTAAGAGCTCGTTTCTTTTTTCGGAAAGCTCGATTTCTTCTTCGATCAAGCGTTTGAATTCCGCAAACTCATTTTTATCCCCTATCAAAATGGCACCTTTCAAAGTGTCGTCTTTTACGATACATTTTTTGTAGAAACGTTGGCTCACATCCATCAGAATAATTTCCTCGTAGCTAGCATCATTGTTAGGTGCGTTGACCATGCCGATACTGCACAGGTCTAGGTTTTCAAATTTTAGAATGTTCATCAACACCGACCCGGAATAAATACTGCTAAAATCACCAAGAATAAATTTCGCGGCCACATCGGCCTGTTGCTCTGCTGCCGAGGTTATCCCAAAGAGGTTGTTTTCAAATTCCGCGACCTCGCCGAGAGCAAAGATCGAAGGGTCGTTGCTCTGTAAATAGGCGTTTACCTGAACGCCACGCCGAGTGTTAAGGCCACATTGCTTGGCCAATTCGATATTCGGTCTTGTACCTATGGCATATACGACTGCATTGCAGGAGATGGTGCGCCCCGTCTTAAGGTTGACCAGTAGCGCATGCCGATGGTCTTTTTCTTCGAATACCGTACTGACTTCGTTGTCGAAATAGGTCTTGATGCCCCGTTCCGCTACGTCTTCGGCTAGTAATCGGCTCGCCACCCGGTCCAGTTGACGTTCCATCAAGCGCGGTGCCCTCTGGATGATGCTGATATTGACTTCTATTTTTTTAAGGGCGGCGGCAAGTTCCAATCCCAAAAGTCCACCCCCGACGATAACGACATGCTGTTCGTTCGATGGTAGGCCGGTTTCCCGTAAATAGGCCTTAAGGCGCTCGGCGTCACCGCGTTCGCGCATGGTAAAGCGACCCGGTAGTTTAATATCGACGTCGATGGGTACGAACGACCGACTGCCGGTGGCCATAATCAGAAGGTCATAATCATGTTGATTTCCATCGGCATCGGTGACCTGTTTGTTGGCCCTGTCGATTTCCGCGATACCAAGCCCCGGGTGAAGGGTGACATCTAATTTTTGCAGTTCGCCGATCTTTAGTTTTTCAAGTGCGCTCCAAGAAAGGTCATCGTTTACATATTCGGGAAGCAGAACCCTATTGTAAAACGGATCGTTTTCTTTGGAAAAGACGTGCAGTTCATCTTTTTTGTTCTTCTCGCGATAGGTCTGTATAAATCGGTAGGCCGCCGCGCCCGCTCCAATAATGATAATTTTTTGTTGTGGTTTTACGTACTTTTTAACCTGAACGGCGCAGTATTTAAAATCCGGTTCTTTTGAAACGGGATCGACCAGGTCGTTCGTCAGATTGTTGGCCCGACCGAAATCATTGTTCAATATTTTGCCCCAGTGCATCGGCAGAAATACGACCTTTTCACGAATGTCGTAATTGATTTTCACCTTGACCTGTACCTCGCCCCGCCGGCTTTGTATCACGGCAATATCCCCTTCTTTAAGGTTTCGGAGATAGGCGTCGATGGTATTGATTTCAAGATAAGGCTGTGGAATATGGGTGAGCAGCCGTTTGACCTTTCCGGTCTTGGTACGGGTATGCCATTGGTCCCTTACCCTTCCCGTAGTAAGTACTAGGGGGAAGTCGGCATCGGTTTCCTCTGACTTGTTGAAAAGGCTCTGAGGAGCATTGAAATGCGCTTTCTTATCACTGGTATAGAATTGTAAATCGGTGAACAATCGGGGAGTGCCCGGATGTTTGGTGTGGGGTACGGGCCATTGAAAACTGCCTTCGGACTTCAATCGGTCGTACGAGAGTCCCGATACATCGATATTTGTTCCCTTGGTCAGCAGACAGTGCTCGTCGTACACCTCGCTGGCATTTTCGTAATCAAAGCCTTTGTAACCCATGGCCTGTGCGAAACGCCAAAGAATCTCCGCATCGGGGAGGGCCTCTCCGGGAGCATCGATTACCTTGGGCAGATAGCTGATACGCCGTTCTGAATTCGTCATGGTGCCCTCTTTCTCTAGCCATCCTGCTGCGGGCAGCAGCAAATCGGCAAATTCGGTGGTTTCGGAGCGGTACGAAATATCTTGTACGACCACGAAAGGGGCGTTTTTCAACGCTTTTATCGTATGGTTTACATTAGGCATACTTACCGCCGGGTTGGTGCAGATAATCCAAATCGCCTTCAATTTTCCGTTTTCAAGGGCATCGAACATTTCGGTGGCGGTATAGCCGGGTTCGGAATTAATTTTGGTGCCGCCCCAGAATTCGGCGATTTCCTTTCGGTGCAACGGGTTGCCCAAATCTCGATGCGCGGCCAATAGACTGGCCATTCCGCCAACCTCGCGACCGCCCATGGCATTGGGCTGTCCGGTCAACGAAAACGGGCCGCATCCCGGTTTTCCGATCTGTCCGGTCAACAACGAAAGGTTCATAAGGGAAACGTTTTTGGAAACCCCGATGACGCTTTGGTTGAGGCCCATCGTCCACATACTGATAAACTTGCTGGCTTCCCCGATATATTGGGCGGCCTTTCTGATGTCACCGGCGGTAATTCCGCATTTTCCGGCGGCCTCACGAATAGACAGGGAAAAGGCAGACTGTTTACAGGCCTCAAAATTCGAGGTGTGTTTTTTAATGAAATTTTTATCGATGAAGCGTTTTTCGATCAACCATCGGGCGATGGCATTGAACAGGATCACATCCGTGCCCGGAAGAATTTGAAGGTGTAGATCTGCGGATGCACAGGTCTGGGTCTTTCGGGGGTCGACAACGATTATTTTAACCTCTGGATTTTCTTCTTTGTGCTTTTCCAGCCTACGGTATAAAATAGGATGGCACCAAGCGGGATTGGCACCGGCAATCAAAAAGCAATCTGCCAACTCGATGTCTTCATAGGATATGGGAACGGAATCTTCACCTACCGTTTTTTTATAGCCCACTACAGCGGAGCTCATACATAACCGGGAATTGGTATCAATGTTATTGGTGCCGATAAAACCCTTGGTCAGCTTGTTGACGAGGTAATATTCCTCGGTTAGGCACTGTCCCGATACGTAAAAGCCTACGCTGTTCGGCCCGTGTTTTTCGATGATAGAGGTAAAAACGGCCGCTGCGCGTTCAAAAGCGCTATCCCAAGATACCCGTTGCATCGGGTGGCTGCGGCTCCATCGCATTTGGGGGTATAGAATACGGTCGCTAGTGTCTTGTGCAACATAGTTGAGGTTTCTTCCCTTTGAGCAAAGCATCCCTTTGTTCGACGGGTATTCCGCATCACCTTCCAAAGAAATGGTTCCTTTGGCATCTACTTCTACCAACATACCGCAGCCCACGCCGCAATAGGAACAAATCGTTTTATGTGCTTCCTTTTTCTGCATAGAATTAGAAAATGGAAAATTATAAAATTACGTATTAATACGTAGTAAGGATATGATAATAGTTGCCCGTTATTTTTGGGTATCTGTAAGAATAAGTATCGAAAATTGGTGTTCGTACATCGCCTAGCCCTTGAACGGTTAGGTCGCCCTTGTAATATCAACGGATACTTTTAGGGCACTTTTGCCGCTTCCGTAGACGACGCCTTTAAGCGGGGGTACATCGTAGTAATCCCTGCCCCATCCTACAACGATATGTTGGTCCATTGGAATCAAGTTGTTCGTAGGGTCAAAATCGACCCATCCGAAACCGGGTATGCATATCGAGAACCACGCGTGCGACGCATCGGCACCGACCAGTTTTTCCTTACCTTCTGGAGGTACGGTCTCGATATAACCGCTTATGTAACGCGCCGGCAGCCCGATTGAACGGATACAAGCGATAGCGATTTGGGCAAAATCTTGGCAGACCCCCTTTTTCTCTTTCATGACCTCTGCAATGGGCGTAGAGATGCTAGTAAAACCCGACACGAAGTCAAAATCGGTATAGATGCGCTGCATCAGCTCGTAGGCAGCATCGAAAACCGATCGCTGCGGTTGAAACGAAACTGTGGCATACTCCCTGATATCGGCTTCCGTTTTGCGAATAAAAATGGAATCTAAAATATACTGTTTTGCTTCTAAAATATCGAGCGAAGTACCTTGTAACGCCATCAGGGCTTCATTCATCGTAACCGCCTTGCAAGCCGGTGAAAAAAAGGCGTCGTGAAATTGACTATACTCCCTTGTTACGGTGCTTTGAGTTTTAACCTCGAGCATCTGGTGCTCCGTTTGAATGGAAAA
>JBATUY010000081.1:0-2943 GCA_049671465.1 Pricia sp. | reverse complement strand
ATTTTACACCTCGAACGAAAGTTCACCAGTGCGACCGAAACTTTTATCGCTAATCAAATCAACGGGATTAAGAAGTATCCCCATAGTGTTTTTACTATTGAATATCTTGATAATCTCGACACGAGTGCGGAAGTATACGCCCCTCCAAAAAACGCATATTTATCAACGAAAATTTTAAGGAGCGCCCACAAAAAGTATTTCCAAAAACAACTTCAAATTATTTCCCCAAGAATCATACACGCCCATTATCTAACGGATGCTTCAATGTTTCATCCGCTTACGAAGAATCTCGACCTTCCTAAAATTTGTTCTTGCTACGGTTATGATGTTTCGGTTTTTCCCGAAAAAATGAAATTTTTCACTCGACCTTACTGCCACCGGGTTTTCGATGATTACGATTTGATATTGGCCATGACCGAGGAGATGGAAAATGACCTTCTTAAACTCGGCTGCCCGAAAGAAAAGCTCCGGGTACATTATCACGGTATCGATACAAAACGCTTTGACACCGTCAGGGATTATTCCTTGACCAACGGTAAATACAATTTATTGACGATAGCAAGTTTATATCCCGTCAAAGGTCATCTTACTGTTTTAAAAGCCATAAATGAATTGAAAGAGAGTAATCCGAAAATCGACATACAATACAATTTAGTCGGTCAAGGATTTTACGAAGCCCATTTAAAAAATTATGTCACGTCCAATGGTTTAACCGATATCGTACATTTTCACGGCGCGATACGCCATGGTTCAAAATTCAATAAATTTCTAGAACGCGCTAACGTTTTTCTTCACCCTAGTATTACAACTCCCGAGAACGACAAGGAAGGTATTCCTGGGGCTTTAGTGGAAGCCATGGCAAGTGGCCTACCGGTAATTTCTACCTATCATGGAGGCATACCGGCGGTAGTGGAGGACCGTAAGACGGGATTCTTGGTAAAAGAACATGATTATTTGGCCGTTGCCGATAAATTAAGATTATTGCACGAAAGTGAACTGTTGAGAATTGAAATCGGTTCGAATGCGAAGCGATATACCAAGGAAAGATTGGACATATTTGAAAAATCCAAAAATTTAACGGCACTATATGAAGAGGCAATGAATATGCACCGTACCAACCGGATATAAATTTTGACCAAAAAACCAACGAAAGCCATATGTGCGGAATAGCAGGAACTATAAATAGCGTTTTAACCAATTCTGATATCAATCAGATTTCCCATCGAGGTCCTGATTACCAAGCTCTAATAGAGGACCAGTGTGGAGACCACCGCGTATTTTTAGGGCATACCCGATTATCGATTATAGACCTTTCAGAGACTGGCAACCAACCTATGTATTCGCAGTGCGGTAGGTATTGTATCGTTTTCAACGGTGAAATCTATAATCATAGATTATTACGGCAAAAATTGTCCCACGTTAAATTCGCCGGAACATCAGATACCGAAACCATACTTTATTATCTAAGGGAATATGGCATTGAAGGAATCAAGGATTTTAACGGTATCTTTTCATTTGCTTTTCTTGATAAAGAAAAGAGGAAAGTATTCTTGGCCAAAGATTTTTTCGGTGTCAAACCACTTTATTATTACTTCAAAGGCGACAAATTAATCTTTGGCTCAGAAATTAAGATCATCAAATCCAATCCGGATTACGATAAGCAAATCGATGTCAAGGCGGTCAATTCATTCTTGACCTTTCGCTATAACCCGGCACCCCACACTTTATTTCAGGATATAAAAAAATTGGAAGCGGCTACCTATTTGGAGTTCGACCATAAAGACGGTATTCGTCTATGCAATTACTGGAATAAACTTCAGAAGATTGATGATTCGATTACAGAAGCCGATGCTATTGCTAGATATAAGACCCTTTTGGAACAGTCGGTAGAAAGACAATTATTGAGTGATGTGCCCGTTGGTTTGCTATTGAGCGGAGGTCTTGATTCTGCCGTACTGGGTTTTTTGATGGCGAGACGTAGTACCAACAGAATAAAAACCTTTACCGTGGGCTTTGAGGGAAAAGGTAACTTCAACGAAACGGCCGATGCAGCAGAGACTGCACGTATTATCGGGTCTGAACATTACGAAATGTTGATGAACCGAGAACAGTATATGAACTGCTTCTATGAATCGTTCTATCATACCGAGGAACCGATTGCCGAACCAACCATTCCGGCACTCTTTAACGTGTCACGTTTAGCCTCTCAACATGTGAAAGTAGTATTGAGCGGTCAGGGTGCCGATGAACCTATGGCCGGTTACAAAAGATACAAAGGCGCCAAATTTTTAGCAGAGTATCAAAGCATACTTTCCACGCTTCCGTTGTCATGGGCTTCTAAACTATTTCCGGGGAACAGTAGTATTGAGCGAGGGGTTTATTCATCTCAATTTAAAGGGGAGCTTGAGCGGTTTATTGCCATCTATACCTTATTTACCCCAGAACTGAAAAAGAACTTATTTAAGGATGAGCTGACGCACCTGATCGAAGAAGATCAGAAAGCATTATTTGTCGACCAATATGAAAAGACCGATAAAAATGCGGATTCGTTGTCAAAACTTCTCTTTATGGATACACGCAGCATGTTACCGGATAACCTCTTGTTATTCAACGATAAGATGACCATGGCCAACTCTATAGAAAACCGTGTGCCTTACCTTGATATCGACCTTATTAATTTTATAGAGACTTTACCCTCGCATTTGAAGCTCAAAGGCAGTATCACTAAATACGTACATCGGAAAGCAGCGGAAGAATGGCTACCATCATCAATCATAGACCGAAAAAAGAGAGCTTTTGAAACACCGGTTGGCCAATGGTTCAAAGAAGAACTTTCTCATTCCCTCAGGCAATTGGTCGACGCCCCTGATTCTTTCAGCAGTATTTATTTTAAAAAGAATTTCATTAAGAGAATGATCTATTTACACGTGAACCAGAAAAAAG
>JBATUY010000080.1:0-10132 GCA_049671465.1 Pricia sp. | reverse complement strand
TACCAAACACCCCGCATCATTGCAAAAGATATAGAAAATGTAGAACTGAAGTTTTTAGACCTGAAAGATTATCAGGAGCTAAAAACGGCCATGAAGGAAGTCTACAAAAACATTCCCGACAACTACTGGGAAGAAAAACAGATCAAATCACTGATCAAATTGTTTCCAGAGGGGCAAGCAGTCATTAAAGTGAACGGACAGCTTGCAGGTTGTTCCCTCTCCATAATCGTTGATTACGATCGCTTTGAAGACAACCATACCTATCAAGAAATTACCGGTCAGGAAACGTTCAGCACGCACACCGCAGATGGCGATGTGCTATATGGCATCGATGTGTTTATCAAACCCGAGTTTCGTGGCTTGCGATTGGGTAGACGGCTTTACGATTACCGGAAGGAGCTTTGCGAAAAGTTGAACTTAAAAAGTATCGCCTTTGGCGGAAGAATCCCCAATTACCATGAATACGCCGACACCCTGACCCCTAAAAAATATATCGAGAAGGTCAGGCGGAAAGAGATTCATGACCCCGTGCTCAGTTTTCAGATCAACAACGATTTTCATCCCGCAAAGATTTTAAAGAACTACCTCGATGGTGATGAGGCCTCTAATGACTTTGCCGTCTTGATGGAGTGGGATAATATCTATTATCAAAAACCTTCGAAGAAGGTGGCTGCCAAGAAAAAGGTGGTACGTTTGGGGCTGATTCAGTGGCAAATGCGTTCCTATAAAAATTTGGATGACCTATTGGAGCAGGCGGAATTCTTTATCGATTCCGTTTCGGGGTACCGTTCTGATTTTGCCTTGTTCCCGGAGTTTTTCAACGCCCCTTTGATGGCGGAGAACAACCATATGCCCGAAGCCGAGGCAATCCGTGAGCTGGCCAAACACACGGAGGCCATTGTTCAGAAATTTTCGGAGTTTTCGGTATCCTATAATATCAATATTATTACGGGGAGCATGCCCGAAATGAAAGGCGACCGTCTTTACAACGTAGGCCATATCTGCAAAAGGGACGGTTCGGTCGAACGTTATGAAAAGCTGCATGTCACTCCCGATGAGGCCAAGGTCTGGGGTCTGCAAGGTGGAAAAGGCCTGAAAACCTTCGATACCGATTGCGGAAAAATAGGCGTGCTCATCTGTTACGATGTTGAATTTCCCGAGTTGAGCCGACTGCTTGCCGATGATGGAATGGATATACTCTTCGTACCCTTTCTGACCGACACCCAAAACGGCTTTTCAAGGGTCCGCCATTGTGCGCAGGCCCGGGCCATCGAAAACGAATGTTACGTGGCCGTCGCCGGAAGTGTCGGCAACCTGCCCAAAGTACAGAATATGGATATTCAGTTCGCACAGTCCATGGTATTTACGCCCTGTGATTTTTCGTTTCCGACCAATGGCGTTAAGGCCGAGGCTACTCCCAATGCCGAAATGATTTTAATTGCCGATGTCGATATCGATTTGCTGCGCGAGTTGAACCAATTTGGCGCGGTCCGTAATCTAAAGGACCGTAGAACCGATGTTTACGAACTTCGAAGAAAGTGAGATGTTTTTGCTTTGTTGACCGACAGGATCGAAAAATGTAACCTTTAAGATGCGGTGAATTTAAAAATGAAGGAGTTTGGATAAATTAAAGATAGTAGGAAGTGAAGAGTGGTGCGCGTTCAAAAAACTGGGTATTCCGGCGATTAAAGCGCGAGTAGATTCAGGCGCAAAAACATCTTCGATACATGCCGTCAATATCGAAGTGTTCGAAAAAGATGGCGTTGACTGGGTACGGTTCGAAGTGGATCCGATTCAAGATGATTTGAGCATACTGATTAAATGTGAAGCGAAGTTACTGCGAACAAAGTTGATCAAGAGCAGCATGGGCGCATCCGAAGAACGTTTGATGATTCGAACCCCGTTAACGCTGGGTAAAGACACCTTTAACATTAAATTGACGCTGGCAAGCAGAGATACGATGAACTACAGAATGCTGTTGGGCCGTGAGGCGTTGAATAGGCGTTACCTAATAAATCCCGCCGAGCATAGTCTTCTCGATACATTTACTGAAGCTGATGTTCTAAAAAAGTACGCTGGCTTACTGTAGTACTAGATAGAAAGCACGAAGAAATTAATGGCAAAGCATTGTCTTTATCCAGCAATACTTTTGATATTCGCAGTGTTGAAAATATGCTTAGCTCAATCATTTGTCGTCTTTAGCGGAGATTCTTCAACATTTCTTCGGTAGTTCTCTCCAAATCAAATTCGGCAGACCATTGCCAATCCGATTTTGCGTTGGAGTCATCGATGCTGCTTGGCCACGAATCGGCAATGGCCTGTCGAAAATCGGGGTCATGCGACATCTCAAAATCAGGAATATGTTTTTGAATACTCTCAGCCATTTGCGAAGGCGTAAAACTCATAGCGGAGAGGTTGTACGACGAACGAATTTTGACTTTTTCGGAATCCGTTTCCATAATTTGTAGGGTAGCGCGGATGGCATCGTCCATAAACATCATGGGCAGGGCGGTGTCGGCCTTTAGAAAACAGTTATATTTCGCTTCGGATAAGGCCTTGTGATAAATTTCTACGGCATAATCGGTGGTGCCGCCACCGGGCATGGTTTTCCAGCTGATGAGTCCCGGATAGCGAACGCTTCGCACGTCGACCCCGAATTTATGGTGATAATACTCGCACCAGCGTTCCCCCGATTGTTTACTGATGCCATATACGGTGCTCGGCTCCATGATAGTACTTTGGGGCGTGTCGGATTTCGGGGTGTTAATTCCGAAAACGGCAATACTCGAAGGCCAGAATATTTTTTTGATTTTCTTTTCCTTGCCCAAATTGAGCACATTGAATAGGGAATTCATGTTTAGGTTCCACGCCCGCATGGGGAATTTCTCCGCGGTCGCGCTCAACATAGCGGCCATTAAATATACCTCTTCAATCTCGTAATAGGCGACGACCTCTTCCAAGGCATCGTAATTGGTGGCATCGAGAATTTCGAAAGGCCCTGATTTCATCAAATCTTCGTCACCCTTGCGTATGTCGCTGGCAATAACGCGGTCATTACCGTATTTGTCCCTTAGCGCGTAGGTGAGTTCGGTGCCTATCTGTCCGCAAGCGCCTATGATCAAAATATATTTTTGCATGGAGTCTCCTTTAGGTATAAACTGGATTCAAGATATGTTCAAGGGCGTAAAGATACCGTTTCCTAAAATTCATACCTTTGATTTATGGTAAGAATCATCCTTTTGGCGATAGTGTGTTTTGGATTTACATGCTGCCAAGATAAAAAACCGGAATTGGTCTCGAACGATACGTCCACCTATGAAATATCCACCGAAAAATGGCCGAAAAAATCCGAAGTCAATGCAAAAGCGCAAGATGTTTTAAAGGACTGGACCGAATACAATGCGTTTGAGGTAAGTTTTGACGCCCTTTATAACGTTGCAAACCGCGACGACCTGAAACTGACCATCGAAGATGTCATAGAGAAGCAGAACGCATTGGAAACTTCAAAGTATCCTGAAAAATTTGACATACCGCAGGTAAAAAGCCGTCAAAAAGTCTTTAAGACCTATATGTTAAAAGTCAAGGGCGACATTTTCTATCGTAAAGACCCTCGAAAATCGGTAGTCGAAATGATAAACGCGTACAGTGCTTTTCGCGAACAGTTCAACGTAGTGGTGAACAATACACTGAACACCGATTTGATATTGGAAGAGTGAACACAGATTAGAGATTTGTTCTATTCTTATGGGCGAAGAACTTCCGCAGTTTTTACTAAAAATCTTGACAATAAACGAAAGCAAAGAGCCAATAACTAAATCAAATATTTTAGGTTATTGGCTCTATAATTGTATCGGTCTCGTATCTTAAAACAATATGATTCTGCCTTTAGATGAGTGACTCAATCTTTGTTCTTCTTTTTCTTTTCTTTCTTCTCTTTTTTATCTGAGACTATAGGCTCCTCGACCTTGGTCTGTACGGAATCCGGCGCAGGTGTGGCAGGCGGGGGCGTCTTTCTTGCCTCTAAAGCTTGTTTGCTCAAACTGGCCAGATTAAAGTTCGGGTCGATGGCAAGCGCCTCGTCGATAAGTGCTACGGCGGCGTCGACATTATCTTTATCCTTGTTGTATTGCGTTAAAGCTTTCAGGTGAAGAAATGCTGCTTTCAAGGGCACCTCATAAGGCTGCTGCCTTTCGTAGAACGCATATTTCATATCGTCTTTGGCATTGGCGATGCCATATTCAATATTCGCCCCGGCCCCGGCGTTATTGCCGGTCTGTATCTTAAGGTCGGCCAGTTCGTAAGCCAGATAGGCGTTAGGCTGTCTTTTGTAAAGCTCCTCGAACTGCTCTAGGGCGCGTTTGGGCTGGTTCAGGGCTTTTAGGGAAATCGCCTTGACCTGCACCGCCATGTCGGAATCTGTGGAATCTTTTTCGATGCCAATAGTGTTCAGTGCCTGTAAATGCTGGTTATTATTGGCGTACACATAGGCTAGAGTATCTTTGCGTTCTTTTGATGGCGATAGCACGTTCAAATGCGTAAGGGCATTGACAACGCCATCGACATCGCCCTGAAGACGCATCTCTTGATAAAATGCCTCGAAGTGTTTTTGCAAATCGCTGTTGGATTGGGCGGTCGCCGTAAGGCAAATGCTAAAAAGTAATAGGGTTGAAATTTTTTTCATAAGAGGTTTACATTTTGAAATTTTGTCATCGGCGCAGGGGTTTACCCTCTGCTTATTTCGCTTTTCGGTGTGCAAAAATACTATAATTATTGCTGCTTTCTTGTTAAAGGTCTCAAAGACTGCATAGTGAACGGAAAGCTTGGCGAACGAACATGGGTGACACATCTATGTTCTTCATTGAATTTTTGACGAACCTGCCGGAGGTCATCATCGCAACAGGTAAAAAAACTTTTGGAGAACTGACCATTTTTGAAATAAGCCCATAAAAAAAGGACGCCCGAAGGCATCCTCTTTATAGGTTGGTTTGGTAGTTACTTGTTAGGCAACGAGCGAAAGCTCGTTACTTTGGTATGACTGTAAAAGCCCGGCGTAAAAAGCCACACTTTTAGAGTCTTGGTCAATACAGGTCTTCAAGAAATCACAAAGATTCCTGAACCATAGATTGGCATGTAAGGTCGGTACGCTCAGGTTGACCTTTTTCGGGTCGTAAGCGGTATCGTCGATTACGATGTCCAATTCTACGCGTCTTCGGTGGTAATCGAAAACGACATCAGCTGCATTGTAATGATTTTTGATAATCGCAACGTGCAGATTTTCAAACTTTGGGGAAACTTTTTGCTTCGGACAACTTCGGGCGATCAAGTTTTCGATTTCCATCAAAACTCGCCTCCGTAAACTTGAATTTTCCATGGCAAATAGTTTAAGATTATGCCTCAAATTTAGGTTTTAATCGATGAAATGCAGGCCCTGGCAGCAATAATCGACGGACTTTGTTGTGAAAGTGCGAATATGTGTGGTGAACGCAAACTATAACGTTGTAGTAAACTCGAAATTCTTGAGCGTTGTAAGAATGTAGGAAGACACGGTTTTACCCTTTTTTACGCTAGGGGCATCATAATCAGGAACTTGTAATCCTTTTCCGATAGCTTTTGAAGTGTAGTATTCCTGTTTCGTCGGATGGTACGGGTAGACCCCATTGAGCGTTTCTCCCCACCAACTGTTTTTTAAGATTTCGGAGATGATTTTGATGCAATCGTTAAGATGGATGAGGTTGATGGGAAAGTTTCCATTAGATAGGTTCTTTCTTCCGGATAGCATGGTTACGGGATGTCTTTCCGGGCCGGTCAATCCTCCAAACCGGATGATCGTAGTTTTCAGTGACGGGTCTCCGCGAAAGATAGCTTCGGAAATCAACAGCTGTCTGCCCGATTCGGTCGCAGGTTGGGGAGCTGTCGCCTCGGTTACCTCGCCCTCGATATCGCCGTACACCGCCGTACTACTGACGAAAATAATTCTCTTTACTTTGGATGCTTGTACAGCCCCGTGCAACAGCTGCATTTTCTTGACATAGTTCTCGTTATTTTCGCCCCTCAGTTTGGGTGGCACATTGATAATCAGGGTATCCGCTTTGGCCAGAAAGTCCTCTATATCCCCAATTATGGCGTCCTCTGTGAGCGATATTTTAAAGGGATGGATGCCGGCGTCTTCAAGCAACATCAATTTTTCTTTGGATGTCGTACTGCCGTGAATTCGATACCCATCGGCCATCAAGGTTTTAGCCAATGGAAGTCCCAGCCATCCGCATCCCATAACTGCAATAGTGTTTGTCTTCATATGTTCTCTATTTTAGTAGGGCTCCGTCTGCGTAGCATCAAGTGTTGTCGATTGCATGCAGCGCGATACCTGATGAAAATGATTTAAAATTTCAGCGTGCTAACCGTAATAATAGCATCGTTCAACACAAATGGCATGGGAATACTGTTCGCCGGCCGCTTGTCGACATCGAAAAGAGGATGCTGCACCAAGTCGTTGGACGCTTCATAAAAACGTAGTTCCAAATGTTGATTTTCAGGAAGGCTCAGTTGCAGTTCGGTAGCATCGTTGTCACTGACGTAATGGGTAAATAGCTTTCCGTCTTTTGCTGCTGCTGTAGCGTATTTGGAAAGGGGAATGCCGTTGACCGATGCGGAGGAGATATTCGCATCGTTCGCGAATACTTCGAGTCTGTTGACATTGCGCTGTGGAACGACTCTTATTTCGAGCAAACGCTTTCCGCTGATAATCGTATCCCTAGTGGTTTCTATAGACGGACCTGCTATATTTGCGGTAGGTGCCTCGGCCACATAACTGAATCTTGAGCTGTACTTGCTGCTCAAAACAGGAAGACTTCCTGTTTCTACGGATGATTTCCCTGGCCCTAAAAAGGCAGCGTTCCAATCGATAAGTACCTGGTCATAGGTTGCCCACTGGGCTGAATTGGTATCCGTATCCAAGGCATATACGAGACTACTGGGTTTGGCATGGTCGCTATCGAAACCGGAATTGAGATGGGCGGAAATAAAACATCCAAAGAACAGTACGAAACCGAGATAGGCTAGAGATCTTTTATTCTCATAGAACCCGAAAACGGGCAGCAATAGAAAAAAAATCAGCGTCGTCAACAAGGTAGCGGCCGCGAGCATTTTTAGGCCTAACCCGACCACAAAGCCTTCGACCAGCGGACTGAACAACCAAATGGCCGGAAGCGCCAAAAAGACCATCAAGAACAGGTTCGGCCGTTTCTGGTTCAAGATAACGTACCACGCCGCCAACAGGGCGAATACAGTTACGATAAAAAAACTGGCGCCATCGAGATAAACGGCTATGAGGCCGCTTAGCCCTATCCATAGCAAAAGTGGAGCTACTAATAAATTGGCAAGGCTTACCTTTCGGAATACATAGTACGCCCCGAAACAGACCGCTACGGCAAAGAGCACAAAAGCGGCGATATAGGTATGGCCGTTATAGGTGAAACCATGCAGCATATCTTGATACTGCGGATACAGCTTTTTGAGTATAGGCCAGGCGTAGAACCCGACGAGACCGTTCACGCCCAAGCTAAGCAGCAGGGGAACAAACCCGGCCAGTATACCGCGAACTTGCAAGCTTTTATGGCGGAATCCATGGATGATGAGAACTATAAATAGGATGGCCGCGAGCCCGAACATCGGCCAGATCCATTCAAAGGGATAAGAAACCATCCCAAAAAACGGAATGTTGAAATAGACAAAATCGTTCAAGCTTTTAAGGTGGTTCAAATCCGCGTCGCCAAAATGCTGGAGCAGGGGCATTAGGTAACTGCCCTGATGCGCCAAGGTATTTTTGTCCAGCCGCTCGTAAGTATCTTGGGCGGTATGATAGTCGTAATGGTCATCGATAAAGGCGAAGTTGAAACCGTCGATATCCCTATCTTCCCGAAAAACGGTCAGATCGGTATCGTTGGGCAGCAATTTATAAATACTGTAATACAGCGAGTTCGCCATGGGATATTCAGGATTCGCCTTGATAAACTCCCGCAACAGGTTTTGATTGCCCCGGTTCGTTTCGATGAACGCGTAACTGGGCCCGCCGCTGCCGCGTGCCTCGAAATTCAAGACCAGTCCGACATTCTTTGCCCAAGGATGTTCGTCGACAAAGAGTTGCGCGCCGTTCAGTCCCAGTTCCTCGGCATCCGAAATAAGGATGATGATATCGTTTTTTGGTGTGTTAGTCTTTGCTATATAGGCTCGCACGCTTTCCAAAATAGTGGCGACCCCGCTGCCCGCATCGCTTGCACCGAGCGATGAGTGCGGATTGCTGTCGTAATGGGAAAGTAGAAGTAGGGATTTGTTGTACCCGTTATCATCGCTTCCACCAGCTTTTGAACCTTCAATTCGGGCCAGAACGTTTTTCGCCTTGCTGAGGTTTGCGCCACCGCCCATAGCATAACCCTCCTGTACCGTAGTTTTCAATCCCATTTTCTCTAATTCGGCAATGATATAATTGCGAACCTCGCCATGTGCGGGAAACCCTACGGCATGTGGTTTTTGGGAAATAGCTTTTACGTGTTCCAATGTCCTATCCGTTGAAAACAAGGTGTCTGAGATGGAAGCATCGGTTTTATAAACGGGCATTGATGACCGAAAGCCCCAATAGATGGCCAACAGAACGAGAAGAAGGGAAATTACGGAGGCGAACTTTTTCATGGATAATGCTTAGCGATAAATGTATGAAAATTTAAAAACAG
Source organism: Pricia sp. (assembly GCA_049671465.1). GTDB lineage: Bacteria > Bacteroidota > Bacteroidia > Flavobacteriales > Flavobacteriaceae > Pricia. The sequence continues at coordinate 1,406 of JBATUY010000080.1, read as the reverse complement.
TCTTTAGCGTGGCACGTAACTGAATCTAATGTCATTTACCATACTCTGCCAGGCGGTCACGATGTAAACCGATTATTTAATAAATGTATAGAATGCGTAGACCTGTTTTTTGAGCTATTCTTGAATTTTTTAGGATGCTTTATCGGGTCTTGAGATGCTAGGGTTTCTCGATGGTTCGGTCTTGATGCCGAGATTACTGATACTTTATATCCACGACTTTAAGCTGTTAGGCGTGTGAATTTATGAGTTTCAGGATAAGATTATTGAAAAACGCATTAAAATTTTCCCTATCTTTAAAGATTAACGCAAAAACCAAATCGATATGGGAATCAAGAGTTTTATGGGGCCTAGGGCCAAGACAACGACGAAGAAAGAGTATAAGGCTCCAATTATGGTGACCGATTATATGACCCGAAAACTGGTGACCTTTACACCGGAACAGTCCATTTTGGAAGTGATGGAACTTTTTGCCAAACATAATATTTCGGGGGGACCGGTACTCGACGACAACGGCTTTTTGGTCGGAATTATTTCGGAGGCCGATTGTATGAAGACCATTTCCGAAAGTCGGTACTTTAACCAGCCTATATTAGATAAAAGCGTCGAAAAATTCATGACCAAAGAGGTGGAGACCATTCCACACGACATGAGCATTTTTGATGCGGCCGGTATTTTCGACAAGCATAATAGAAGAAGGCTCCCCGTTATGCAAGACGGTCTAATAGTGGGCCAGATCAGTAGAAAGGATATCGTAACGGCCGCCTTGAAATTAAGCGGACAGAATTGGTAGCTGTAGTTTGTCGGCCCGTATTTCGAATAACGGCATCCCGTTTTACATTAATATTTGAAGTATATGAATGCTTTCCTTCTGGGAGGCATTTTTTTTGGCAGGGTAGTAGTTCGCTTTCAAGACCGGTTTCCTCATTCAAAACCTGTCGCCGCAAAAAGAGCGATTTGATAAAGTGGAGGCTAGAATTTTTCACTCTCGCTTAACGATCATATAATAGTCGTTGTCCAACGGCAAGTATCCCAAATCATAAACAAAAAAATAGACCGTTCCTTTTTTGGTCGTGTACAGGTTGGTGAGAAAGTCAAAGTCGAACCCCTTGTCGATTAACTTGATACGCGTGGTTCTGGTTTTACCGTCCCTTAATCTGAAACTATCTAGAATTCGATAATTTTTCCGCAATTTATTATTTACGTTTCGGATAAGGTTTTTGCTGTCTTTGTTGACTTTGTTATGATAGGCGTTTCGACAATAATCCGAACAGAATTTTTTGTCGACCCGGCCCATGATCACCTTGCCACATTCGTCGCATTTTTTCTTGTCCTCCTCCAAGCTATTTTTTTTTATAATTGAATTTTACCTCTTCGGTAGTACCGTCATCGTGCTCGATCAAGCCATA
>JBATUY010000079.1:0-1792 GCA_049671465.1 Pricia sp. | reverse complement strand
CATCTATTTTGACGGAGAGCTAGTACAATATGAGGGCATCATCATGGTGGTTGCCCTGTTCTTATTTTTAGTATATCTGCTGCGCTTCCAAAAACAGGCGGTCGTCGATGAAATGCCCGAAGACGACCTACCGCTTCCCCTTCATAAAACGGTGCTTTTTCTTGGGGTCGGCGGAGTAGCGCTCTGGGGAGGTTCAGAGCTATTGATCTACGGTGCCGTAGGTCTGGCCACGGTATATGGCGTCAGCGAACGGGTCATTGGGGTGACCGTCGTTTCCATCGGCACCAGTATACCGGAATTGGCAGCCTCGATCATCGCGGTCATTAAAAAGGACAAAGCCATTTCGCTTGGAAACCTGATCGGATCGAACATTTTCAATCTATTGGCCGTATTGGGAATAACTTCCATCATCACACCTATAAAAGTAATAGACCAAGGCTTGTTGACCAACGATATCTTTTGGATGCTCGGTATATCGTTCTTGATTCTGCCACTGGTATTCATACCGAAAGGATTGCGGCTCAACTGGCGCGATGGCCTCGTATTGGTAGGGGTTTATGTGACTTTTGTATATGTAACGATTACTTGAGACCTCTTATAAAAAATTTCAATCTTCCTCAACCTCCAGAATAGCTTCAAAGGTCTCGGTATATTTAAGGTCATCGAACCAATAGGTAGATGAAACTATTTCAAAAACCTGACTGTTTTCTTCTCTGGCCTCATGGGTATATTGCCAAATAATATCTTTGGCATCTTTAAATTCACCGCCCTTTAATTCTTCGTCGAACAAGCGTTTGATCAAAGTATTATCTGGCATATCTTGCACTAAAAGGCGAATTAGGGAGGTTTCCACATCGGCATCAAAGATGTCCATACCTATTTTTTCTTTGGAAGTTATCTTCATTTTAAATCGTATGGCCTCCGGATGTGGAAATTTACCGTTATAGGCCTTGTACAAAAGCTGTGTCGCATTGAAGAATTCTTCGTGCATGGAAAGTTCGGCATATTCTTCCCATACTTTTTCCGTTTCCATTTCGTGGGATAAATTGTCGATTTGGCCCTGGTTCAGGCGTTCGCCGAAAATATGTTGAAGCACCGCTCTGGCCGCCTCATCGGGCTCGTTGTCGGATAAGGATAGCATACACATCTCCTTCAATTCTTGCGATGATAGGTCGGATGCGTCGCCATATTCCATACCCTCCAGCAGTTGCTTGTAGTCATCATCGTTCCAAGCTCCGGGCAGTTCGTCGATCGTTTCAAATTTTATGGGTTCTATAGTATAATGTAGTTTCATCGATAAGGGATTTTGTAATCATTAAGATACGGGTTTAAATAGGATGCCGATTTTACAGGTCGGCTCAAAGAAATTGTGCCGGACTTTTTTTCGTCAGCGGAGCTGTATACCGGCAAGTTGTATGCTATCGCTTCGAAATCTTGTTTCCCGATATATGCTTTTGCCGCGAACTTTTAAACCTATTGACATCGTCAGGCCTCAACTTGGCGTGCTTTGTGCTGCGACCCTGCACCCTTTTCCGCCACATTCGAAAACTGCTGGGTTTCATTTCGCGGCGCATGATTTCGATAACTTCTTGTTCGGATATACCAAACTGAAATTCGATGGCCTCAAAGGTCGTTCGGTCTTCCCAGGCCATTTCGATGATTCGGTCAAGCTGACGTTCTGTGAATTCTTTCTCCATAGGTATACGAAGATACGTATTTGCTTTGCGCCATCCGTGCCGACTACAAATTCCGTTTAACCCATAAATCTGAAATTTGAACGATCTGTAATACG
>JBATUY010000078.1:0-11874 GCA_049671465.1 Pricia sp. | reverse complement strand
ACAATAGCGATTTAAACGACAATGAAAACAATACAAATGGAATTACCCGTCGAGCATCTGTAAATTCCCATAACTGGTATGGACTTTTGGCTAATTTCAATAATCGATTAAGTGATAAGTTGACGTTTGACTTCGGTTTAGATTTGAGAACATACACAGGGTATCACTATCGTCGCGTTGATAATCTATTGGGCGGCGATGTTTATCAACAAACTGATAATAGAAACAATGACCCAAATCCACTCTTTAGGGAAACATACGATTCGAATCAGCCGTGGTGGGTTTTTGGGGATATCGATGATGAGGAGAAAATTGATTATTATAACACAGGAATAGTGAATTGGTTAGGGATATTTGGTCAAATCGAGTATAACTTTAACGAAGATGTGACAGGGTTTGTTCAGGGCGCCTTATCTAATCAGGGTTTTGCAAGGGAAGAATTCTTTGAAGAAACGCCTCCGGAAAAAACAGATTTCGAAAATATCCTAGGAGGTAATATTAAAGGTGGACTTAACTGGAATATTAACGAAAACCATAATCTTTTTGCTAATGCGGGTTATTACGAGAAACAACCCTTATTCGACGCCGTTTATTTACAGTTTGGTAATAATCTAAATCCTAACTTAACCAATGAGAAAATTACTGGTCTAGAATTGGGATACGGTTTCAGAAGCTCGAAGTTCAGAGCCAACGTCAACTTGTACAGAACTAGTTGGAAAGATAGATTTTCCAATGTGCAGGCAACGTTTAATTTCGGAGAGCCTGATGAAGTTAGAGGAACGGCTAACATACAAGGTATAACCCAAGTACATTCAGGCTTAGAAATCGATGGGAGATTTCAAGCAAGTGATAAGCTGGCCTTTACCGGTATGATTTCAATCGGTAATTGGGAATATCGAGATAACGTAGAAGCTTCATTTTTTGATAATGACCAATCACCTATCGTTATAGATGGCGTTGAACAAACTCAATCTTTGGCTCTGGATGGCGTAAAAGTTGGCGATGCCGCTCAGTTTACAACATTTATTGGCGTTGATTATAGTGTTTTGGATAATCTTAGTGTTGATGCGGGTTATCGCTTTGCTGACAATCTATATGCAGAATTCGATGCTACCGATATTGATGAAAACGGATCGCTAAAACTACCTTCTTTTGGCTTAGCTGATGCAGGTATCTCCTACGGTCTGCCAATTGGAGATTCGAGGTTGAGCTTTAGGTTAAATGTTAATAACCTTTTTGACACAACCTATATCGCCGAATCGGACACCAACGATTTTGCTGAGGCGGGTGACGAGACCTATGACGGTATTAACGTTAGCAACCGAGTCTTTTTCGGTTTTGGAAGAACTTGGAACGCAAGTGTGAGATTTAATTTCTAGAGTAAGCGCAAACAGTAGAGAATTAACCCTGGCAATTGAGTCAGGGTTTTTTTGTGCTCCAAAATTCAGTACTTTAGTTCCAAATATGCATTTTATGTACGAAACTATCTTAAACGTTCACTCCTATTTAGCATACATAGTAATAGCCATACTATTTCTGGCCGTCGGCAACGCCATCATGGGCTGGATCAACAACAAAATGTTCACCATGGAAAAAGACCTGCGTCTCAGTCTTTTTGCCTTGATATTGTCGCATATACAATTGTTGGTCGGGCTATTGCTTTACTTCATATCGCCTAATGGCCTGCAGGCGGTGCAGACTTTGGGTATGGGCGGCCTTAATTCCGCTTCCCGTCTTTTGGCGGTGGAACATCCTTTTATTAATATTATCGCCATTGTTTTGATTACCATTGGCTGGTCACGACACAAAAAGTTTATGGAAGGTCGAAAAAAATTCAAGAGCATTACCATCTTTTATGGCCTTGGACTGGTTTTGATTTTAAGTCGCGTCCCTTGGGCGCAATGGCAGTAGTCGTTTTTATCATCTTTACCATATGGTCGGGCTCAAATGTTATAGGTCTTCCACGATCGGAATAACCCAAAATAAAAAATTACTCTTGTATGAAACACATGATAACCTTGGCTGTCCTTCTACTTACTACCTCGACCTTCGCCCAAGAACAAGCGCTTTTTAACGGTAAAAATCTTGACGGTTGGGAAGTTTACGGTACCGAAAAATGGTACGTAGAAGACGGAGTATTGATTTGCGAAAGTGGCCCCGACGCTCAATATGGCTATTTAGGTACTGACGAGCATTATAAGAATTTCGAATTGACCCTAGAGTTTAAACAAGAGGGCGATGGTAACAGTGGAGTCTTTATCCGCTCTACGGTCGATGGTACTAAAATAAATGGTTGGCAGGTAGAGGTCGCACCTCCCGGACATGATACCGGCGGCATCTACGAATCTTACGGTCGAGGATGGCTCATCAAGCCAGATCCCGCAAAAGACAAAGCCCTAAAAATGGGCAAATGGAACAAAATGAAAATACGTGTCGAGGGCGATACCGTTACCTCATGGCTCAACGGCACCGAAATGGTTACGCTTACCGATGAGAAAATAGGTGAGGGTGAAGGCGGTATCGCGCTTCAGATTCACGACGGTGGTGGCATCAAAGTGAAGTGGCGGAATATAGAACTTACCGAATTGAATTGAGACGTCATTACGAGAAGTGAAACCAAAGGCGAGACGATACGGCAATCCGTTAAGTGCTCTAGAAGGTTTACTTGATTTCCGCTCTGAGGTGTACTTCGTGCTTTCGGTTCACAAGGATGGCTATCTTTTGCCATAATTTGATTCGGCTTCCCTAATCAAATAAATATACACCGGAAAGTGATCGGAATACCCACCTGCGTAACCCCCGCCCGCATAAGTGCGATACGGATATCCTTTATATTGTCCCTTTTTTGTGAGCAGATAGGGCGCCTTGAAAACACCGGCCTTCCAAAATCGATACTTTCCATCCTCGGGATGCATTAGGTTTTCGGTGAAATAAATTTGGTCGAATAAGTTCCATTTATCGCGATACGCCAAAGAGCCGATGCCTCTTCGGTACAGTTTTTCCATTGGGTTTATCAGGGCTACTTGTTTATATTCGCCATCCTTGCCATCCTTGCCATCCTTGCCTTCCTCGGCAATATCGCTGTCCTCGCTGGTCTTTAGTTCTTCCTTTTTTTTCCTTCTCTTCCGCTTTTTCACCACTTCCGATACCTCTAAAGGCTCCGCTTGAGTTCTCAATATCTTTTTAAAACTATCATTGTCAGGGTCATCGTTGAAATCGCCCATACCTATAATTTTCGCTGTTACATTTAATTTTTGAATGGAGTCGACTATCCGCCGGCTCAGTTTGGCGGCCTCAATACGGTTGGGCCTGCTTCTAAACTCTCCACCGCTTCGGGAAGGCCAGTGATTGACCAGAAAATAGTATTGCTCGTCGTCTAAGAGTCCACCAACGACTAGCTGGTCTCGGGTGTAGTTCCGTTCGCCGTCGTCGTTGATCAATAACAATCTGCGGCTATCGAAAGAGGTGGGCATGAAGACCGTTTTTTTGTACAGGAGCGCCACATCGATACCCCGCTCATCGGGCGAGTCGAAATGAACGATGCCGTAGTTTTTTTCCAATAAGGTTGGATGGTTGACCAAATCTTCGATGACCTTCAAATTTTCAACTTCGCAAATACCAATTATATCCGGGGAGGTTTTCGTGACACCCGAGCCGATTTCCGATAAGACTTTTGAAAGATTGTCCAGCTTCTTGTGGTAGCGCTCAAGCGTCCAATTATCTTTTCCTTCGGGAGTGCGGTCATCGTCGAAGATGAGGGTGTCGTTTTCGGTGTCGAACAGGTTTTCGAGGTTGTAGAAGGCGACCGTTCTTATTTTGTATTGCTTTTCTTGGGCGTTGGCAAAAAGAGAAAGCATTGTAAGCGCAAATACTAGTTTGATTTTCATTGTAGTAGGGTAAAGAAATTCCAATTAACGAATAAACTATCGTTACAAGGGATTTTTTTGTTCAAGGGTTGCACTACTCGATAACTTGCCGGACTTCGCCGATAACCAAACTCGATTTGATGCGCTTTTTAGCTTTTTTGTTGTTGATTTCAGCCGCGCCATCTGTGCTTATGGCTCAGGAAAATAAAACAGTTTCAGGAACGGTTTTAGATATGCGGACCAAAGCCCCCATTTCGGAAGTGATGGTCGCCATCGAGGCTAATCAGATTTCGAGTACTACGGATAACGAGGGCCGATTTGAGGTCACTATGCATTCTGAGGGCAACTATATCTTGAGCTTTACGGTTTCCGATTTTGTCACTAAGCGGATTCCTATAGTCATCGAAGGTCAAAACCTTGATTTGGGCATTCTCTACCTAGAAAAGGATATATCCGTTGAGCAGACCGATAACCTTATTAGCCTTACCGAATCGGAACTTCTTGACGACGAGATCAACTCTAATTCCTCGGCCTTGCTGCAAGCCACCCGCGACGTCTTTCTGAGCCGGGCCGCCTTTGATTTCGGACAGGCCTTTTTCAGGGTGCGCGGCTACGATTCGCAAAACGGCGAGGTACTGGTCAACGGCATCTCCATGAACAAATTCTATGACGGTAGGCCGCAGTGGAATAATTGGGGCGGCCTAAACGACGTTACCAGAAATCAACAGTTCACCAACGGTCTGGCCGCTTCCGATTTTACGTTTGGGGGCATCTTGGGCAATACCAATATCGACACAAGACCATCCGGTATGCGGCCCGGCACACGTTTATCCGCTTCCGCATCGAACCGTACTTACGCAGGGCGATTGATGGCGACCTATAATTCCGGCTTACAGAAAAACGGATTGGCCTATGTCGTTTCGGCGTCGCGCAGATGGGCGAAACAGGGCTATATCGACGGCACGCTCTATGATGCCTATTCGGTTTTCGGGGCTTTGGAATATCAGTTTAGTGATAAGAACAGCCTGAATTTTACAGGTATGCTCGCCAGCAACCGCCGCGGCCGCTCCTCGGCCATCACGGAGGAAGTCTTTGAACTGGCCGGCAAACGCTACAATCCCTATTGGGGCGAGCAAGATGGGGATATCCGGAATTCGAGGGAGCGCAAGATCGCCGAACCGATCTTGATGTTGAACCACTTTTATGAATCGGCTCATTTCAATTTAAATACGGGCGTTTCGTATCAATTCGGCACCAACGCCCGCAGCCGTTTGGGCTATTATAACGCTCCGAATCCCGACCCTACTTATTACCGCTACCTTCCCAGCTTTTATATCAATAGCCCGATCGGGGCCAACTTTGTCAGTGCCAACGCCACTAGAGAGGGCTTTCTGCAAAACCCGCAACTCGATTGGCAAAAGGTATACACCGCCAACGACCGCGAACAGGCGGCCTATGTTCTGTACGATGACATCGCCGATGACACCCAGTTTTCCGGTAACACGGTAGCCAATTGGATCGTAAACGACCGCTTGCAGTCCGATTTCGGATTGACCTATAAGCAACTGACTTCCGATAACTATGCTGAAATCAATGACTTGCTAGGGGCGGATTTCTATTTGGATATAGATCCCTTTTCCGATACACGTAACGACCTGAACGGCGAAGTACAGAAAAAAGAGGGTGCCATCTTCAATTACAATTATAGGATGCAGGCCGCCGAATTCGATGGTTTTGCCCAACTCAGGTACACCCATACCAAGTGGAATGCCTTTGTGGCCGGAAACTATTCCTCCACCAACTATAAGCGTGATGGGCTGTTCGACAACGAAAGGTTTCCCGGTAGTGCCTTTGGGGAAAGCGACCCTACCAAATTTACCGATTACGGAATTAAATCGGGATTCACCTATAACCTTACCGGCAGACATGGGGTGAGTCTGCAAGGTGGCTATTTGACACGCCCGCCGGTTTTACAGAACGTGTTCGTCAACCCGAGGGAAAACAATCGGGTCGTTCCCGACCTACAGAGCGAGACGGTCTCGACGGTAGACCTAAGCTATTATTTGCGACTTCCGAAATTGACCGGAAGGCTTACCGGATTCTATACCCGCTTTCAAAACACTACTGACATCAATTTCTTTTTCGTCGATACCGGAGTAGGTTCCGACTTTGTGCAAGAAGTGCTGACCGATCTCGACAAGCTGCACATGGGCACCGAACTGGGCCTGGAATATCAAATCTCTTCATCGGTGAAGTTGACCGGGGTGGCCGCAGTCGGCAAATATCTGTACGCCAGTAACCCCAATCTCACCATAAACTTCGATACCGCCGGTCGGGAAGAAGACCTGATCAATTTAGAGGGCAACAGCGACCTCGGCATCGCCGATATTCAGGATTTAAGATTGTCGCAAGGTCCGCAACAGGCCTACGCCGTCGGTATCGAATACCGTGACCCCAAATATTGGTGGATAAGTATGACCGCCAATTATCTGGCCGATAACTACGCCGGAATTTCCGCCATCACCAGAACCCGAAGCTTTTATCTCGATCCGGAAACTGGACAGGCTTTCCCTGACGCCACCGAAGAAAATGTAAATAAGCTATTGGGGCAAAAGCCTTTGGATAACTTTTACCTGCTCAATCTGGTAGGTGGAAAATCATGGCTTAAAAAGGGAAAGTACGTCAGTATTTTCGCCAGTGTAAACAATCTGTTCGACACCGTATTTCGAACCGGTGGATATGAGCAGAGCAGAAACGGTAATTACGGACAGCTCAGGGATGACAACCTTAGCGGAACGCCCTCGTTCGCACCGAAGTATTGGTATGGCTATGGGCGGACGTATTTTTTGAATTTTGCGTTCAGTTTTTGATTGGCTCACCGGCTAGTCCAATATCACGCGCAACAGACACTAGAACCTAAAAGAGAAAAAATGAAAAGAATGTTCCCATTCAGAACAAAGGCCAGAACAGCAATGGTCATTGTGGCCACAGCGTTTCTTACGCTGAACTGCACCAAGTCCCGCAACTTTGACCTACCGACCGCCGAATGCGCTACAGAAATGGTTGCTAACGCCACCTATGCAGAGGTCAAAAGCTTATATCTAGAAGAGACCTTCCAAATTCAGGAAGACCTGATTATTGAAGGGTATGTAACCTCATCCGACGAAGACGGAAATTTTTTTAGCGTACTTTATTTTCAGGATAGTCCGGTGAATCCGACCGAAGGATTTGAGATTTCGTTCGATGTACGCGATTCGCATTTGTTCTATCCTGTCGGCAGTAAAATTTATATCCGGCTCAAAGGGCTGTATTTGGGAAAAAGCAAAGACGTGTTCAAGATTGGCGGCGTATTTACATCCTTCGGAAATATATCCGTTGGCCGATTGCCTTCCACCATAGTCGACAACCATATTTTCGTTGCCTGTGATGAAATCGTAGATATCGAGCCCAGCAAAATATCCCTGCCCGATATCCCAAAAAGCCTGACGAATACCCTTGTCCGGTTTGATAGTCTTGAAGTGACCGACGCCGAAGTGGGCCAAGCTTTTGCCTATGAACGCGAAGAGACCGAGCGTACGCTGACCGACTGCAACGATAACGAAGTGGTCTTGCTCAACAGCGGCTTTTCGGAGTTTCAGGCGGAATTGCTTCCCGATGGCAACGGCAGCATCACGGGTATCTTGTTGCGCGAGAATGACAAATATCGACTGGCCGTACGTACTTTAGGGGATATCGATTTCAACAACGAACGCTGTGCGGAACTCGTAGATGAATTTACGTCGGACCATATTCTTATTTCCGAAGTGGCCGACCCCGATAACAATCTGGCGGCGCGTTTCATCGAGCTCTATAATTCCGCAACAAAACCATTGCCTTTGAAGGGATGGTCTCTACGCCGTTACACCAACGCCAACACCGAAATCAGTTCGAGCATAGATCTTTCCGATTTTACTATCGGAGGTGAAAGTACGTTCGTCATTTCGCCCAACGCACCCGAATTTGAAACCGTTTATGGCTTTGTCCCCGATTTGGGCGTTGGCAAAAACAGTCCTGCAGATTCCAACGGCGACGACAACCTAGAACTGGTAGACCCGTTCGGACAGGTCATAGATGTTTTCGGCATCGTAGGCGAAGACGGTACGGGCACGAATCATGAGTTCGAAGATGGTAGGGCCGTGCGAAATGCCGACGTAACTCAAGGCAACTCGAGTTATACTTTTGGCGAATGGGCGATTTACAACGATTCGGGAGATTCGGGAACTACCAGATTACCTCAAAACGCACCTGAGGATTTTACGCCCGGCAGACGGGATTGAGGCTTTTGGGTCGGTCATTGTGAAGTCAGAGATACTAGACCCAACATGCAATCATCTCGGTCATACCTCTCTGGTCGGTGGTAAGAAATTCACCCTAAGAGCCGCAATACAAACTAAAAACCTAAACCTAAAATCCCTTCCAACACCGTCGCGGAAACTGGTTTCATCAAATACTGGGCCTCCAAACCGTAGCTTTTGGCCGTCTCCAAATCTTTGACATCGATAGAAGAGGTCATGACATAAATATCCGGCATATCGCTCGGCGAGGGTATCAGCTTTGTAAATTCCTCCATAAAATCCCATCCATCCATTACGGGCATGTTGAGGTCTACAAAAATCAAGGAAGGTATTGCGTCATCATCCTTAAGACATTCCTTAAAATTTTCAAGCGCATCAAGTCCGTTTTCGAAAACCGACAGGTCTGGCGTGCATCCGGCAGTCGCGATTGCCCTTTTCAGACCAAAAACGGAAATGGCGTCGTCATCGATGATACAGATCTGGCTGTGTGTTTTCATGAGTTAAGAGGGTGCGAACATAGGTTGGTACCGAAGCCTGATTTAGGAGGCATTTCTGAGAACACTGTCCAAATCTTCCTTTGAAATAGGTTTCAGGATATAGTTGTTAACTACCTTATAATTTTTTATCCGTTCTAGATCTCGGGGATCGACGGAAGAGCTAATGATGTAGATGACCACCTTTTCTCGATTATCGTTCGGTATTTTTATGAAATCTTCCAAAAACTCCCATCCGTTCATTATGGGCATATTCAGGTCTAAAAAGATGACCGACGGGAATTGCTCACCGTTGGCCGTGATGCCATTAAGGCCATCCAAGGCATCTTGACCGTTTTGGTATACCACGACAGTTTCATAAAAGTCGATTTCTGCCATTAGGCGTTTGGTGCCATAGATAAAGATCGGGTCATCGTCTATAATACAGAGTTTTTTGATTTTCTTCATATCTCGAGGTAGTTTTTGGCTAATCAGTTGGCCGCAGGTTCAAAATATAGTTTGAAGGTGGTGCCTACATCTACGGTGCTTTCGACTTCGATACGGCCGTTCATGGCCTCTATCTGGTTTTTGGTGATAAATAACCCGATACCCTTGGCGTCTTTATTCCGGTGAAAGGTCTTGTACATGCCGAAAAGTTTTTCGCCGTGCCGTTCCAAGTCGATTCCCAGGCCGTTGTCGGAAAAGGTAAGTACGGTATGATCATCTATCCGTTCTGAGGAAATTATGATAACAGGGGGTCTTTCGGGAGCACTATACTTGATACTATTGGTGAATAAGTTAAGCAATATACTATCTACATAAGCCGGTATGGCATTGATGGCCAAATTCTCGGGAATATCTATAGAACAGGACGCCTTTTTATCCTTTAGCAACAGCCCAAGGTTCTTTTTGACGTTCTTGATGCTTTTGTATAGGTTGACCCGTTTCATCTTGTCGAGCGCACCTACTTTGACCTGTACTACTTCATTTAAATGCAATACCGTTTCGTTCAGGCTTTCGGAGGCATCGCCGAGCATGTTCACCAAATTCTTTCGCTCGCTTTCGTTTTTCTCGGTACTTAAAAATCCGGAAAGCATGGATAGATTGCTGGAATGCGACCTAAGGTTGTGCGATACGATATGGGCGAAGTTCAGCAGGCTTTCGTTCTGTTCGGTAGTCACGGCTACCATTCGGTTCAGCTTCTCTTCCGCGTTTTTCCGAGCCGAGATGTCCATGACCTGCGAAATATAATGCGAAAGTTCGCCTTCAATGTTCTTTACCGCCGTTACGGTCAGTATGGCGTATACGATATGTCCTTTTTTATGGTGATACCGTTTTTCGATCTGATAGCTACACCTTACATTGTTCTGTAGCTCGTTCAACAATTTTAGGTCCTTGTCCAGGTCTTCGGGATGGGTGATGTCGTAAAAGGTGATTTGCATCAGTTCCTCTTTGGAATACCCCAGACTATCGCAAAGGCTTTGGTTGACTTTCTTCCATTGGCCATCAAGACCGACCAAGGCCATACCGATGTTGGAATTTTCAAAGGCGCCCAAAAAGGATTCTTGACTTTTCTGAAGTTCCATTTGGGTGGTCTTCAGCTCGGTAACGTCCCAATTGGTACCTGTCATTTTAAGGGCGTTGCCATCCGCACCTCGCTGTATCACGATAATACCACGTATATGCCGTATTTCGCCGTTGGGCCAGACAATCCGGAATTCACTATCAAAATTTTTCTCCCCCGAAACGGCCAGGGCCACCTCGTTATCGCAACGTTCGACGTCTTCTGGATGCAGACCTGAGCGCCACGCCTCATATTCGCCGGTGAAGTCCTCTTTCTTAACCCCGTAGATGCGATACATACTATCGTCCCATTTCAAAACATTGTTGACAACATCGAAATTGAAAATACCGAAGTTGGCTCCAAGAGTGGCGGCCGTTAGTTTGTCGGTGACTTCCTTGTAATTAAGGGCGAATTTTTTTTGCTCATCGATGTCTTGAAATGTACCGTAAATGCGAACGCACTTGCCATCGATCATCTCGGCCTCGCCTTTGGCCCTCACCCATAGCTCGTTGCCCTTTGCCGTTACGATTATAAGTTCGGTGTCCCACGGGGTACCGTGCGCCATGGCTTCACTTACCAAAAGGGAAATCGCTTGGCGGTGTTGCCCTTCTTTATAGAAATTTATACCCTCCTCTAAATTGGGAACATAGTCTGCAGATACCTCATGAATTTCTTTGGTGACCTCTGTCCAATAAATTTTATTGGTGGCCATATCTACTTCCCATCCCCCGATACGCGCCACCTGCTCTGCCCTGAGCAAAAGCTCCTCCCGGCGTTTGGTCTCGGTAATGTCTTCGAGCAAAATGATAAGACCCCCGATGACCCCCTGCTTGTCTTTCCAATTGTTAATTTTCCAACTGAGCCATTGAACGGCCCCATTGCGAGAAATGAATTTGAATCCCTTGCTACTGTTCGACGCTCCCATTAGACATTCGCCATAAATTTTTCGGAGCTCTTCGGGCGTATTCGGAAGAATTTCATAGTACGATTTTCCGATAATCGAATCGAAGTCGGCAGCAAATTCGCGTTGCCATACCTCAGAATGGCCTATAAACTGCATATTACGATCGAGAATGGCGACCGGTGTCGGGGAATCTTTGATGAGAAAATTAATGGATAAGGTTTCCAAAGCGGGTTTCGGTTTGATGGATGATATTTGCGGATGGTATTGGTAACACGTTTATAACGTAGGAATTTACTTAAAATTGTAGGACTGCACAAGGATTTTGAACGGAATTAAGAAGGATGGTTTTGATAGGCAAAGACTATCAATTAATAATTTTTTAATATGTGCTATCTATGTATTTCATCCTGTTTTTAGTACTTTTAATAGTCAAAATAGGATGTAATCATAGTTCTCTCGAGAACCTTAAAACATATGAATATGAGTACTGAAAACACGAACGCAGGCGATAACGGCAAAGTCTGGGATGTTAATGAATCTAATGCCAAATGCCCTTTTATGGGTGGCGAAAAATATCAGGTGGCCGGTGGCGGAACCAGCGCAAAAGATTGGTGGCCGAACCAATTGAAATTGAACATATTGCGTCAGCACGCCCCGCAATCGAATCCTATGGAGCCGGATTTCGATTATGCCGAGGCTTTTAAATCTTTAGATTTAGAAGCGGTCAAAAAAG
>JBATUY010000077.1:0-20119 GCA_049671465.1 Pricia sp. | reverse complement strand
GGGCAGCTTGCGTATAAAACCTACGGTATCACTTAAAAGAAAGGGTAGATTTCCCAAAACTACCTTTCGAACCGTGGTATCTAGCGTAGCGAACAGCTTATTTTCGGCGAAAACGTCGCTCTTGCTTATGACGTTCATCAAGGTCGATTTGCCCACATTGGTATATCCGACCAACGCAACGCGCACCAGACTACCGCGATTACCGCGTTGGGTCTCCATCTGGCGATCGATCTTTGTAAGCTTCTTTTTTAGCAACGAAATCCGGTCGCGAACAATTCGCCTATCGGTCTCAATCTCGGTTTCCCCCGGACCTCGCATACCGATACCGCCACGTTGGCGTTCAAGGTGGGTCCAAAGCCCGGTGAGTCTGGGCAAAAGAAACTCGTATTGCGCAAGCTCTACCTGGGTTCGTGCATAACTGGTCTGGGCGCGCTGGGCAAAAATGTCTAAAATCAAGCTGGTACGGTCGACAATCTTGCATTTGAGCAGCTTCTCTATATTGCGCTGCTGGGCCGGAGTCAGCTCGTCGTCAAAAATTACCGAACCTATATCGTTCTCCTTGACAAATTCCGCTACCTCTAGTATCTTTCCGCTTCCGATAAAGGTTTTGGGATCCGGCGGATCCATGCGCTGAACAAAGCGTTCCATAACCTGCCCGCCGGCCGTGTAGGTCAGAAATTCAAGTTCGTCAAGGTACTCCCCTACTTTTTCCTCGTTCTGTTCGCGATTCAGCACTCCGATCAAAACGGCTTTTTCGTGCGCTATGTTCTCTTTTTCTATCATATTCAAACCTAATGTACAAATTTAAGCATTGAAATTGGGCCGGGCCGATAACCAACTGTCTTTTTCGTAAATTTAGAACCCTAAGGGGATAGGCTATGAATTTCTCATTTGCAAAACGCAAAAAGGAACCGCTGATGCACACTATTGCGTTCTACAATCTTGAAAACCTTTTCGATACGGTAGACGACCCGTTGACCAGAGATGATGATTTCACCCCCAAGGGAAGCAAAAAATGGACGAACAAGCGCTATAAGAAAAAACTTTTCAAACTGGGGAAGGCCATATCCGAGATAGGGGGTTCAGAAGGGTTTCCGGTACTATTCGGAGTCGCAGAGGTAGAGAACAAAACGGTCATCGAAAACCTGCTCGGTTCAGACCACTTACGGGATATGGATTATGGTTACGTGCACTACGATTCGCCCGATGAGCGCGGTATTGACTGTGCGCTGGTCTACCACAAAGCCCATTTTAAGGTATTTCATTCAGAACCCATTACGTTGAAGGTCTTCGATACCAATGGTCGACAAGACGCGACCCGCGATATTCTTTATGTAAGCGGTAAACTTGGCGATGAAGCGTTGCATATTTTCGTCAATCATTGGCCCTCTCGACGGGACGGCGGCGCGGAAACCGACCATAAGCGTATGACGGCCGCCGAAACCTTGCTCGATTTTATGCGGGATGTTGAAAAACGCACCAAAAATCCGAATTTTATCGTCATGGGTGATTTCAACGATGGCCCTAAATCGGAAAGCATCCAAAAATTGATGAGCTCCGAAGGATTGTACAACCCCATGGAAAAGCTACTGAGCTACGAGCGCGGCAGTGCCAATTATAAAATGTCTTGGATGCTCTTTGACCAGATCATGGTATCGAGAAGTTTTTTGAACTTTGAGAAGGGCACCCATAGTTTTGCGCACGCCAATATATTTGACGAGCATTTTTTGACGGAGTTCGAAGGCCGATATAAAGGTACTCCCTTTCGCACCTATGTGGGTCGCAAATATCTAGGTGGGTACAGCGATCATTTTCCGGTTTACATTCAACTGAAATATAATGCCTAACCGATGCTCCTAAACTAGCAGTGCTTACGCCGAAATTACCTGACCGTTAATTCACCTCGATCAGTTCAACATCGAAAATCAACACCGAACCGCCCGGTATCCCGTTGTAGTTGAAACTTCCATATCCCAAATGTGAAGGCACCAACAACACTCCGCTGCCCCCTTCCTTAAAATAGGTAATGCCTTCCGTCCACCCTTTGATGACCTGTTGCAGATTGAAAGTGATGCCCTCGGAGGAACTTTCGTCGAACACATCGCCGTTCAGGTAATATCCTTTGTAGGCCACTGTAACATCGGATGTAGTGGTAGGTTGGGCCCCATCACCGGGCTCGTCGATAACATAATAGAGGCCGGTATCACTGCTTTCGGCATCTAATCCGTTGTCTTGGACATAGGCTTTGATATCCGCTTCGTTCTGGACAGTGAAATCTTGCGGTTCAACGGGTTGGTTGTTGCTGTTATCGTCACCACAGGAAACCAAGAGGAACACTAGGCAAAAAGCTGTAAAAAATTTCATAAGATTTTATTTCGGATGCAAATATAACCAAGAATGGCGTTACGTAATGCATCGGATGCATTTCATCGAAATGAGATGCATTTCCTCAATTTATGCACCTTTCTAGCGTTATGTTCATATAATTTTCATCCCTTCCCTATGCGCAAGCCTTTTACAACGCCCGGAATTTCAAAATATATATTGCTATGCCTTTCCATTGCCCTGATGACCGCGTGCAGCGAGGATGCCATGGATAAAGAACTGAACGACCCCTTGGATGCCAATGAGGTACCGGTCGAAGATGATAAAGGGGATGCCCCTTCGGACGGAGAGGATAAGGATTCCGTGGATAACGACGAGCCAAACCCGTGCCAAAATGCCGCGGACTATGTTTTTCGAGAAAAGGATGGATTGCTCAACATCGAATTCGAGGACGCTTCATTTTCGGGGGAATGGAAGTTAAAAAGCGATGGCAATGCTTTTTCGGGAGAAGGATATATGGTTTGGGAAGGTGACCAACACCTTGGCAAGCCGGGCAACGGAAAGACCTCGTTTTCATTGCGGATAGAAGATCCCGGTACTTATCAATTTCTTTGGAAATCCGCCGTAAAAACGGGGGATAGCGGCTCCGACCATAACGACACTTGGCTACGGTTCGGCGATGCCGACGACTTTTATGGCCAAAAGGAAAATAGCATTGTATTCCCAAGGGATATCGGAAAGAGTCCGAACCCCGAAGGCGCCTCAAAAGAGGGCTGGTTCAAGATATATCGCAGCGGTAATGACCTTGATTTCAAATGGCAGGCCAAAACCTTTGACAATAATGCCCATGATATCTTCGTGGTTTTTGAAAAAGCAGGCCTCTATACCATGGAGGTTTCGGCCCGGTCTTCAGGTCATGCTATAGATAAATTCGTGCTTTTTAAGGATAAGGATCAGAAAGATGTTATCGCCGAAACGACCGGGCTCAGTGAAATTCGGTGTGATTAAAATGATTCGCAAAATTACTAGGAACAGACCGCTTGGTTCGTAGCCACCTTCAAGAAGCAAAAAAGACAGCTTCCGGTCTTCTTTATTATATCACATTTCATCGGTAAGATAGTGGTTTCACCAAGGAATCTTCGCTAAAATAAGCTCGACCGACCACTCCGTCGGTTCAGCTCAGAACAGCGATTGCTGTTTTACGGGATTTTCATGGTCCAAAAGCCACTTTTTACGGTGCAAGCCTCCGGCATAACCTGTCAAAGAACCATCACTGCCAATGACCCGATGGCAAGGAACGATTATCCATAACGGATTCTTTCCATTGGCGGCCGCGACGGCACGAATGGCCTTGACATCGCCCAGCGCTTGCGAAAGTTCTCGATAGGAAGTTGTTTTGGCATAGGGAATTTCCAGCAAGGCCTCCCAGACCCGTTTTTGAAAATCGGTGCCTTTCGGATTTAAAGGTATATCGAAAACCTTTCTTTTACCCTCAAAATACTCCCTAAGCTGGTCGGCTGCATCCCTCAGGCTCTCCGGGATTCTTTCAGGGGTATCCGCTGTTGTATCTTCTTCGCTATCAGAAACGCTTACCGCGGAGAGGCCATTAACATCGCCTACTAGTTTTGCAATTCCGAGCGGTGTTCTTATTTGTGCGCTATCCATTAAAAAAGATTCACTTTAAAAGCTTTGAAAAATCAAACCTGAAAAACTAAAGTTACCTGCGCTAATTCTTTGTCTTGGCACCCGCTTTCGGGGCCAAGGGAATCGGGCCATCGTTGTTCTCCAGCACACCGGAGCGCTGTGCGCGTTTCTCCCAATTTTTACGGGCCAGTTCCTGAAGGTCGGCCACGTTATCGCTCTCGTCCATTATCTCGAGCCCCAATAGCGTCTCGATAACATCCTCCATGGTTACGAGTCCGCTTACCGACCCGTATTCGTCGACTACCAAGGCGACATGTTCCCGCTTTTTGATTAGCGTATCGAACAGCTTCGGAATCGGGGTGTCCCTTTCAGTGATCAAGATATCCCTTTTAATATCCGCAAGCAAAACATCACCATTTTCGTTGACCATTTCTTCCAAAATATTATCCTTCAGCACAAAACCGTCAATATGGTCTAGTTTTTCGCCGTGTACCGGAATACGGGAAAAACGCATTTTCGGATTATCCTTGAAAAACTCCCCGATGGTTTTCTTTTCCGAAGCTATTTTCATGACCGCCCTTGGGGTCATGACATCCTTGACCAGTACCTCGTCAAAACGCAACAGGTTTTTGATGATGGTAGATTCCGATTTCTCGAAAACGCCCTCTTCGTGCGCGATATCGGTCATGGCCGTAAAGTCTTCCCGACTGAGCACGCTTCCATGATGCCCTTTGCCACCGACTAGCTTGGTGAACAGCTGCAATAGCCAAAGCAGCCCTGTGTATTTCAATACGAGTACCATAATCTTAAGCGATTTAGCCGCAAAATTGGCCAATTCGCGCCAGTAGGTGGCCCCAATGGTCTTGGGTATGATTTCGGAGGCTATCAATATCAAGATGGTCATTATTGTCGAAACCACACCGACCATAAGATCTTCGGTGAACTGAATCCCCAGTATACTTCGTTGCGCACTGCCGTAGAGTTCGGCGTAGGCCACTTTTGCCTGTACCCCGACCAAGATAGCACCGACCGTATGTGCGATGGTGTTTATGGTCAGTATGGCGATCAAAGGTTTGTCGACATCCTTTTTAAGCTCTTCCAAGGTAACGGCATACGATTTCCCCTCTTTCTTCTTGACATTGGTGAAGGTCGGGGTAATACTCAGAAGCACCGCCTCCAAAATGGAGCAGAGAAACGAGAAAAAAACGGAGATGACAGCATAAAAGATTAGCAGGCCCATTACTTTGTTTTAGGCGGCAAAGATATCAATAAAAAAAGAACGGCATCTGCTTATTCAGAGGCTATTGTAGCTTGATAGAAGACTTGTTGAACCGCAGGTCGAATATTCAGGTCATACAGGTTTCGATTCTGCCGGGTCGGGTTCACGCGATTGGACAGGAATATGTATACCAATTGGTTTTCAGGATCGGCCCATACGAAAGTGCCCGTAAAACCGCTATGGCCGAAACTTTCAGCGCTCACCTCCGGCGCCGGATAGGCGTTATTGAGCTGCAGGGTATCGTTGCCCAAAAGGGGCTTGTCAAAGCCTAGGCCACGACGGTTTTCGTTTAGAGGATATTGCACTTTGATGAATTCCTTGACCGTAGCCTCCGAAAAATAGCGTCTACCGTCATAAATGCCGTACTGCATGTACATCTGCATTAGCTTGGCCAAATCGGAAGCGGTGGCGAACAGGCCCGCATTGCCCGAAACACCTCCCAAAAGAGATGCATTTTCGTCGTGTACCCAGCCCTGTGTCAGGCCGTGGCGGAAGATGGTGTCCTGTTCGGTAGGGACAATTCTATTGCGAAAATCTTTAGTGCTAGGTCGAAACCCCATAGTTGGGATTCCCAAGGGAAGGTAAAAGTTCTTTTCTAAATAGTATTCGTAGGAATCGCCGGTAAGTTGTTCGATGAGCTCCGGAAATATGAGGAACGTGAGTCCGGAATACACGTATTTCTTTTCTTCGGATACCTCCGATTGGTCGATTATTCGGTGCATCTTTCGGTTGAACCGGTCTTTGACGTACAGACCCTCATAGGCCTGATTTCGGAACCGGTTATTCGGTTCGGATTTAACAAACCGCGATTTTAGCGATCCGTTCTTTTTGATGACCTTGTTCAGAAAAATAATGTAGGGTTCAAGACCGGCCTGATGGGCCAAAATCTCCCGGAGGGTGATATCTTTCTTATCTTCCCGCTTTTGCCAGCGTTTCCAGTAGGTACTAAAGGGTTTGTTGAGATCGAGCTTACCCTCGTCGACAAGTTTCATAATGGCCGGTAAGGCTCCGGTAATCTTGGTGACCGAGGCAAGGTCGAAAAGGTCATCGGTTGCCATGGACTGAATGCTGTCATACGTGTGATAGCCGTAGGCCTTCTCGAAAATGATCTTGCCTTGTTTGGTGACTAAAACGACCGCCCCGGGAAAGGCCTTCCTTTTAATACCGTTCGTTATTATAGAGTCGACCTTGGTGTGAATGTAGGTATAGTCTAAGCCTACATCCTTCGGTTCGGCATACATTAACGCATCGGCACGGCCTATGTTAAGCTCAACAGAAGCATCCTCTTGCGAAAAAAGGGGGCTTAAAAATAAACCGAAAAGTATATAATAGACTATTTTCATGTATCCGACTAATGGTCAAGCACCAATCATCCCATCAATGCAACGGCATTTTTAGCGAAATAACTGGCAATAAAATTCGCTCCGGCTCTCTTAATGCTGATCAACTGCTCCATCATGACGGAATCGTGATCGAGCCATCCTTTTTCGGCCGCCGCCTTCAACATGCTGTATTCGCCGCTCACTTGATAAACGGCCACGGGCACATCGACCTCATTCCGTATTTCGCGTACGATATCCAAATAGCACAGTCCCGGTTTTATCATGACAATGTCGGCTCCTTCGTCGATGTCCATCTGCGTTTCCTTAAGGGCTTCAAAACGATTGGCGGAATCCATCTGATATGATTTTTTATCCCTGGGAACATTCTGTACATCGACCGGAGCGGAATCTAGGGCATCGCGGAAGGGTCCGTAGAAGGCGCTAGCATATTTGGCGCTATAGGCCATGATGCCGGTATCGGTGTGGCCTTCTTCTTCAAGTGCTTCGCGAATCGTAAGTATTCGGCCGTCCATCATATCGCTGGGTGCGACGAAATCCGCACCGGCGCTGGCGTGGCTAACACTCATTTCCGCTAGTATTTCTGCGCTTTCGTCGTTGAGTATTTTACCATTTTCGACGATTCCGTCATGTCCGTATGATGAATAGGGATCCAAAGCCACATCGGTCATCACGAGCATATCGGGACAGGCGTTCTTTACGGTCTTTATGGCCAATTGCATCAATCCGTTCGGATTCAAGGCCTCGGATCCTTTGTTATCTTTTAGGTCATCGGGTACCTTGACGAATAATAAAACGGCACATAGCCCCATGTTCCACAACTCGCGGACTTCCTTTTCAAGCTTATCTAAGCTTAAACGATAGTAATCGGGCATGGAGGGGATTTCTTCTTTTACACCTTTGCCTTCGACCACAAAAAGTGGCACCAGAAAATCACTCGGGGTCAAAATAGTTTCGCGTACTAAATGGCGCACGGCATCGGTAGTTCGCAATCTTCGATTTCTTCTTAGGGGATACATAAAGTTCTTTTTCAAATTAATAGCTATTCTTCTTCGATACCCAAGGGCGCTTCAGGATTTTCCATCTCTTCACGGCAGGTTATCAGGTCTTCCAAGGCCCTTCCGTGACCATAGGTGGCCCACAAACCAATATCTTTTTCGATTTTTTCGGGGTTTTCATCGGTATCTATATATTTTCTGATGGAGGTCACCGCGTCGTCATCGAAAGCATCTATTTTTAAAAGGGAACCCGAACCTGGTATGGTATAACTATCTTCATAATCGTAGCAGATTACCAGAACTTTGTCTCCGGTTCCAAGGCCAGACCCGTAAAAACTGTCCGTCGCGAAGAATCTTTGGCTTTTATAAGTGTTTTCACCGAGGTCTTTGATTTTAAACACCTGTTCAATGGCAATCACCCCATTTTGGGGAGTGTACAAGGGGCCCGCCTCATCAGTGGGTGCTTGTAAGGATTTGATGGTGCCCGAAAACACCAAAGAAAGCTCTTGTCCGCAATTACCGATAAATGGTCCGGATTCGGGCCACCAATAGGTGTATCCGACGTCGAGGGTATCAAGCATAAACTCGACCTCTATGTCACTTTTCGATTTTTTCCCCAAATCGCATGACACAATGGAAAGCAATATTAAAAAGATGCAAAGTATACGCAATGTGTTTCTGCCCGTCAGACGCGACCCATGTACCTTTGAATACAACAGAGATTCTGATCGGGTCGTCGCGTAATTGTTCGTCAAGACTGCGTCACCCGCCGACCGTTTAACAATGAGCAGGTTCTTTTTATAGTTTACACCCATGGCCTTGGGGTTTTAAGTACTTCCAATAATCTTTCTTCTTCGCTTCCCGCCATGGCTTGATGATCGTACCGCCATTGTACGAACGGCGGAAGGCTCATTAAGATACTCTCGATACGGCCATTGGTCTTTAGACCGAACAAAGTACCCTTATCATGAACGAGATTGAACTCCACATATCGGCCACGGCGTATTTCTTGCCAATCGCGATGCTCTGCGGTATACGCTACATTGCGACGTTTTAAAACAATCGGTACATAGCTTTCCAAAAAACTATCGCCAACTTGGGTGACAAAATTATACCAATCGGTCATATTCATCGCGTCGGTTGCCTTGCAGTAATCAAAGAAGAGTCCGCCAATGCCACGGGCCTCGTTTCTATGCGCGTTCCAAAAATAGTCGTCGCAGCGTTTTTTATAGGTCGAATAAAAATCGGGGTGGTGCTTGTCACAGGCCGCCTTGCAGACGGAATGAAAATGTACGGCATCTTCTTCGAACAGGTAGTAGGGCGTCAGATCTTGCCCGCCGCCGAACCATTGGTCTACGACATTCCCGCTTTTATCGTACATTTCAAAATACCGCCAATTCGCATGTACCGTGGGCACCATGGGACTTTTTGGATGCAGCACCAAGCTCAGGCCACAAGCAAAGAAATCGGCATCCTCGACCCCGAAATAGGCCTGCATACTTTTTGGAAGTTCTCCGTAAACCGCCGAAATATTGACCCCGCCCTTTTCAAAGACGTCGCCGTTCTCAATAACCCGCGAACGCCCACCACCGCCTTCGGGACGTTCCCAGACATCTTCCCGAAATTTGGCCTTGCCGTCGACCTCTTCAAGTTTGGCCGTAATCGTATTTTGAAGGGATTTGATATAGTCTTGAAATTTATCTTTCATAGCATTGTGTTCGGTTACCCGGCTCTTCATTGAAT
Source organism: Pricia sp. (assembly GCA_049671465.1). Taxonomy (GTDB): domain Bacteria; phylum Bacteroidota; class Bacteroidia; order Flavobacteriales; family Flavobacteriaceae; genus Pricia. The sequence goes on along the minus strand of JBATUY010000077.1, from coordinate 10,790 downwards.
CAACATATTGGGGTCAGGATAAAACCACAGCATCCTAAATATTAATTTTACGTTCATGCGGCCGATGCATCCAATAGATATAATTCCATATCCAAAGGGGCTTCTCCTGGCGGTGTATGCTCTTTTAACAACGTTGTTTTCCAAAGATAGCCACATTTTATGGCCACCTGAATGCTTCCCAGGTTACTTTTATGTACTATAATCCGCAATGTTCGAAGACCTAAATCATTCAAGGCATGTGCGGATAAAGCTTGTACCGCTTCGGTCATATAGCCTTTTCCCTCATGGGTGTACCCGATACAATATGCCAATTCGGCCTGTTTGGTTTTCCAATCGATTTCTTTGATGTAGACTAGACCGATAACCGTTCTGCTTTCCTTTTCTTTTAAAACGAAAAGAAATTCGTGCTCAAGCGTAAATTGCCTGACTTTTTTATCCACAAAAATCTGCGCCAATTCGGGATTTAGGTTTTGGGCCAAGGTCTGCGGGAAATACCGCTTGAACCTGTCCGCATTGGCAACCATCAAATCACAGATACGCCACGCATATTTTTCGTGAACAGGCTCTATGGTGAAGTCGTGAAAGGACCAAGTCATATGCTCTAGATTACGACGCTGTAATTACATTTCAAGCTATGGGGTTGAATGCACTTTCTTTTAAGTTACCAAAACTAATTTTCAAGCCACCGATAAACCAATTCCCCTCACGTTCCATACGCTTTTACAGCATCTACAAAAGCCTTCGCATTTTCAACCGGAATATTCGGAAGAATGCCATGCCCAAGGTTCACCACATATTTATCCTTTCCGAATTCATTGATCATTTGGATGACCATTTTTTTGATATCGGCGGGTGGTGAAAGCAGCCGCGAAGGATCGAAATTGCCTTGCAAGGTGATATTCCCACCGGAAAGATACCGGGCGTTTTGAGCGGAACAGGTCCAGTCGACACCCAATGCGGCAGCTCCAGATTTTGCCATATCGCCTAGTGCGAACCAGCATCCTTTTCCAAATACGATAACAGGTGCCTCGTCTTTAAGTGCGTCAACAATCTGTTGGATGTACCGCCACGAAAATTCTTTATAATCGGTGGGGGACAGCATACCGCCCCATGAATCGAATACCTGAACGGCATTGACCCCGGCCTTTACTTTTGCTTTTAAGTAGGCGATGGTCGTATCCGTGATTTTTTGCAGCATTTCGTGTGCCGCAACGGGTCGGGTAAAGCAGAACTCCTTGGCCTTGTCAAAATTCTTACTCCCTTGCCCTTGCACGCAATAACAGAGAATCGTCCACGGAGAACCGGCAAAACCGATCAGGGGAATCTCATCGTTCAGCTTTTCCTTGGTCGCCTTGATCGCTTGCATCACGTAATCCAGTTCCACATTGACATCGGGCACGACCACCTTATCCACGTCTTTTTGCGTGCGGATAGGATTCGGCAAATAAGGTCCGAAATTGGGTTTCATCTGCACTTCGATATTCATCGCTTGGGGAATCACCAAAATATCGCAAAATAGGATGGCCGCATCCATACCGTATCTTCGGATGGGCTGTACGGTAATTTCTGAGGCGAGCTCGGGCGTTCGGCAGCGGGTAAAGAAATCGTATTTCTTCTTGATTTCCATAAACTCGGGAAGATAACGGCCGGCTTGGCGCATCATCCAAACGGGCGGGCGTTCTACGGCCTCGCCTTTTAAGGCTCTTAGGAACAAGTCGTTTTTTATCATAATTTCATCGTGTTCTAAATTGCGAGGAACCCGTTTGCGCATGCAAACCGGTCGACGCGGCAATGCTCCAATTGTGGCAGCACATTCAATATTATGCCGATGCACCCATTGAACATCCTAGAGCGTTCTTCGATTGGCCGCGTCAGGTCTATCGCCTCTAACAATGAGTATTTCTGGCAATACCGCTGCGCTGCAATTTATCAATATGCTTCGTTTACCAGTTCAATCACGCTCTCCACCGTTGGCATTTTTGCCACACGTACATCTCTAAAATGTTTTCGGGCCTCGGTCGCAGTAGTCTCGCCGATACAATACGCAATCTTGTCAGTATTATTCTTCAGCAGATAACTCTCAATCGTAGACGGACTATAGAACATAACCCCCGCCACGCTATCGTCAACTTTTCGCGGTGCAAGTTTGGTTTGGTACGCTTCTATCTCATTGACTTTAATATTGTTATCCGCCAAAATGTTCGGCAACGTATCGAGTCGCAGGTTACTGCAGAAATAGGTGACCTCGAGCCCCTCCATGTATTCTACAAGGTGCTCGGCTAGTTTTTCGGCATATTTCTCCTGATGTTTTACGGGTCCGATATGGCGTTCGACCAACCGCTTGGTCTTTCGACCCACACAATAAATATTCGTGAATTTCAGATCGGCACCATCAACATTTTTCAGTAGGGCCTCGACCGCATTTTGGCTGGTCAGAATAACGTTGCGCTTTTCCTTTTTAAGCTCGTAGGCTGACATACGATTGGGACTCACCTTGATAAAGTCTTCGGATTTTACCCGTACGGCATCTTTGAAAAGGGCCAACTGCGCATGCGTCAGGTCTTTGGTAGAAAATACATTGGTCTCTAACGTGGCCCCTAGGATCTCGTTCATCAACAATTTACCGCCACGGCTCAATATACTGTTAGCGCAGTCGCGGCCCAAGAACTCGTGTCTGCCCAAGGGCGCACTGAATTCCGATTCCAATTTTTTCTTACCGTCTACGGTCAGCAGAACTCCTTTTAAATTGACTTCGTTTTCCTTGTTTATGTAGGCCAATGCCCCTATCGGCGCGGTACAGCCGCCCTCTAGAATCCGCAAAAACTCCCGTTCTTGACGCACGCAAATCTCGGTAGGCTCGTGGTTGAGTTGGGCACAGGCTTCGCGCGTAGATGCATCGTTTTCCATGGCAACGACCATGATGGCACCTTGGGCAGGGGCGGGCACCATCCAAGTGAGGCCGACCGTGTTTTCGGGCTCAAGGCCGATGCGTTCGAGACCGGCTCCGGCAAAAATTGCGGCGTTCCAATCGTTGGCCTGCAATTTTTCGTAGCGGGAATTTACGTTGCCACGTAAATCAACAATCGTATGGGTCGGATATCGGTTCAACCATTGTGCCTTTCGGCGCAGACTTCCCGTGGCGATAATCGCATCGCGTTCCGCCAAAAACTCTTCATTTTTTTTAAAAGCGAGAATATCCAAAACATTACCGCGTTCTAGCACGGCGGCCTGAACGATACCGACGGGAAGTTTGGTGGGTACATCTTTCATACTGTGCACCGCCACATCGATTTCGCCGCGCAGCATGGCCACATCCAAGGTTTTTGTGAAAATTCCGGTGATGCCCATTTCGTGCAGGGGCTTATCCAACACCAAATCTCCAGTAGATTTTACAGGTACCAACACCGCTTTGTGGCCCAAACCTTCCAGTGCATCTTTAACGGTAGTCGCCTGCCACAGCGCCAATTCGCTATCGCGGGTACCTATACGTATAATGTTGCTCATGGGGTTTCGAGTTCGAGTTGAAAGACCCTCTGTATAAGCTCTAAACTCATATCGGAGTCGACGTCATCGCCTTTAAGATGGTTGGCGAACTGTTTGGTGATTTTTTGGATGATTCTGTTCGAGATAACATCGGCTTGATGCTCATTGAAATCGACCTGTTTTTTGGACTGATAGTCCATTTCTTCATCCTTCATCGTTTTCAGCTTCTTTTTAAGGGCCTTGATGACGGGCGCGAATTTTCGGGTCTCGAGCCATTGACTGAAATCGTGACGCACTTCGGCAATGATCTCTTCGGCATGCGGCACATACTCTTTCCGCCGTTCCAAGGTCTTATCGGTCATTTGCGAAAGATGGTCTAGATGGATGACCGTTACGTTGTCAAGTTCGGATACATCGTCGGATACATTTTTTGGGATGCTTAAATCCAGTATCAACAATGGTTTTTTGGTATGTATCAATTCTTTGGATATGGTCGGAGTCTGGGCACTTGTGGCCACGATCAGCACATCGGTATTTCGGATTTCGGTTTGCAAATCACCATAATCCTTGACCGTCAAATCAAACTTACCGGCGATTCTTTCGGCTTTCTCCTTGGTGCGATTAACAAGGGTTATATGATTGTTCTTAGTATGTTTGATAAGGTTTTCACAGGTATTGCGCCCGATTTTACCAGTTCCGAAAAGGAGGATGTTCTTATCGGACACCTCGGGAACGTTCTCCAGAATAAAGCGAACGGATGCGAAGGAGACCGAAGTGGCACCTGAGGATATTTCCGTTTCGTTCTTGATGCGCTTGCTGGCCTGTATGACCGAATTGCAGAGCCGTTCGATAAACGGATTGGCAATACCGAACTTTTTTGAACGATTAAAACTCTGCTTTAGTTGACTGATGATTTCAAAATCTCCTAATATCTGGCTGTCAAGACCCGTACCGACCTTGAACAAATGCCCAATGGCATCATTGTTTTTATAGACGTATGCGACTTCTTGAAATTCCTCAACGGAACCGGTCGTGTTGTCGCAAAGTAATTTGATGAGTTGAAAAGGATGTTGGGCGAACCCGTAAAGCTCCGTACGGTTGCAGGTCGATGTCGCCAAAAGCCCGTCGATGCCCTGCGCCTTGGCCTGCATCAGCAATTTTTCGGCCGCCGCTTTTCCGAGGCTGAACTTACCACGGGTCTCGGCGTCGGCCTTTTGATAGCTGAGCCCAATACTGTAAAATGAGTTATGTCGCGAAATGTGGTAGTCTTTCATTAACTGGAATGGACGTTAAAACGCTGGCGGAACTTCTTGCAAACGCCTTCAATATCTTGGAAAGATAGGTGTCAATCCATCAGATTGAAACCCTGTTCGCGATTCGAAGCTATCCCCGTATTCGCGTCCTAAAAATTTTCTTTCCATAAACGTTAGCAAAAATACAGGCTATATACACTAAAAAATAACGCTAGCGGTACAATTAGTATCGATACCCGTTTTTTACGGGGATTTAGTATTGAAATCCCATTTAATCGGTATTTTTGTAGGAAATACGTGGTTTCACATCACATCTATTTAGAATCTTTCTAAATAAAATAGAACTACATCTTATTGTCTATGTCCGAAAAAAATGTCGCTCAAGGTTCATTTCAGGAAGTACTTATCGAAGATGGATTTTTCGTGCTGAAAATTCAGAACGATACGTCGGAAATTCAACGGGTAGCCCGTGAAATCGACAGCAGCTTTATACAGTTCCATTTTTGCCTCAAGGGCAGCGCCAAGTTTGTTTTTAACCAAGGGAATTACGCTTTAGAGGTATCCGAAGAAAATTCACTGCTTTTGTACAACCCCCAGCTTGACCTTCCGCTCAACTTGGAGCTGCATCCCAATTCGTGGCTGGTGTCTGTTGTAATGACCATCCGAAAATTTCACTCGTTGTTCTCAAGGGAGGCGGATTACATCCCATTTTTAAGCGTGGAGAACAAAGACAAAAAGTACTACGCCCAAGAAGGGGTCAGCCCGGCCATTGCCGTGGTGCTCAGCCAGATTATGAACTACAATTTACATCCATCCGTAAAAGAACTATACATAAAAGGAAAAGCCTACGAGCTCATTTCGCTCTATTTCAACAGGGGCGAGGGCACCGATGTGGAGCAATGCCCGTTTTTGGTCGATGAAGACAATGTGCGACGCATTCGTAAAGCCAAGGAAATCATGATCGCACGTATGGCCGAACCGCCTACGCTGGCCGAACTGTCCGAAGAAATCGGACTGTCCCTTAAAAAACTAAAGGAAGGCTTTAAACAGATTTATGGCGATTCCGTCTTTAGTTTTCTGTTCGATTATAAGATGGAATATGCCCGGAAGATGCTCGAGACCGGCCGGCACAACGTGAACGAGGTCGGTTTAAAGGTGGGCTATAGCACAGCGAGCCATTTTATATCCGCTTTTAAGAAAAAATATGGTACCACACCAAAAAAATATCTGATGGCTATGGCCGGTTCATAATAATTATTCAGTGGTTTGACGTATTGTCCACCCCTAATTTTAGGATGCTCGTGCGATTTCGTACTATTGGGTGATTTTCCCCACTTACCACAACTTTTTCTACTGCTGCGGCGTTTATTTAAAAACAACCGCCATACTTCTTAAATTTTCGACCGCCCCCGTGCTTCTAAAATATTCGGCCGGTCGCTGGTCTGTAGCACGTGCTATGCTGTATATGATTCTTTTTCTTGCCTTTGAATCAGATATTGATCATAAAATCGATTCGGTGGCGGGCATTCCGATTCTAATTTTGACGAGCTTAATTTTCTGGGATATCTGTTGGGCGGGGTTTTATATTGTTTAGGTCGGAAAGGTTTATGAAATCGGCCTTGCCACCATAATTCCCGTATTACTTTTTATTTTCTTCAAATAGTCCGTCAAAGGAAGTTCTGAAACCTCGACTTCCATTGAGCCGGTGGAAGCATGCAGCAGATGAATGCGGCCGTCATTTTCACGGATTGCAATACCGGTATGGGTAACGTCAAGGCCATCTATTGAAGTTGTGAGGGCAATAATGTCGCCCGTTCGAATCAGATGTTCGTTGGCGGCAATCTGATCTTGGGGCAAAATACAAATGGCATGACCGTTCAGATAGTTTTCGGAGGCCAGGATCTTTTTGAAATTTTCGTCATCGCTTAAAAAGGGATATAGGTCGCGATGGGTACTCATAAAATTGATATCCTTTGTAATTTCAGTGCCACCGATTTCAGCTGTGATATCCTTCAACAGACCTTTCTTTTCATTGTTGGCGATCCATTCGGAGAAGTAATGAAGGCGTGAGGCATATCCATCAAGTTTGCCATCTTTATAGCGGATATTTTCCAGGGTTTCGGTAAAATTCTTGAAGCTTGATTCACCCTCTTCTAGCATCAATCCAAATGCGAGCACATTTTCGACATAGGTGGTACAGTCCAGCCCCTGAAGGTTGACGACCAAAGTCTCTACAACACCGATTTCCAAAGTTTTGGCAACATAAGGGGTGCCGATGAAGGTTTTTCCGACCGCTACTAGGGTCTTGCCAAAATCTTTTTCCAGCAGGCCTTCAATCGCTTCGATTTTGTTCTCGACGGCTTGCTTATTGGCAGGGGAGCAGGTAATTTGTTGACCATTACACAAGTAGGTAAAAATGAAAAAGACGAGAGTAGCGGAAAAAAATTTCATTCTTTTTATTATAAATTTACTCAGTAGTAAACGTTTGGATGCACTTAATTTTGTTCCTGCAATGTAATAACGAATGACTGCCTACACAACGATCGACTCTTGTAATTTATTAGAAATAATTCAATGCTGCTCTGTACTTTACTTTCATCTGATTCTATTCAGCAAAAATTACGATGGATTCTTCAATCTTCGGAGAGTCACTGACCGCGGGGTACGTTAGGTCATTCAACACAGAGTCATAGTTTTTACCCTGTATCATAAGTTACTAACGTTATTCCTTCCTGTGTTCCAAACAAATTTTTTGGGAACATCGGTGTAGGAGAGAAGACTGTGTCAATTTGAGATTTCCGACATCTTTTGACATTTTTTATCCATGTACCTCACAATTCGCGTCTATCGATGCGTTCAATCCTATCCTGCAAAAGTTTCAATGTAAGAACGTTGAAATAGGAGATATTTCTATTAGTACCCGTGATGCCCGTAGCCCCCACCATATCCATTGGGCCTGTAGACTTCGGCCCTTTGCCGATCTTTAAGCAAGAACTGCTCCGTTACAAACCCGATAACATCTTCCTCGGTGTCGGTATCTTCGATGCGCATACCGCCATTTTCGTAAAAAGGTTCTGTTTGCAGCTCTTTGTCCTTCTTATAAATCAAAAGATGAACGTTAAAATTCTTGTCGTAGTCTTCGTTGTTGCGTTTTTTGAAATAATAGCCCGTCAGGTCATTACCGTCATATACCAAATCCTTTTTGGTCAGAAAGTTCATTTCATCTCTAGTTGAAACATAGTTGCCGCTTGCGAACAATTGGGCTTCCGCCAGGGACGGCTGGGTCTTGAATTTTTCTGGAAACAATTCCAGCTTTCCGGCTTTTTTGAGTTTGTTGAACAAGAGTTGTCGGGTATTTAAATCGGAGGCCAAATCCAATAGCTCCCGTTCGGGAACGAAATGGCCGTTTTCAATTAAGAGCGCAACGTAGGTGGTACGGATGTCGGGGTCTTCGATTAAAGCGACCTTGTGAAAAAATTGCATTACCCTTTTCTCGTTGCTGAACGGATACAACAACGTGACATAGTCTTCTAGAACGCCCCTGTCTTGTTGTGGCGTTCTTGGGCTATAAAAATCTTGCGTATTCGAAGTCAGGTCGCGGCCCAATTGGCGCTTCAATTGTATCTTGGCATCGTTCAAGATTTGGGACTTATATTTTTTATAGACCTTCGGTCTTAAACCGCCCTCGCTCACCAATTTGGCCAACAAAGAGAAAATCGGGGCCTTATATTCGCTTATCGTACTATACTGCAACAGTTCGGGAAACAATTTCTTTGCAAGCGGAAGATTTTCACGGTACGGGGCGAAAATATAGCTGATATGAAAGGTGTTGGATAGCAAGGGTAAATCGGTGGCCATCAGTTCGAGCAACAGTTCAGCGGATGCCTCGTCGCGTTTTTGTGAGACGGACTGTAATACCATCGCCTGGGCGGTGGAGTTGTTGTAGGATTTAGCGTAAAAATCCTTGTAAAACTTGGTGGCATCCACATCTTCCAATTGTCCCAACTGCAAAATTAGGTAAGACTGTAGCTGACGGGTGGCCGTACCGAACTCATGCTCGGAAATGTATTTTTGAAGCGAATCGGCATGTTTTTCACTGAATTTTATATACCGGTGGCCGTCGAGTACGATACTATCGTTATTACGTAGGGCGGCAAAGAAATCAGGTGCCTTATCTTCAAGTATATCGCGCCCGATAACCGTATCCTTGGGTTTAAAATTCTCGAAAAACTCGGTAACAAAACGGCTCGGCGTTTCGATGGTATCGACGACCGCTTTGAGTTCGTACAGCAGTCCGCCCTTAATTATATTCTTTATCAAAATGCCCCGTGTACTTGCGGTGTCGGTCAGCGTCAACTGCATTTCTTCATATCCATCGGGGGTAGTCTTCAGCCGCTCGTTCACGATATGGAACTGTCTATGGGCGTACATCTTCTTGCGAAGGGCCCAAGCGGAATCCAAAGTGCTGAACATCAGAAAATCGTGGGCCTTATTCAATTCTACGGTAATGGCCTCGTCATTTTTATTGCGATAGACCGTTTTTTTATGGAAAGGGTCGTAAGATTTCGTCTTTGGCGCACCACTGAAATAGCTATTACTGCTCTCTACGAATTTTGGGGGTTTGACCATGCTTTTAGTACTGAAATACAGGGCGGTATCGATTACCGTTTCGAACGGGGTTTCGTATTGCGCAGGTTTTAGTCGGAAGGAATCGAAAAATTCCTCGGCCTCTTTCCCGTATTCGGTCAAGATGCCCAGAAGATAGTACTCGCCACGTCTTAAGGCGGTCATCAAATGCAAACGCTTGCCGGAATCGGTATCGAAAATAGCGGATGAAATCAGTCGTTTACCATCACTTTCCCGATAGCGGGGGGTCAATTTCAAATCTTGATAAAACCGTTTCTGAATCTGTTTGAGCTCAAAAGTATCGGCCTCGATAAAGCTGAAATCGTTTACGACGGATTTCCGTAGAAAGTAATAGGATTTCTGTTTTGGGTCATATCCCTCGATCCAACGGTCGCCGTTGCGGCTTTGGTTAGTAAAGCTGTACAGCTCGGGCATTTCAACCGTAAAATCTTCAAAATCGGACGAAAGCTGCACTGATGGTGCTTTAAGCGTCTTAAACTGCAAACTATTGAAAACCGTATCGGAATGCTCCGTTACATAATCGCCCTCACCGCCCATTTTTATAATCAAAATCTCTAAAGGAGTCTTGAATATCTGGTAGCGCTGCCGATCGCCATTTTTCAATTGGTTCTTGATATCCAAACCTTCAAAACCATCCTTTTCAATCGAATTTTTCTCCAGAATTTTTCCGGGGATGTTCTCAAAAAGTAACTTATCGATATCGGCCAAGGTATAGACCGCATCTTGTTTCAAGAACGCATGCGTCGGAATGCGGTTTACGACCACGAAACTACCGTTGGCCAAGTCTGGGGCAACATAGGTAGTCTTTCCCAAATCGGATACGGGATAGAGTTTGTTCGGAAGGTCTATCTTGAAAAATCCGTCTTCGGGGCCATAGGATGCATAGGTGTTTTCGCGTTTCTTCTCTTCGAATTTCAGCTTTAAGGACTTCCCTTTCGATGTGGATTTAGAGGTCAGCGGAGTGACCGTATATCCTTTTTTCCGCAGTAGGTCGATAACCCCCTTTTCTCCGGGTAAATGCGCGGCGCCAATGCCCGCAAATACTTTGCCCTTATGCATAATACTATCCAAACGTTCGGTCATGTTCGCATTGCGGATAAACAGCATATTTTTCATGTAATGGCCGGTATACATGGCGCGGTCGATAGAATCCAACAGCGCGATGTTCCGCTCCCGATAGGCATCCTGTAACAAAAACATGGGGTCGGACTGTTGCATCTTTTTCTGTAGCCATTCATCCGGTTTTTGTTTCATAGCGTTCATGCTCGCGCGCCCGACCAGGGCAGAGGACTCCTCCATATCTTCCAAGGCGACGATGTCGAACTTTTTACCGGCCTGGTAAATGAACATGTCGAGATAAGTCTCCTCCTCGAAATTCTGGGAAAATTCGTTGGTACGGTACAGAAT
>JBATUY010000076.1:0-8312 GCA_049671465.1 Pricia sp. | reverse complement strand
GCCCACCGCCAATTTTATTCTTTCGTTCAATACGAAGGTACGGGCATAGTTCAGGGCGGCACCTGTATTAAAAAATATACCTGTATTGTGCTGAAAGAAACCTAAGCCCGCCGCAGATCGCTCGTTGAGACTGCGCGTATAGTTCAGAAAGAGCGTAGAAGGGTCGGCATCGATGCCCTGCCACTGCCAGCGGGACCAAAAAGCGACCGCATCGGGATTGTTACGCCCCACCGAAAAAGCGGGATTGAACAAACTGGCATTGTAGGTCGTCAGGTTGTGTTGACGGAGATCGGCAGGTAAACGCTCTTGCTGTCCGTAAACTGCGGATATTAAAAAAACGAAAAATAATAAAAGTGTTGGTCGGTTCATCAGCATACAAAAAAACAAAAACAAGTATAATTACATACTTTTTTTGTCTAAATTTAGTTAACATTGAAGCAAGAGTTTTCAATCAAACCCATCGCCTACTATGCAACGCTCTATATTTTATATTATTATCGTTCAACTGCTAATATTATCGACAAGTTGCAAAGATGACCCCAAAAATGAGGAAAATTTTTACGACAACGGTCTTACCTCTACCTTCTATTTTATCCGCCACGCGGAAAAAGATCGGTCCGATCCGGAAAATGTCGATCCGGAACTCAACCAAAAAGGATTGGGCAGGGCAATGCATTGGGCCGAAATTCTATCTGACGTCCCTCTAGATGCCGTCTACACCACCGATTTCGAACGCACCGCAATGACCGCGGCCCCCACTTCGGTGAAAAATGATATTACAGTGCAGTTTTACGAGGCCGAAACCATTGATATGGCGCAATTTCAAGCCGATAATCGGGGCAAAAAAGTGTTGGTAGTCGGGCACAGCGATTCCACGCCCAGGCTGGTCAACGAAATCGTAGGTGAAGATAGGTACACGGCGCTAGATGATTCCGACAACGGCAGTCTCTTTATCGTACAGGTTGTCAATGGTAATGTCACCTCCCAGCGCTTGCATTTTGATTGTAACTGTCCCGAGGAACGATAAGTCAGTAACGCTAGGCGCATTCGACCCGTCTTCTTGATTCCATCTTGTTAGCCCCGTTTCATTGATGCCGTCTTGTTAGTCCGTCTCACCTGTCCCTTCTTGGCAATCTCTGTTCGATGATTTTCGAAATTTGCATCACACTATTCGTAAAAGAAGCTTTTCCCTTATCTTGTGTTCTCTAAGAAGTCATTGAAAATTCGCTCTTATGAAAACACCTGACAATACCGCCGAAAGAACGCTATCTATCACCAAAACACTAAAAGCGCCCCTCGAAAAAGTATGGGCCGCATGGACGGATCCCGAGCATGTTGCAGCCTGGTGGGCCCCGAAAGATACGCCGGTAACCATAGTCAAACACGATTTCAAGGTCGGGGGCCAGTGGCGCTATACCATGGAAATGCCCGATGGCAATACCTTTGTTTCAGACGGTACCTATGCGGATATTGTTCCGAATACCAAATTGGTTACCTCGGCAGACTTCAGACCGATGACCGTAGGCGTGGTTCTTCAGGTCTCCCTAGAGGAAAATGGAAAAAATACCCAACTAGATTTTAATGTGTTGCACCCCACGGTCGCCTACTGCAAACAGCAAGAGGGCATGGGGTTTTACAAGGGATGGGATGCCGCCTTCAATCGGCTCGAGGGTTATTTGAGTAAATAGCGCGGTTCCCGATATACTTCAGCTTCACTTCGCACGTCAAATTGACAAAACACCGTAAACTCCAGTAATTTTCATCGAATTACATTACAAGTCTTATTTTTGCAGAATGGTCAAGAACACTATCAACATAAAGAACAAGAAGGCAAAATTCGAATATGAATTGTTGGATACCTATGTCGCAGGAATCGTGCTGGCCGGAACCGAAATAAAATCCATCCGCGAAGGCAAGGCTTCCATCACCCAAAGTTTCTGCGAATTCAATGATAGGGGCGAACTTTTTGTCATCAATATGCAGGTGGACGAATATTCGCATGCGTCGCACTTCAATCATCGACCAAAAGCGGAACGCAAGCTGTTGATGCAACGCCGTGAGCTCAATAAATTAAGAAAAGAGGTCACCACTTCGGGCCTTACCATCGTACCCCTAAAACTTTTTATCAATGACCGCGGATTGGCGAAACTCCGTATTTCGCTGGCCAAGGGTAAAAAACTCTACGATAAAAGGGAAACCATTAAGAACAGGGATAGCAAGCGAAACCTCGCCCGTATCAAAAAGAGTTTTAATGCCTAATTTTTGTTCTCCAGAAGCGGTACAAAGCGAAACGATCCGAACTCCTTTTTCTCAAATTCTTTCTCCGATTTTCTGATGTACAGGGTCATAATCTGTTCGTCGGTGCCCACGGGTATCACCAACCGGCCGCCCACTTTCAATTGCGACAGTAAGGGCCTCGGTACTTCGGGCGCACCGGCAGTCACTACGATACCATCGAAGGGAGCTTCTTCCGGTAGACCTTTATAGCCGTCGCCGAAAATTTTCTTTTTGGGGCGATAACCCAATTTGGAGAAAAATATCTTTGTTTTTTTGAACAGTTCGAGTTGTCGTTCTATAGTGTAGACTTTGGCTTTCAACTGGAGCAGCACCGCGGTCTGATAGCCGCTGCCGGTACCGATTTCAAGGATTTTCTGTCCCGGTTTCACGTCTAACAATTGGGTCTGGAAAGCCACGGTGTAGGGCTGTGAGATGGTCTGGTCAGCAGCGATCGGAAAAGCCTTGTCCTGATACGCATGCCCTTCGAAACTGCTGTCCATGAACAAGTGCCGGGGGATGGTTCGGATAGCATCCAACGCATTTTTATCGGTAATGCCCTTTTTTATCAGCGTATCCGCCAATTTGTTGCGCATTCCACGATGTTTATAAGTATCCTTCAATGGTTTGGTTTAGAACAACGAAGTTAATCGGTAAAATATCAATTCCCAAAATAAACCCAAAAACTTCCAAACCCATAAACTTCCATTCTGCCAAACTATCCTTATTTTTGAACAAACATAATTATATGCTTAAAGTTGGAGTACTAGGTGCTGGCCATTTAGGAAAAATTCACCTGCGCCTACTCGATTCCTCACCAAAATATGAGTTGATCGGATTCTATGACGCCAATCCCAAAAACGGTTCCGCCGTCGCCAAAGAATTCGGTTTTACGTTTTATAAAGACATGGATGAACTGATCGATGCCGTAGACGTTATCGATATTGTTACCCCTACCCTATCTCATTTCGATTGCGCCAAAAAGGCCATGGAAAAAGGGAAGCACGTTTTTATCGAAAAACCGATTACGACCACCTATGAAGAAGCCGAAAAGTTGCTCGCCCTCGAGCAAAAGCATAACGTAAAAGGACAAGTCGGTCATGTCGAGCGGTTCAATCCAGCTTTTTCGGCGGTAAAAGACCAGATACACCAGCCCATGTTTATCGAGACCCATAGGTTGGCGGAGTTCAATCCCCGGGGTACCGATGTACCGGTCGTGCTGGATCTTATGATTCACGATATCGATGCCATTTTGAGTGTGGTCGATTCAGAGGTGAAAAAGATCAATGCCAGTGGGGTTTCCGTTCTTAGTAATTCTCCCGACATCGCCAATGCGCGGATCGAATTTGAAAATGGATGTGTGGCCAACCTGACCGCCAGTCGCATTTCGCTTAAAAACATGCGCAAGTCCCGTTTCTTTCAAAGGGATGCGTACATTTCGGTCGATTTCTTGGAAAAAGTGGTAGAAGTCGTCAAAATGAAGGATGCCCCCGAAGAGGAGGGCGATTTTGATATGATCCTTCAAAATGCAGAAGGTGTCAAAAAACAAATTTACTTCGAGAACCCTGAGGTACATACGAACAATGCCATTCTCGACGAGCTTGAAACCTTTGCGGATGCTATTCTGAACGATACTACCCCCGTGGTCACCTTGGCACAGGGTACGCGGGCGCTGAAAGTGGCGTTGGAGGTTATCGAGGCGTTCGGGAAATAGGGAGGCGGTTGCCGAGGCAGTGGCAATCGAATTAGTTGTTGCAGTTTGAGTTCAAGTGACAGCTGCAGAAATAGTTACAATTGTAGTCGAAATTGCAATTGCAATCGCAGTAGCCATCGAAATCGTAGTGGCAGCCGCAGTTAAAGTGGCATTTGCAAAGGCAGTGTCATAGAATTTTATTTTTAAATCTTAAAAATCATTTCGAAACCTATAAATTCTGATAGCATGAAAAGGATTGCAGTCATTGGCGCGGGAACCATGGGTAACGGAATCGCCCACGTTTTCGCCCAAAACGGACATCAAATACATCTCATCGATATTTCTCAGGATGCCCTTGATCAAGGCCTTGCGACCATCGCCAAGAATTTGGACCGGATGGTGGCCAAAGAAAAAATTAGTGCTGTCGACAAATCCGCTACGCTGGATAATATCACGGTATATACTTCACTTATAGAAGGTGTTGCCAATACCGATATCGTGGTCGAGGCGGCATCCGAAATATTGGAAACCAAACTGAAAATTTTTAGGGAGCTGGATGCAACCTGCCCTGCTGATACCATTTTGGCCACCAATACGTCCTCGATATCCATCACCCAAATTGCCGCGGTCACCGGTCGGCCGGACAAGGTGATCGGAATGCATTTTATGAATCCCGTACCGATCATGCAACTGGTCGAAATCATTCGGGGCTACAGTACCTCCGATGAAACGACCAGAACCATCATGGAATTGTCCGAAAAGTTGGGGAAGACGCCCACAGAGGTCAACGACTATCCGGGCTTCGTCGCGAACCGTATTTTGATGCCGATGATCAATGAAGCCATTGAAACCCTGTACCATGGGGTCGCGGGCGTATCCGAAATTGATACCGTGATGAAACTGGGCATGGCGCATCCGATGGGACCGTTGCAACTGGCGGATTTTATTGGTTTGGATGTTTGCCTATCCATTTTAAATGTAATGCACGATGGACTCAAAAATCCCAAATACGCCCCCTGCCCCCTGCTCGTTAACATGGTGACCGCCGGAAAACTGGGCGTCAAGTCCGGAGAGGGATTCTACGAGTATTCCGAATCGCGAAAAGCCGAGAAAGTCAGCAGTAAACAAATGCGGTAAGCAGTAAGAAGATATTAGATGCGGATGGCATTGACGTTATTCGTATGAACAGCATCCTATCTTTACCATCTGAATCCAAGAAAAGTTTAGGTCATAAAAAATTCGAATTCAGAATTATCCAAATCCAAAAAATTACATGTCCATAAAAGAGAACATCCAAAAAATTAAAAATACCCTCCCAGAACATGTGACCTTAGTCGCCGTATCCAAAACCAAACCGGAGAGCGACCTTCAGGAAGCCTATGACGCTGGCCAAAAGATTCTCGGGGAGAACAAGGTACAGGAAATGGCCGGTAAATGGGAAAATCTGCCCCAGGACATTGAATGGCATATGATCGGTCACGTGCAGCGCAACAAGGTGAAATATATGATCGATTTTGTATCCCTGATCCATGGCGTTGATAGTTTTCGACTGCTCAAGGAAATCAACAAGCGGGCTAAAAAAGCCGATAGAACCGTAGACTGCCTGCTACAAATGCACATTGCCGAAGAGGATAGCAAGTTTGGCCTCGATACCGAAGAACTTTATGAAATTATCGATTCAGAGGCCTTTGAAAATTTTGAGAACGTCAATGTACGGGGACTCATGGGCATGGCCACTTTTACGGACGATAAGGATCAGGTGCGCCGCGAGTTCAAACAACTGAAGTCCATTTTCGAGACATTGAAAGCCAAACTTCCCGAAATAGACATCCTATCTATGGGCATGAGCGGCGACTACGAAATCGCCATCGAAGAGGGCAGCACCATGGTACGCATCGGAAGTAGTATCTTTGGGGCTAGAAAATAGAAGCGTACATGTACACCATTCTTGATATAGAGACTACCGGAGGCAAATACAATGAAGAGGGTATCACCGAAATCGCCATTCACAAGTTCGATGGCCATCAGGTGGTAGACCAATTTATAAGCCTGGTAAATCCTGAAAAAGAGATTCAGCCTTTTGTGGTCAAGCTTACCGGCATCAATAATAAGATGCTGCGTACGGCACCCAAATTTCACGAAGTCGCTAAACGTATCGTCGAAATTACCGAAGACTCCGTTCTCGTAGCGCATAATGCCCAATTCGATTATAGAATTCTACGTACCGAATTCCGAAGACTGGGCTATAACTTCGAACGGAAGACCCTCTGTACCGTCGACCTATCGAAAAAACTGATTCCCGAAGCGGAATCGCACAGTCTTGGTAAACTGGTGCGCTCGCTGGGCATTGCCGTAAGCGATCGGCACCGCGCGAACGGTGACGCTCTGGCCACCTTGAAACTCTTTAAAATATTACTGACCAAAGATTCCGAAAAAACTATTATCAAAGACGTCATCCGTAAAGAGACCCAAGGCGAACTATCTGATCGGCAGTTAGATATTGTGGAGTCGATACCTTCGGAGACCGGTGTTTACTACATGCATGATAAAGATGGAGAAATTATCTTTTTGGGCAAGAGCAGTAACATGAAAAAACGGGTGAACCAGCACTTTACCAAAAACGGGGGTCGGGGACGCCAATTACAGAAAGCCACTAAAAAGGTAAGCTATGAAAAAACGGGCAGTGAGCTGGCAGCACTGCTGAAGGAGAACGAAGAACTACTTCGCAACCGACCAAAATACAATCAAAAGTCACGGGCCGCCAATTTTTCCCATGTGGTTTCTGCCGAAACCGATGCTAACGGTTACTTGGTACTCCGCGCTAAAAAAAGCAAATCGGCCAAGGGTAGTTTTGCTACGTTCAATAGTATGGTGGCCGCGGCGAATTTTATCCGTAAATTGTCTATTGAATACCGACTATGCGATAAACTTAACGGTATCTCGGAAGCTAAAAAGAACTGCTCGAACTACGATTCGGGCGATTGTGACGGGGCCTGTATAAAAAAAGAGCCTACCGAAAGCTATAACGCGAGGGTCGAAGAAGCTATTGGAAAATACTCTTTAAAGGACAAAAATATCGTGATCGTAGACAAGGGCAGAGACATCGGTGAATACAGTGCCATGCTCATTAAAAACGGACATTTTCAAGGTTTGGGATTTTATGACCTCAACCATCAGATCAACACGGCCCCTATCTTGGAATCGATCATTACCCCGATGGCCGGCGGTGCCAATACCGGACATATTATCGAAACCTATCTCCGCAAACGAAGAGTTTTGAAAATTTTGGAATTGAAGCAATAAAGCCGTGTCAGAAACCAAACCTAAAGAAGGCTGGAAAAATAAAGTCCACGAAATCATTTACGAGGCCGATACCCCTATGGGTAAGTGGTTCGATATTTTGCTCTTCATACTCATTATTATCAGTGTGCTATTGGTCATGCTCGAAAGCGTCAAGTGGATCGACGCCACGTATCATAGAACGCTTTTTATATTGGAGTGGGTCATCACTGTTTTCTTTACTATCGAGTATATCGCCCGAATTATCACCATCAAAAAACCGTGGAAATATATCTTCAGTTTCTACGGTATTATCGATTTTCTTTCTACTATACCGCTATACCTATCTTATATCCTTGCCGGGTCGCAAGCCTTATTGGCCATTCGCGCCTTTCGATTGATCCGGGTGTTCCGTATTTTGAAGTTGGTGCGGTTTCTAGGCGAAGCCTCGCAACTCAAAAAGGCCCTCAAGGCCAGTCGTGCCAAAATAACCGTTTTTCTGTTTGCCGTACTAATCGTTTCGGTGATGCTAGGTACCGTGATGTACCTTATCGAAGGCGAAGAGGCCGGTTTTACCAGTATCCCCACCAGCATTTATTGGACCATTGTTACCCTGACCACCGTGGGCTACGGCGATATTGCCCCGATTACGCCTCAGGGCCAGCTCATCGCTACCATAATTATGCTGCTCGGTTATGGTATCATTGCCGTGCCGACCGGTATCGTGACCGCAGAGATGGGAAAGCAGCCCAGTGGTGCAAAGCTTCCGGATGCCGAGCCTTACGTGCACGTCAACACCCAAGCCTGCACGACCTGTGCGAAAGAGGGACATAGAGATGGCGCCAAATATTGTTTTAACTGCGGAAGTGAGCTGTAATGAAAAAAACACTACTGGCCATCGTCGGTCCCACCGCTATCGGAAAGACCGCCATGGCCATTTCCCTGGCCCAACATTTTGACACGGACATTATTTCTTCGGATTCCCGACAGTTTTATAAGGAAATGCAGATTGGTACGGCAGCGCCCTCTAAAAAAGAGCTATCTAGTGCCAAACACCATTTTATTC
>JBATUY010000075.1:0-3313 GCA_049671465.1 Pricia sp. | reverse complement strand
CGGGGGTATCCGCGCCGAACGTTTTGGGAGATAAATTGACCTCGCGCGACGACCTTGAACTTTCAAATCCCGTTTACGGTTATTTTGGCTATCGTTTCTTTACCGATATTTTCGAAAAGACCATGATCAAACCGAACCTTCTCTTAAAACATGAGAACGGTGCGCCCCTACAAGCCGATATCAATTTGGCCGCAAGCTTTGGGAATAAATTCGAATTGGGTGCCGGTTATCGAACGAGTTCATCGATAAACCTTTTGGCGGGCGTCTACCTCATCAAAAACTTCCGCTTGATCTACAACTACAACATGGCCATAAAAGATTCGCCGCTAGGTAATACACACGGGTTGATTTTGAGCTATCGGTTCGGTGAAGGCTATGCCATTGATTGAACTCGTTAAATTCCTTTTCAGCCTTTCATTTTGCTTTTCAAAAAAAAGAGACATGATGATGTTCAATACGTAAATCAATTGTGCCAACGGAAAAAAGAACACAACCATAATTATGTCCAATCCGCTACTTCACTGTGTATTTTGATAGTACCGGTCAGGAACCTCTTGAAGGCCGACAAAACTGAATTGGAACAGAAACCATAAAACAACGACCAAGCTTAATATCAAGTGTGAGAGCGTCAACCAGAAAAAAGGTTTTCTGTTGAACTGCAATACAATCCAATAGCCTATATGGCCCAAAGGGAAGCACAAATTGCAAGAAATCGAATGACATGTATATACGAAACGACAAAATAAGTGTCGTGAACGTTTATATCGAAGGTAGTATCAAATTGGAGAAAAGACAAGGCGTAGGAGAAAGAAATAAAATGGCCGCTACAAGCCAATGAATCACATGCGGTTTATTTCGGATCGAAACCAACATTCCCATTTAATTGATCATCCCCAGATTCACGATTTCCTGATCGGTCAAATACCGCCAATGCCCTCGGGGCAGATCTTTTTTGGTCAGGCCGGCGTAGACTACACGATCCAACTTGACGATTTCATAGTCCAAAGTTTGAAAAATACGGGTAACGATTTTACTGCGGGAGCTATAGATTTCCATGCCGATTTGGGTCTTCGGCGCGTTGTCTACGAAACTAACCTCATGTACTTTGACCACCTTATGGTCGACCACCACCCCTTCTTGAATTTTTTTCAGGTCGGCACTGCGTAACGGCTTGTTCAGTTCGATATGGAATATTTTTCGGAGTCCGTTTTTGGGGCTATTCAGGCGTTTGGTCAGTTCCCCATCGTTGGTGAACAATAATAATCCGGTAGTGTTCTTGTCCATTTTACCGACCGGTTTCAGCTCCTCATTGGTGGCTTTTGATATGAGTCCGATCGCGGTACGGTTACCGTGTTCGTTACGTGCGGCCGTAGTGAAATCTTTAGGTTTGTTCAAGAGGATGTATTCCTTTTTCGCGGGATTCAGCAGTCGCCCGTCGAAGCGTACCTCATCGGTGCGTTTTACCTTATGGCCCATTTCGGTGACCGGCTTTCCGTTTACGGTCACACTACCTGCGGTTATGAGCACATCGGCCTCGCGACGCGAGCACACCCCTGAATTAGCGAGGTATTTGTTCAGCCGGATGAGGTCGTTGGATCCCTTGGCCTGCCCGTCTTGATTCCCTTTGAACGGGGCATTGGCTTTTGTCGGCCTACCGCCCCGCCCGGATGCCGTAACGTTTCGGCGGCCAGCGGAGCTATTTTTCGATGAACCTCCACGGAAGGGAGCGCCTTGCCCCTCGTCGCCATCCCCACGCTTCGTCGACCCACTGCCCCCAATGGGCGCATTGCCCCGCGAATAGCTCTTCTTTCTGAACGTACCGCCCTGTCGTCCCGAGGCCTTTTGGCCGGCGCCCGTTTTCGACCTATTCGATGATGTATTCCGCTTATTGGACTCCGATCGGCTCATAATATCTGTTTTGGCAAAGGTAGCGAAGGGATTTGGATTCTTTGGAAATACACTACCGGATGTTTGAAGATGAAATCATTGTTCCATAGAACAATTCTTCCGTGTTTCGATAGGGTAAAAGCAGTGCCGCTTTTTTTTTAAAAGATACAAATGGTCAAAAATCCAGATTCCCTAAACAAAAGATATTCGGGGAATTTAGTCTTTCCTGGCGTTTTTTTGAAGAAAATCGGAAGCCTTCTAAACCCTTGTCCTTGTGAATTTTAGTTAAATTTTGATGCCTAAAACCTAAATTGGAAGGCTCATTTTAGATTTTAATCAAAAAAATAGTACTTAACCGGTTCACGAAAGCATTTTCGATATGATTAATTGGTATTTATTACTAAAAGTTTAATTATTTAAATGTTATTTTAAAACACTGTTTTTCAATATTCTACATACAATATTTAACTTTAAATTAACTAAAAAATTGGATGGTAATCGAGCCCACGAGTCAAAATTCGAAATACATTTATTCCTTTAATGGACGGATTATAAATTATCCTTCACATCGCGAACGTTTTTTTTAAGTTACTAATGAAATATGTGCCTGCGGGCATGAATTATAATCAAATAAGCAAAATGATACACCCCATAAAAAACATCCAAAGTAAACCATGAAAAAGACCCACCTTTTGTTCTATTTTTCCTTCCTTTTAATACTACTGGCGTGCTCAAAAGATGAAACAGAAAGCGATTCCGAACCTACCAAGCCCGATGTAACGGATACCTTCAAATATATTGCGGTAAGCGGTACCGGTTTCGCTCAATTGTATGAAATTGGAAACAATACCGGAAATATTACCAAGTCGGGCAACATATCCGGTTTGGAATATAACATAGTGCCAAACGCAATTACGGTCTCAAAAAAACACTATTATTTTTATCAGCCACTATTTGACCCGGTTGTTATGAATAAGATTTTCGTTTATGATAAAGCGACGAAGCAAACCAAAGCCATCGAATTAAATCTATCGGATACGTTCGGAGAGTTCGCTATTCTTTCCAGTCTAGATTGGGACGAATCAAATCAAAGATTGGTCGGCATCGTATGTAACGATTACCTAGCCCGGAACAAGACGAATTCTCTTGTAACCATCGATATTGACATTATTGAAATAATCGCCCCCGGCATTGAATTCGTTCAAGACAACATCAATTCTACCTTTCTTAAGGAAGGCATTTTATATGTAAGCTCATTTAGTAACGCCTCTGTCAATGATTTCAACAAAATTGACATTGCCGCTAAAACAGTAGAAAAAATAGTTTTTGAGGATAAAACCTTCATTTTTACGGGGCTATCTGGCAACGATACCGACAACACCTTGTTCGCTTTTCGTCCATTATACCTGCCTGGATATACCTGTTC
>JBATUY010000074.1:0-2819 GCA_049671465.1 Pricia sp. | reverse complement strand
GATATTGCCAGTCCGCTTTACGCGACCGCTGTCGGCCTTTTGATGAACGCCGTCTCAAATGGGGAAAAGGCAAAGGCCGCCGAAGTCGAAAAAAAGCAGGAAGAGGAATTGGTCATGGCCGGTCACGAAGAAGATGAGACGATCGCGGGCAGTAGCAAGCCCACAAAAGAGCGACAGTCCGTTTTCGATAAATGGTCCGAAAAGTTGAAGGATTTTTTGGATAATGCGGAGTAGATCCTCAGAAAAAAAATAGATTAAGAAAAAGAATAAAACATCCTATTAAAATTTTAACCAGTAAAAAAAATACTATGAGTAACACGGAATTTGACGGATTCTCCTTTGATCTTCCCAAGAATCAAAGCAATGTAATAAAAGTAATCGGCGTCGGCGGTGGTGGTAGCAATGCCATTAACCACATGTTTCAGTCGGGCATCAACGGTGTAGATTTTGTTATCTGCAACACCGACTCCCAAGCACTGAACAACAGTCCCGTGCCCAATAAGATACAATTAGGCGTTTCATTGACCGAGGGATTGGGTGCTGGTGCCAATCCGGAAGTGGGGGAGCAGGCCGCTTTAGAAAGTATGGAAGAGATCAAACAGATGCTCGCCCGTACCACCAAAATGATATTCATTACCGCTGGAATGGGCGGAGGTACCGGAACTGGAGCCGCCCCCGTCATCGCCAAACAAGCCAAGGAACTGGACGTGCTTACCGTGGGCATCGTTACCATGCCCTTTGAATTTGAAGGTAAGATGCGTTGTGAACAAGCGCGAATCGGTATCGAAAAATTGCGCGCCAACGTAGATTCGCTGATCGTTATTAACAACAATAAGCTCCGTGAAGTCTACGGAAACCTTGGTTTTAAAGCCGGTTTTTCAAAAGCAGACGAAGTCTTATCTACGGCAGCAAGGGGTATAGCGGAGGTAATCACGCATCACTACACGCAGAACATTGACCTTCGCGATGCAAAAACCGTTTTGTCCAATAGTGGCACTGCCATTATGGGCTCCGCTACGGCGACCGGTTCCATGCGTGCCAGCGAGGCGATTACAAAGGCGTTGGATTCCCCACTCTTAAACGACAACAAGATAACCGGGGCCAAGAACGTATTGTTGCTGATCGTTTCGGGCGGACAGGAAATCACCATCGACGAAATCGGTGAAATCAATGATTATATTCAAGTAGAAGCCGGGCATGGAGCCAACATCATCATGGGTGTGGGCGAAGATGAAGATTTGGGCGAAGCCATTGCCGTAACCATCATCGCTACAGGTTTCGACGTCGACCAACAGAACGAAATCGTAAATACCGAGGCCAAGAAAATTATCCACACCCTTGAAGACGAGCAAAAGGCCCATCGTGACCTAACGGAACGAAAGCCAATTGTACACAAATTGACCGAAGCGGAGCCAGAAAAGCCCAAGGTCATAAAACATACCTTGGTCGACGATGTCGAAGAGCCCGGTATGGATTTGATTCCCACTTCGAACTACATCAAGAACTTCAATGTTTTTTACGAAGAAGTACTCGAAGAGGTCGCCCAGGTCAGTGCTAACGATGATGATTTTGTCATCATAGATTCCAAAGACGCCCTGCACGACATCGTGGTCGTTGACCCTGTTACGGTCCCTTTCGACCGATTGAAGGAAGAGCAGATGGCCATGAGTTTCGATATGCCATTGGCCGAGACCCAAAAAGTTGAGGTGGAGGAAGAGCAAGAAAACGTCATCACCTTCAGTCTTGATGACGATGTTAAGGATATCGAGGTTAAAAATCCCGTAGAGGTCATTACGGTGCTCGAATACAATAAAAAAGGAGAGACCCGTTACAGTCTTGACGACTATATGGAAGCCGAGAAAGCTGAGGGGGGTGCAAAGTTCAAAACTTCTCAGCGTGAATCCGAGATAGTTGAGGAAGAAATGCAAATTGAAAGAAAATCGATTGCCGAAGCCAATCTGTCGGAGCAAAAGTCGACGGCTGAAACTAGTGTCCCGCAGCGGGAATCTTACGAACCGGTCAATCCGATGGACAGTCCCATCGATGCCCTTTTGAAAGAACGCGCCGATGAGCGTCGCCGAAAATTGAAAGATTTCAACTATAAGTTTCAAAACAGTGTAAGCAGCATCGAAGAAATCGAGAAAGAACCTGCCTACAAGAGGCAAGGTATCGATTTGAGCGCTGGCCCGAGGAACGAAAGCAAGGTGTCGCGCACTACGCTTGGCGAAGATAGCAACGATGACATACAGCTCCGCTCGAACAATTCGTTTTTACACGATAATGTAGATTAAAATTTTAACCAGTAACGCTCAACTAACTCAAACCCGAACCCGGAAAAATCTATTTTTTCGGGTTTTTTGCATTTGATATACATGGATATTCTCTATATTCGCAGTCCGAAAAACACTTAGGTAATGAGCTTACAACAACAAGTGATGGAACAGATGAAGGTCGCTATGAAGGCCAAGGACAAAGTTGCCTTGGAATCTCTGCGTGCCATCAAGTCCGCCTTGCTGTTAGCACAGACCGAAACCGGTTCCGGTACCGAAATGTCGGAAGAAGAAGAGGTAAAGCTTGTTCAAAAACTGGTGAAGCAACGAAAGGACAGTGCCGCTATATTTAAGGAGCAAGGTAGGAAAGATCTTGCCGATCCTGAATTGGCACAAGTCGCTGTTATCGAACAATTTTTGCCCGTGCAGGCGTCGGAGGCAGAAATCGAGAAAGTAGTCGACGAGACAATAGTATCGACGGGCGCATCCGGCATGCAGGACATGGGTAAGGTAATGGGAATAGTTTCCAAAAAATTGGCCGGTCAGGCC
>JBATUY010000073.1:0-2767 GCA_049671465.1 Pricia sp. | reverse complement strand
CTTTCCGGAGTGGGGCATGGCTTATTTTCCGGTGGATGAGAATGATGTAACCCGCAGTGAGCTGGAACAGTTTCGGCGTAATTTGAAACTACTTGCCGATTTTTCAAAACCCGAAAGTGTGACCAGTATCTTATTTTGGGTAAAGGTCAAGAGCCTTCTGGCCGAGCCACCTGGTTTCCCTATGTAAACCTAAGTATCGGCGCTGCTTAAAAATTGAATGTTCCACCGCTCTGTATGCTGTTCAAAAGTCGAAGAAAAATTCTGGGATTGCCGTATATTTATCCCGATGAAAGTGTATCCGCATAACCTATCAGTATGCCCGAATGAAAACGATCCAAGTAAATTCATTACCGTTAAAAGATGTGATTGCCGACATAGCCCGGGCTTTTGGGGTCGATTACACGGCTAGTTGCGATGAGTACGCTCTCTTTTTACCCACGCAGGTGGGGGAAGGATGGATTCGCGGCATTAACTTCGAAAACGGTCTTGGCATATTACAATACGATTGCACTTTTGTCGAGGACACCGAAATTCAATTTGTCATCAACGAGGTGCATCCCCTAAAATTTCTCTATTGTACCGAGGGAGAGCTTGTACATAGTTTTGGCGAAAGTAACAACTTGCATACCATAGAAAAATATAAAAAGGCGATTGTGGCCAGTAGTAAGCACAATGGGCATATTCTACATTTCAAGGCGGGCATTCACGTGGTCGTAAACAGTCTTGAAATCGCCCGAAACAGATTCGCCCAAAAGGTGGCGTGCGATCTTAAATCTTTGAACAAACCTTTGAAAGACCTTTTCACCGACGTAAAGGCCTCCAAGGAGTTTTACTATGACGGGTTTTACAGCCTTCAATTGGCCGATAGTTTTACCGAGATAGAGGCATTCGACGGGGATAACTTTCTCAGAAAACTATTTCTAGAGGGCAAGGCCTATCAGGTTTTGACCCGGCAAATCATCGAGTATCTAGATGATTTGAAAGAAGAAAACAAGCGTTCGGTACTCAAAACGGCCGACGTACGACAAATTAAGGAAGCGGCCGCGCTGTTGCGCGATGAACTGTCGAACGGACAGACGATAAAATCGCTTTCAAAACAAGTAGGACTTAACCCGAACAAGCTTCAAAAGGGCTTTCAACATTTCTACAATGCGAGCGTCAACCAATATTTGCATACCATCCGTCTCGAACACGCCAAAGAACTGCTGCTGAATACCAATCACAGTATAGCGCAGATCGTTGAGGCCGTCGGACTTTCAAGCAAAAGTTACTTCTCAAAGATTTTCAAGGAAAAATATGGCGACAAGCCTTCGCAGTTCCGATCAAAACATCTTAACAAACTTGGTGATGACGACTTTACCATCTAGGGTGTGGTGTCTTCTGTTACAAAGATTTTCCCAATGGTCGAAATTAACGTTGCTCCCAAATCAGCGCCGCCGCCCCGCAGATGGCAGCGGTCTTTCCTTCCATACCTGATGTCAGTATCTTGACCTTACCTTTGTATACCTCTAAAAGGTTTTCCTCGAAATAGGTATGCAGTGGATCTAAGATCCATTTTCCGCTATTGACAAGACCGCCCATCAAATAAAAGGCTTCTGGCTGGGTGAAGGCCGTAAAATTGGCCAAGGCAAGCGCGAGGGTCTTAGCCGTATAGTCGAAAGCTTTTAAGGCAATCGGATCACCTTCTTCAGCAGCTTTGGTGATATCTTCCCCGTGCAGGTCATTGAAGGCGACATCACGGAACCGGCTATCTACCATATATTTTGACATCATGTAGAGTATGGTCCGTTTCAGGCCGGTAGCGGAAACATAAGCTTCAAGTCCGCCCCGTACGCCAAGTCCTGTCAAACGGCCATCGCCCAAGGTCATATCAACATGGCCGAGCTCTCCGGCAAAACCATGGTAGCCCTCGACCAGCTTTCCGTTGGCGACGATGCCGGCGCCGAAACCTGTTCCCAAAGTGATGACTATAAAATCGGAAACTCCTTTGGCGTTACCGAAAAGCATTTCGCCCAAAGCGGCCGCACTGGCATCGTTCATGATGCGCGTGGGCAGATCGATGCGCTGTTTTAATTTTTCGACTACTGGCACCGAACCCTTCCATTTAAGGTTGGCGGCATTTTCTATGGTGCCGTTTCGGCTCGATGCGTTTGGGGCGCCGATACCGCATCCAATAAGGTTGACCGGGTTTTCGAGCATCCTTTTTAAACCTTCGATGCTATCCTTGATCTTATCCAGAAAATCATCAAAATTCTCATAGTCACGGGTTCGAAAGTACATTTGTTCATGGCACACGCCATCTTGGTCGACCAATCCGATTTTGGTTTTGGTACCTCCGATATCAATTCCTGCTACTACATCCATATAACATCAGTTTAGATTCATTTAGGCAATCTGCAATGGTAGTTCGTATTTTTTTGATGGAAAATGACCTTTGTCATAGTGCCCCGCTAATGCACTTCTTATTTTTGCGCTATAAAATACTTGATAAAGCCTTTCACGGTAAAAATAGTAAAGTATTTCATTTTAAAATTCCGAAAAATATGATTTCAAACTTGACCTTGCCTTTAGTAGCATGGGGCTACGGAATCGTCTTGATAGCTATTTTCGCCTTGGTGTGCATGGTGCTTGTAGGCATCGTACTGGCCATGATGTCGGCGGATAGAAAGAAAAGGGAATAGTCCTTTATGTGGGCTTTGTTAGCAAAGCCTGTTCCGCGATTCCTTATTTTTGGCAAAACAACATTGTTATGATTCAGGAATTAAGG
>JBATUY010000072.1:0-11179 GCA_049671465.1 Pricia sp. | reverse complement strand
AATCGCTACCAACCCCTTCGAATCAGGAAGTACGAAGAACAGATTTTTTGACCGAGGTTTATGAAACTTACGGTATGACCGAAACGATTACCCATATTGCCTTGAAAAATCTAAGTGTGGAGCTGAGCGGGAATGCCGGGCAAGGTACAGGTGCCGTTGAGGGTCGGGATGAAGCCTCACATTTTACAGCTTTACCGGGCGTAAGCTTGTCTACTGACCATAGAAACTGCTTGGTTATCGATGCCCCAGAAATTGCCGGGTCTCCTGTAGTGACCAATGATGTCGTCGATCTGATTTCAAAAACCCAGTTTCAGTGGTTGGGGCGATACGATAACGTTATCAATTCGGGCGGCGTCAAGCTGTTTCCCGAACAAATCGAGGCGAAGTTACGTTCCGTGATAGCCTCCCGTTTTTTTGTGGCGGGACTTCCCGATAAAAAACTGGGGCAAAAACTGATCTTGATCGTGGAAGGGACACCTGCGGCGGAAAGAAACGAAGCAGATGGCATGCTTCAAAAAATCCGATCGCTCCATACGTTGGAAAAGTTCGAGGTGCCTAAGGAATTGTATAGGATCGCTAAATTTCTGGAGACCGATAGCGGAAAAATCAGAAGACAGAAAACGATGGCATTCCTCTTCAGGTAGTGTTTACTCATTCAAAACCCGGTTTCACGCATTGCCCATTTTGTAGCCCGTAGGGGCGTCGTAGGTTTACATCCAACTTAAAAGCCAAAAAACGTTTCCGGTTGCACAGCTGCGAAAATCGGCCTACACCAACGCAACGGATTTAGACGATGTACTGAGGCTCGCCGAATCGGGTAGAGGTAGTGCTCAACAGGGGTATCGTGCCGAATTTATCCGGTTGGTAAAAACGATAGGGAATGACATGGCGGTCAGCAAGTAATTCTCATTGGGTTGCGGAAATTCAAACGGTCATGTGTCGTCATTTAAATTCAAAGACATACTGAATTTCAAAAGATCATGAAATTTCAAAAGATGTGTAATTTCAAACAGATCAAAAATCGAAAGATGATGGGTTTAAAAGTGTCGAAAGGCACTTTTTTGCTTATTTTCAGGGTCAAAATCCATTTCATGAAAAAAATCGCTTTTCTATCGTTTGTCTGTGTCTTTCTATCCGGCAATGCCCAACAAATCCTTACAGAGGTCGAAAGGGCAAGGGTAGTCGATGAAATTCTCGCCGAGCGTTTTGATACGCTGTTACCAAGGTTGATGGACCAAACGGGCATCGATATGTGGGTGGTCATCTCGCGGGAATATAATGAAGACCCCGTTTTGCGTACCATGCTACCCGCTACTTGGCTCAACGCACGTAGAAGAACCATTCTTTTGTTTTATAGGGATGCGGCCAATACTACTATTGAGAAGCTGGCCGTGGCAAGGTACAATGTCGGTGAAAATATTAAGTCCGCATGGGACAAAGAGAAGGAGCCGGACCAATGGAAGCGGTTGATGCAACTGATCGAGGTGCGAAATCCCAAGAAAATCGGATTGAATTTTTCCAAGGATTTCAACATCGCGGACGGACTCGACAAAACGGATTATGAAGCGTTTATGGAAAACCTGCCTAAAAAATTTCGGGATAAGGTGGTTTCCGCCGAGCCTTTGGCGGTACGATGGATCGAAACCCGCACCGAGCGTGAGATGATCATTTACAATCAATTGGTCGATATTACCCATGATATCATTGCCGAGGCATTTTCGGAAAAAGTCATTACTCCAGGCATTACGACCACAACGGAGGTCGAATGGTGGATGCGCCAGAAAGTCACCGAGATGGGCCTCGAAACTTGGTTTCACCCTACGGTCGATGTGCAACGTGCGCATAACGAATTGGGCGGACATCTATATTCCTTTTCCGATCGCCCCGAAGATAGGGTCATCTTGCCGGGCGACTTGGTGCACTGTGATTTCGGAATTACCTACCTGCGCTTGAACACCGATTGCCAAGAACTGGCCTACGTATTAAAACCGGGCGAAACCGAGGCCCCCGAATTTTTACGGGACGGACTGAAAGCGGGAAATCAGGTACAGGATTTCCTCACTCAAAACATGAAAAAAGGACGCACGGGCAATGAAATTCTGGCCACGTCGCTGAAGGAGGCAAAAGCAGCGGGATTGCGACCTTCGATTTACACCCATCCCTTGGGCTTGTATGGCCATTCCGCCGGAACGACCATCGGTATGTGGGATTCCCAAGGCGGGGTCATGGCCGCCGACGGTGAAAGTTACCCCTTGAATCCGAATACGGTCTACGCCATTGAGCTGAATACCACCATCACGGTTCCCGAATGGAAAAAGGATATTCGCATCATGTTGGAGGAAGCAGGGTTTTACGGGGAAGACGGCTTTCGGTACGTAAACGGACGGCAAACGGAACTACTGCTCATCCCTCGGGTCAAATCCCATCAGGGAAATTAGAGGGCTTTTGAATCCACCGGCCTATTGGTTGCTATACCATATTAGGGAAACGGGTCTTCTAAAGTCCCGGCCTATTGGTTGCTTAATCATATCGGAGATTAAAAGAATTACGTTTAAAAACAGTCGTTCAGAGCGTAGCTTTTATAATTAATTCTTTATCAATACCTTGAAGTGTTGCGACAAAAAAGTAATCTTCTATGGGTAGGTTTGGTTTCTAATACTCGAGGCCGCTAAAATTCCCAATTATTCCTCCATTTCAATTCAGTTGCCGTTCCCTTACAGTACCTTTGCCGGATGCAAAATGAAAACGTAAAGCCCAACTTTGAGTTTATTGCGCTGATGGCCTCCTTGATGTCCATCGTCGCTTTGGCCATCGATGCGTTATTGCCGGCAATTTCACATATCGGAATCGCCATAAATAGCTTGGATCCAACGGATAATCAGCTATTGATTACCATGATATTTTTGGGCTTGGGCTTTGGACAGTTATTTTTCGGTCCGCTGTCGGACAGTTTTGGCCGTAAACCTATTGTCTACATGGGCTTCGGTCTTTTTGCCGTTGCCAGCGTTATTTGTGTTTTCGCACCGTCTTTGGAAATCATGATTGTCGGCCGCATTTTGCAGGGTATAGGGCTTTCGGCGCCACGTACCATTGCCATATCGATAATTCGGGACACTTACAAAGGCGACTATATGGCCCGTATCATGTCGTTTGTAACCGCATTCTTTATTTTGGTACCTGTAGTGGCACCTGCCATCGGCAAATGGATTATGGATGCTTTTGGATGGGAGGCCATCTTCTACGTTCAGCTATTTTTTGCCTTAGTTGTGGCTATCTGGTTCTGGAAAAGACAGGTCGAGACCCTCAAGCCGCAGTACAAAATTCCATTTTCCCGAAAAGTCTTTGTAAACGGACTTCGAGAGTTTCTAAAATATAAAGAGACCGTTGCTTTCACTTTTACCTCGGGATTTATCACTGGTTCTTTTTTGGTCTATTTAAGTGCTTCGCAGCAGGTATTCGAAGAGCAATACGGACTAGTGGAATCTTTCCCGTACATTTTTGCGGGGCTGGCCTGTTCCGTCGGTTTGTCCACATTTTTGAACGGTACCTTGGTCATGCGTTTCGGTATGCGACGTTTGGCCCTGATGGCCGTGACCGCTTTTTGCGCCATAGCCTTGCTGTATGTCGTCGTATTTTATAACAGCCCGAATCCGAACGTGGTGGTGCTGGTCGCATTTTTGTTCGCCCAGTTTTTTTGCTTGGGTTTTTTATGGGGCAATTTTCGCTCCATCGCTATGGAGCCGATCGGACATATAGCAGGAATCGGTGCCGCGATCAACGGCTTTGTATCCACCATTATGGCAGTACCCATCGCCAATTACATCGGTAATTTCGTTCAGGATACGGTCTGGCCGATGTTTGTCGGACTGGCCATTTGCGGATTGATTTCGCTGGGAATTATGTTGTTGGTAAGACGCAGTAGGGTGGTGGCAACAGCCTAAGTGTGTAACATGGATCAATTAGGTGAAAAGTTACCTATTAGATACCTAAACCTTTGGGTTGGCCTTTCTCGTTACAACGAATTTTCCATAATCTCTTCAATTACTTCCGGATTCAATAGCGTACTGGTATCCCCGAGGTCTGCCGTGTCGTTTGACGCAATTTTACGAAGAATACGCCGCATGATTTTGGCACTACGCGTTTTTGGGAGTCCCGAAACGAATTGAATTTTGTCCAATTTGGCGATGGGGCCGATATGTTCGGTAATCTGTTGGTTGATTTCCTTCCTGAGGTTGTCGCGGTCCCTGCTTTCCCCGGTTTCTTTGAGGATGACGAAGCCGTATAGCGCATTGCCCTTGACATCATGTGGAAAGCCTACTATGGCACTTTCCGCAACCGCGGGATGCTCGTTGATCGAATCTTCGATGGGTGCCGTGCCCAGGTTATGCCCCGAGACAATGACTACATCGTCGACGCGACCTGTTATTCGGTAGTAGCCTACGGCATCGCGAAGGGCGCCATCACCTGAAAAGTACATGTTCTTAAAGGCTGAAAAGTAGGTGTCACGATAGCGGTCATGATTGCCCCAGATGGTACGGGCCATACCCGGCCATGGAAATTTGATACATAAACGTCCCTCGACTTGGTTGCCCTTCAGTTCCTTGCCCTCTTCGTCCATCAGGGCGGGCTGGATACCAATAAAAGGTAGCGTTGCGTAGGTGGGCGTTGTGGGCGTTACATACGGAATTGGAGTAATCATGATGCCCCCGGTCTCTGTCTGCCACCAGGTATCTACGATCGGACTGTTCTTTTTCCCGACATTGGTATTGTACCAGTGCCAAGCTTCCTCATTGATGGGTTCCCCGACGGAGCCCAAGACCTTAAGGCTGGATAGATCGTGTTTTTCGACAAATTCGAGACTTTGTTTGGCCAGGGCCCGAATTGCGGTCGGCGCGGTATAGAATTGATTGATTTTATGTTTTTCCACCACGTCCCAAAACCTGCCATAGTCAGGATACGTAGGTATCCCTTCGAACATTACCGTAGTCGCGCCATTGGCCAAGGGCCCGTAGACGATATAGGAATGTCCGGTAATCCATCCGATATCCGCGGTACACCAATAGACGTCGTCTTCACGATACTGGAATACGTTTTTGAAGGTATAGGCCGTATAGACCATGTACCCGCCGGTGGTGTGCACCATACCTTTGGGCTTTCCGGTCGAGCCGGATGTGTAGAGAATAAACAGCGGATCCTCGGCATCCATAATTTCAGCAGTACAATCGGCGTAGGCTTCGTCGAGTAAAGGTTGTAGCCATTTATCCCTTCCATTTTTCATTTCAATATCACTACCGATACGATTGACCACCAGTACGTTAGCTATACTGGGGCAATCTTCTAAAGCTTTGTCCACTATGCCCTTTAGGTCGATGGTCTTTGCGCCCCGGTAGGAGCCGTCAGAAGTCAGTACCATTTTACAGTCCGAATCATTGATACGGCTGGCCAAGGCATTCGACGAAAAACCGGCGAAGACCACCGAGTGTATCGCGCCGATACGCGCACAGGCCAAAACGGAAACGGCCAGTTCTGGAATCATTGGTAGGTAGATGCAGACCCGGTCACCTTTTCCGATGCCGTGGTCTTTGAGTACGTTCGCCATTCGACAGACCCGTTCGTGTAATTCACGGTAGCTTATATGCTGGGCTTTTTCTTCTGGGTCGTTGGGTTCGAAAAGTATGGCGGTCTTCTCGCCCCGTGTAGGTAGGTGCCGATCGATACAATTTTCGGTTATGTTCAATTTGGCTCCCTCGAACCATTTGATTTCGGGCTTCGAGAAGTCCCAATCCAATACCGTATCCCATTTTTTCCGCCAGACGAAATGTTCTTCCGCAATTTCTTCCCAAAAACTCTCGGGATTACGGACCGATTTTCGGTAGACCTGATAGTATTCTTCTAAATGTTTGATATGATAATTGCTCATGGATATAGGTTAAATTCAGTGTTTTTTTTGATTTTCGGATAAATCTCTATCGTAAAGATTAGTCCAACACGATTATCAGGTGATAGAATAAGGGAAAGTTAATAAAAAAACTTCTTTTTTTTGAATTAACCTGAAGGCCGCGAACGTGCCCCCGCACTATTCGCTAATTGTCTGCTTACGCACAGTGGTTCTCAGCTCGGCAAGAACAGCACTCCGCTCGAAGAGTCCCTTATTGCGCCGGTTACCGTACGCAGCACATTGGTTTTTTCTTCGACGCGCAGCACGCCCATTAGCGCAAATACCAAAGCCTCTTTAAATTCGATAAGTTTTTGGTCCGGTACGACCACCTTGGTCGCCGCCCCCAATTTTGCCCGTAAAGTATCTACAAGAAATTCGTTCAAAGCACCGCCTCCGGTGATGAATAGGGATGGTTCGGCCTTTCTGGAATTTAGCTTTACCTGAACCGCAATCTGTTCGCAGATATGATGGACGCCGGTACGCAACAAGTTCTGCATACTGTCTTTCGTGCTGTCGACCAACGGAACGACCTCGTTCACAAACCACTCATAGCCAATGGATTTCGGGTAGGGCAATCGATAGTACGCTAAATCGTTTAATCGGTTCAGTAAACTGGCATTTACCTTGCCGCTGCGTGCCAGTTTTCCACCTTTATCGTAATCCAGTCCATTTTTCCGGGTGATATGGTTGAGAATCATATTGGCCAGGCCGATATCGTAAGCGTAACGCCCGCCGTCCTTATCGAACGATATATTGGAGATTCCCCCGAGGTTCAAACAAAAATCGTAGGCATTGAACAATAGCTGGTCGCCTATGGGTACTAAGGGTGCACCTTGACCTTTCAAGGCCACATCATTGGTCCGAAAATCACAGATGACCTTTTGGCCGCTGGCATTGGCCAAGTGTTGACCGGACCCGATTTGAAAGGTGACGCCCATCTCCGGACGATGGTGGGTCGTATGGCCGTGGCTGGCGATATAATCGACCGTCAGCGCGTGTTCATCAATAAAGATTTTTGTCCGTTCACCCAGCCATGTACCGTAGGTATTGTGAAAAGACAATAGCTCTTCCGCGGGCAGCGTAATGGAATCCTTTAATTGGGATAGCATTTCGGGGGCATACGAAATACTTTTGGTTTCTTTCATTTCGTATTTCCACTGCGCGTTCTCTTCCCAAATATGGCAGAATGCCAAATCGAGGCCGTCTAAAGAAGTGCCCGACATCAGGCCGATAATTTTATGGATTTTCATGGTTTTTAGTGTTGGATTCAATGGTTACGGCAAGCCTCCCTTTTGCTACTAGATTACCTAAAAAATGTGCGGCCGCAGTTTCTTGGAAAACGTCAAAGTCTTGGTGAACCACAACCACCGCTTTTGCATTTTTAGTATCGATATGGTTCAATACATAGGGGTTTCCGAAGAGGTACAGTACGACGTTTTTGGTCTGTATCAGTTCGTCGATGAAAATCAGCTCTTCCTTTGAAAATCCGAAAGTATTGGTCGGTTTCACTTGCGGGGGAAATAGGGCTAAAAGAATATTTTTCACATCACCTTTCAAAGGATCGTTCGATAAAATGGGTCTAAACTTTATGTTTTTATGAATATGTTTAAAAAATTGATTGTCAGTGGTTTCATTAATTTGGATAGCCACGAAATTAGTTTTCCTAAAATCTGAAATCAGCGCTACCGAACCTTTAAGCAAGGTCAGGCTTTCCAAAGCAATCTTTTTGTTTAGTGCATCCGGATTCTGCAGCCCGGCGGTTAAATCACTACGCCTGTTCGGCGTACCCGATGCCTTATCGCGTTGAAGGGTTCCCACCTCAAATGATTCCAAATTAAGAGCTTCTTCTTCGGAAGATTTTTTTCCAAGGAATTCTGAATCAAGAAATCCTGCATCAAGAGACTTTTTTTCAAATGATTCCTCATCAACCGACTCCGTTTCAGGGATTCCTTGTTCAAGGGAAGAGGAAGCCTGAACTTTTTCCTTGAGTTTCCAGACCCGTTCAAAACTTTCTTCGATCTGTTCTTCGGATGCCTTTTTGAGAATGGCTTCAATACCTTCGGCGATGTGTTCGGCAAAACAAAGTACATCGTTGCCGGCATCGAAGGCGAGCCATTCCAGCTCCCCTTTTACGGGATAGTTTTTGGAGACGGCATGCATATTGAGCGCATCGGAGATGACCACGCCACGGTATCCCATTTCATCCCTTAGTATCCCTTTGATTATTTCTTTGGAAATGCTAGAGGATATGGAGGCGCCGTTTGCCAGGGCAGGTACGGATAGATGTCCGACCATGACGGAATCAACGCATTCGGCAATCAATTTATAAAAAGGATACAACTCGTTTTCGAATAGGTCTTCTCGCGACTTATCGATTAGGGGAAGTGCCAAATGCGAATCCGTGGCCGTATCGCCATGCCCGGGAAAATGCTTGATGCTGGTCAAGACGCCTTCACTTTGTGTGCCTTTGATGTAGGCCAGCGCTTTTGCGATGACCTTGTGCTTATTGGCCCCAAAAGAGCGATAGCCGATAACGGGGTTATGGGGATTGTCATTAATGTCCACACAGGGTGCCAAGTTCCAATGGATGCCCGCTTCACGGCAATCTTTGGCGATATGTTTTCCGACCTCATATATCAGCTCGGATGCATCATCAGAAAGCGCCCCCAAGGTTATGGCGTAAGGGTATTGTGGTGTATTTTCGATGCGCATGGCCAAGCCCCATTCGGCGTCGATGGCAATCAACAATGGATATTCAGCGGCTCGCTGATAGCGTTGGACCAAGCTTTTGAGGGTCTCGAAACTGTTCTCGTTATGCACTATGGCCTTGGCACCTTCAAAATTGGTCGCTGCGCTGGCGCGACTGTGAAAAAAGCAGAGGCTGCCGATTTTGTGTTCCCGAATCAGTTTTTCAAGTTTCTGGATCTCAGATTCCGTATCATTGATAAAGGCGGCGGGCATAAATAGTTGCCCCACTTTACCTCTGGTAGTGAGATTCTTTGTTGCTTTCTTGTAAGGTATCACTTTAAGCATCTACATCATTGGTTTTCTTCCCAAAATCAGCGGGATATTCTATAAATTTCAATAAGAACAGCGCGGGCAATGCGGCGATGACCACCCAAACGAAAAAACCGCCATAGCCCAACCATTCTTGCATATAACCGGAAATCATGCCCGGAAGCATCATGCCTAAGGCCATAAAGCCCGTGGCAATGGCATAGTGCGAGGTTTTCGATTTGCCTTCCGCCACGTAGATGAGGTACATTAAAAAGGCCGCAAAGCCGAACCCATAGCCAAATTTCTCAATGATAACCGTTGTGGTGACGGCATAGATGTTCGTAGTACCGGTCATCGCCAAAACCGCATATAAAATGTTGGGGACGTTCAGGGAAAGCACCATGGGCAGCATCCATTTTTTTAGGCCGTCCCTTGAAATCAAGATGCCGCCCAATATGCCGCCAATGGAAAGAAAAATGACCCCTGCGGTTCCGAAAATGGTACCTAATCGCTCGGTTGAATATCCGAGTCCACCTTTTTCGGGCGCATCCAACAAAAACGGTGCGGCCATTTTTACCAGCTGCGATTCGCCCAACCTAAAGGTCAGGATGAAGACCAAGGCAATCCCAATATTTTTTTTCCGGAAAAAGGAGGCGAATACGGCCAGAAACCCCTCGGGCTTATCCTTAAAAATAACGGCTGAGGACTCAAATTTCGGCGTGGTAAAAAAGTTGGCTACAGTAAGGGCCAACATTAAAAATGCCGCCGCCGTCATGGTGATGCTCCATGCTTTGGTATTGTCGCCATACTTGTTTTCCAAAAAACCTGCAATAATAACGATCAGTCCCTCGCCGGTGACCATGGCCAATCGGTAAAAAGTACTGCGCATCCCCACAAAAAAGGACTGCTTTTGTTCCGTAAGCCCCAGCATATAATATCCATCCGAGGCAATATCATTGGTCGCGGATGCGAAGGCGGCCATCCAGAAACAGGCCAGGGTAGTGGTGAAGAACATGCTTGTCGGCAGGGTCAGACCAACGCCCAATAACGCGATGGCAACCAACAACTGCGTGCTCAAAAACCATTTGCGCTTCGTGCCTTTCAGGTCGACGAAGGGGCTCCATAAAGGTTTTAGCACCCAAGGGAGATACAGCAAACTGGTGTACAGGCCGATATCTTCGTTGCTAACGCCCAGTTTTTTGTACATAATCACCGAAACGGTGACCACCAGCACATAGGGGAGGCCCTGCGTAAAGTAAAGTATGGGCACCCAGGCCCAGGCCCATTTGTCTTTTTGAATCAAAGTTTTGGGTATTGGTTAGGTAGGGTCAGACTGCTAATTTTTCCTAAAGTTAGGCTATCATTTTTTACTTGACATGATGCAACATGAATAAAGGCCTATTTTGATTTCAAAAATAGACCTTTACTTGTTTCTTTCACTAAAATTTTACCCTAAAACAGTGCATTGAAACGCATTGTGATTCTGGAATTTCGGACAAGAACCGGCTATAGAAACCTATATCTTACAAATGCCTCCATAGCCGCGTAGTCGGCGAGACCTAAGGCATGGTACCGGTTGGCCGTCTCTTTGTTGCGCTCTTCGGCCCTCATCCAGAATTCCCGCGAATCGTCGCCCTGAAACATCACCCCATCCTTTTGGGATTGATGGGCAAAAATGGCGTTGCGCTTTCGCAAAACCTGCCCGGGGCTCATCGGTACGGCCATTTCGATTTCATGGGTATCCCACTCGTGCCAAGCACCGCGGTAAAGCCAGACCCAACAATCTTTCATGAAGGGTTCTGTTTTCAAACGCTCGAGGGCCGCGAAAATGGCATCTAGACATACTTTATGGGTACCGTGTGGGTCGGCCAGATCGCCCGCCGCATAAATTTGATGCGGTTTGATTTCTTTGATGATATCGACGATAATCTCGATATCCTTTTCCGAAAGCTGGTTTTTTTTGACACGGCCGGTTTCATAGAACTGAAGGTCTAAAAAGTGCGCATTGGCATCATCCAATCCGAGATATCGAACCGCCGCGTACGATTCCCCTCGCCGTATATCTCCCTTGAGGCGTAATACCCGTTTTGAATCAAAGCTGCTTTCTTTTTTGGCTTTAATATTATCGATGATTTCTTGGGCTTCCGTCGATTTGTAGATCCGCTTTGATATCTCCGCGAATTTTAGGGCCTCTTTGTCCGAGACCGCAATATTGCCAGACGTCTGGTAGGCGACGTGCACATC
>JBATUY010000071.1:0-21692 GCA_049671465.1 Pricia sp. | reverse complement strand
GCCC
Organism: Pricia sp.; assembly: GCA_049671465.1. Taxonomy (GTDB): domain Bacteria; phylum Bacteroidota; class Bacteroidia; order Flavobacteriales; family Flavobacteriaceae; genus Pricia. The sequence continues at coordinate 21,688 of JBATUY010000071.1, read as the reverse complement.
AGCACGGGTACAGGTCCGAAATTTCCCTTGGGATAAAAATTCTGTCGAAAGGTGAACTGGCCGCCATGCTGCCCGTAGGTGAACATGGGGTGGTGCATCGCAATAATGGTAGTGCGCTGGCGATTGTCTTTTATGACATCTTCGAGTTCGAGCCAGAAACGGTCACGGCTTTTAATAGCGCATTTATCGTTGATATCGGGGCGTTTGTTCCAGTTCGTGAGATACCATTCGGTATCGAGGGCGATGATGGTGATATCATCGTTGACCTCAATGGTCTTGATGGGACAACCATCCTCCGGAAAAAAAACTTCATCACTGTCCAATGCCTCTTGAATGTAGTCTTGCTGACGCTTCAGGCCGACCAAGCCCTCGGTATACCAATCGTGGTTGCCCGGAATAAAAAAGGGCCTCCCTTTAAAGTTCTCTAAGGTCTTTAATTGGGCGTCGATATCATTTTTTGCCCTTAGATAGGCTTCTGTGGAATCTTTTGGGTCTGGCATACCAGCGGGATAGATATTATCCCCCAAAAAAATGGCGGTACTGTTCGCGTCGGCACGGTCGAGCTTCCTCTTGAACAGCTTAAGGGCATCTTTCATACCGCCCATGGGCGACTTACCGGCATCCCCCACCAGATAAACGGTATGGGAGACCTCTTTGGTGGTCGGCATATCGGTCTTGATCGCGCCCTCGGCATATTTTGCCTTGTAGGTGGCACATCCCGTAAAAATCATAGAAATCAATAGTACTAAGAATAGTTTTTGCTTCATTGTGCCGAATAGCTTCTTTATTTTGTATTTTGGGAAATCTAAATACATCGTCTCTATGTCCGATCTTATTGAAAAAACCGAGGATTTTGTTACCGAATTGTTGTCCAAAGAACTAGATCCAAATTATCTATATCACAACCTTCGACACACCCAACGCGTTGTCAAAAATACTAAAGAATTGCTGGAACACTACGTTCTGGAAGATATAGAAAAGGACGAATTGACCCTTGCCGCATGGTTGCATGACACAGGGTATACCCAAGGCCATGAAAACCATGAAGCGGCCAGCTGCACTATTGCAGGTGATTATTTAGAGAAACAGGGCTGCGATCAGAACACGATAAAGAACATAAAGCGTCTAATAATGGCCACCCAAAGGGAATATGAGCCCAAAACCTTAAGGGAAGAGATCATTCGCGATGCCGATTCGTCACATCTCGGGTCTGATAGTTATGTTGAAACCTCGGAGCTTTTGCGGGAAGAACTTTCGAAACTGGGTATTGCCGAGTATACGCAGAACGAATGGCGCGATATGAATATCGAGATGTTTCGTATCGAGCACCGTTTTTATACCCAATATGCAAAAGATAACTGGCAAGAGGGAAAAGACGAAAACTTGCAGAGTCTGGTCAAGACCAAGCAAAAGATTAAGAAAAGGGCGAAGCGTGAAGAGATGAAGGCCCGATATAAAAATAAATACAAAGACCAAAGTCCCGAACGTGCCATTCAGACCATGTACCGTACCAGTATGCGCAACCATTTGAAATTAAGCGATATAGCAGACACGAAAGCGAATATTCTGCTGTCGGTCAATGCCATCATCATATCGTTGGTACTCGCGAACCTCATACCGAAACTGGACAACCCCAGCAACGATTATCTGATTTACCCGGCCGCTATTTTTGTGTTGTTCAGCATCACCTCGATGATCATGTCGGTAGCCGCTACCCGCCCCAATGTTACCGGTGGCGAATTCACCAAAGAAGACGTTAAGGCAAAAAAGGTGAACCTTATCTTTTTTGGCAACTTTCATAAAATGAAGCTGGAGGACTACGAGTGGGCCATGCAAGAACTGCTGAAGGATCAGACCTATATTTACGATACTATGTCTAAGGATCTTTACTTTTTGGGGGTGGTACTCAATCGAAAATACGCCCTTCTGCGGTGGACATACACAATATTCATGATCGGTATGGTTCTTTCCGTTATTGCATTTTTCGTGGCGCTCAAGTTCTACGGCCCCGAGCGTATTATCGAATTACCAACTTAACGGGAGCTATATTCCGATGCAACCTAAAATTCGAGATCAAAGCAAAAATAATCCGTAGTTCAATCGCGTTACCGAGCTGTTCAAATTTCAAATAATTCATCTTGAACCTTAATAGGGCGGTATTCAGAATTGAATCTGAAATGGACCAGATGAACGCCGCTTTTCCCTCGTGGCGAGCGTTAATTTTTTCTAAACTCCTAGGCTTGTAGAGACTTGCCTGCCCATGACAAGTTCATAAATCCATTATTACCCTTCGAGTTCGGCCATTAGGTCTTCGTACGTATAGGTCTTTTCCGATGAAGCGTCATTATCGGCCTTGTATAGAATGTCGGCCCGAATGGCCTTGAGTCCGGCAACACCTTGTACGCCTTGAAGTTCGACAATTTCGACTTTGCCCGTAAAATAGCATTTTGATTTGAGAAATTTTATATAGCGAAGATATTCCAGCTCGTCCTTTTTTTGGGAATAGACGATGACCATTTTGCCGGGCTGGGTCAGTCGTTCTTTAGACCCTTTGACAAATGATTTGTCGATGCGTTTTTTGATTACCTCATATCTTGCGTTGTAAGTGCCATCGACATCGAACCGTTTTTCATCCATCCGAAATCGTATGGAAAGTGAGGTATTGTAGACAAGAACGAGCGATGCCACATCTAAAGGTACCTGAAGTTTGGGCTTGAGGGCGTAGTGGGAGTTCTCCATTTCGCACATGACCTGTAACTGCCACAATCGCAGATTTTTCAAATAAATCGGGTCAAAGCTATCGTTATCGACTATCGAATCACCGATGTACATATTATGCTCGACCCCATCGGTCTTGTACCTTTCAAAGTAATGTGGAAACATTGCCTGCGCGCTTTCCTGTTTCTTATCGATGAGGGCGGCCAATTCTTTGTTGACCAACATGACGCTTTCGTCGTAATTTCGGCGGTGGTCGTAATACGAATCGGTGCCCATGTCAATGGAGGCCTCGTAGGCAAACACCGAATCTTTCAAGCCACCGTTCGATTTCTTAAAATGGTCAAAAACCGGACGGATTTCGTTCTGCACAAAATCAAAAATACCCTGCTCGCTGTTTGTATCAAGGTTTTCTTTGATACCCTCGACGTGGTCGTTGACCCTGAACATCAGTTCTTCATATACCGGAAGCTTATTTTCTTCCCAGGCGGCCATCAATATGGTGTTGATTTCTGACAATTGTATCATCAAGTCACGTTGCACGGCAAGGTTTCTGGCCCGAGATGAATCTTTGATGTCGATTTGACCGAATAAAGGAAAGACATCTTTGAAAACGATTTCAGCGAAAGTCGGCTGACCGCCCTCTAACTCTTCTTTTAAGAAACGTTGGGCCTCTTCTTCAAAGCGCCAGTGTACCGATTCGTGCACCGAAGTACATTCGTTCTGTATGATCGCATCGACCCGATTTTCTTCTTCCGCCTTAGATCGGATGACCGCCGATACAATAAAGGGCATTACAGTATCTAGCTTATTGGCGTTAACGCTGTTCAAAGCATTCACCTCGGTAGAAACCAATTCTAAGACCCCCAATAATTTACCTTCATCGGCTATCGGGGCGAAAATGGCGCTTTTGAAACCTTGACTCTTGAGATTTTTGTAAGGTTGTATGCCGTCGGAGCTTTTGAAATAGCGATCGACATCTGAAATGGAAAAGTACTCGTTATCGTTCAATAATTTAGCGTACGCGTTTTGACAAAGTGCCTCTGTACAGGGTTCAGCTTCCTTTTCTTGCAAGATAAAACTTTGCATGCCGGCACCGTAAATGCGTTCGAACCTATTTTTCTTCGGATTGTACTCCACAAAGCCCGCCTGAATTGCCGATAGATTGAAAAACGACTTAAACGTCTCCAATAGGTTTTCCATAAAGTTCGCACTCTCATGACGATTATTGGAGATAAGGCTCGATTTTATTTCGGAAATGGAGTGTTCAACGGTGATATCGAACATATTCGAAATGACGAATCCCTTGGCAATAAAACTATGGGGAGGAAATTTTTCTTTCCATAGCGAAACGTCATCAAAATTATCTAAAAGTTCATCAACATCTGCTTGGGTCAGTACTTTGGATTTTTCGGTAGGAAGTATTTCCATAAAATCGGCATTGTACAGAATTCGGTAATGCCGCATTACCCCTTGGGCATCGGGTATGTCATAGAATAAGGGTCTTTTGAAATCAAATTGAAATCCGTAGTGCGTATTCAATATGACCGTACAGGCCACGATATACATTTGGCCCTCGGGCATATTTCGCATTTCGGGGGTAAAGTTTTCTCCCCCTGCGTTCAACATGATATTCTTGAACCTTGCCGACGCATTGAAAACGATATCATCAAAGGGAAGCGAAGCCGCTTTGATTTCATTGTTGGTTAGCACATCAGGAAACACATCGTGCAAGATTATGGCGATAGTTTCCCTGTATTTTTCCAGCAGCGCGGCATCGCCAAAACCGTCGCGGAGTTCTGGGTATGGGGCCTGCGCGTTCAGAATGCGTTTGGCCTTCTTCGCTAAAAAATTATCGTCGCTTTGGGCCATGGCATCATACTGCTGCAACAACTTGTCGAAGCTGATGAGTTGGATCAAGGGAGAATCTTTTTCGGTTTTGGACACCATAGCTATTATAAGTCGTTAATATGCACATAAAGTTACGAAAGAAAACGCTAAGGTATTGTTAAACGGACATAGGCCTAGCACTAGACATCGTAAGACCCTAATCCGTTGCTAGAAAATCGTTCATACCTAATTTCCATACTTACTTTACATGCTGTCTACGAACAATTTCGACATCGAGGCCATATCTGACATGACCAGACTTAGTATGTCTAAATCAAATATGAACCGTATCCCGCATGACCCGGGCGTTACCCTAGAAAACATGGCCATCTTTTTCAGAACGAGGTACAGTCAGTCCACTAAACCTAAAATATCCTTTAGTACCTTAGCATTTTAGATAAACCGTTAAAATGTCTTCGAACTTCCGCTTATCGCGCGCTTATAAGAATTCTAAAAGGATAACTTTTGACGACAGCTCAAAATTCATTCTTTTCAGCGATTGCCACAGGGGCGACAACAGTTTCGCCGACGATTTTGCCAATAACCGCAACATTTACTACCATGCCCTGAACTTTTATTACAAAAAAGGCTTTCAATACTGTGAGCTTGGCGATGGCGACGAACTTTGGGAGAACATTCATTTCGAGTCGATTTTCGAAGCGCATAAAAATGTATACGGACTCCTGAAAAAATTCCACTTAGAACAGAAACTGCATATGGTATGGGGCAATCACGACATGGTGTACAAAGACCCGAAATACGTCGAGAAGCACCTCAGCAGTTATTTTGAACCTATTGACGGAGAGTCAAAAGAGCTTTTTGAGGGCATCACCTACAACGAGGGCATCGTTCTCAAACACGAAGAAACGCAACAAGAAATTTTTCTGACCCACGGCCATCAAGGCGATTGGTGGAACTATACTTTTTGGCGCTGGAGCCGTTTTTTGGTGCGAATACTTTGGAAACCCCTTCAAATATGGGGCATACACGACCCTACAAGTCCCGCCAGAAACTACACGGAACTGATAAAGGTTGAACGCCGTATTAAAAAATGGATCTTAAAGAACGACCTCCTGATAACGGTGGTCGGCCATACCCATAGGCCGCGTTTTCCCGAACCCGGAGACATCCCTTTTTTCAACGATGGCAGCTGTGTACACCCAAGAAGTATTACCGGTATCGAAATCGAGAACGGAAAGATATCCCTGATCAAATGGCATATTGCCACTACCGAAGACGGCACGTTGCGAGTGGTCAGGGTATTGTTGGAAGGGCCACAAAAACTTATCGACTACAGAGAGGCCAAGGGATAATACTTTTGAAACGCAATTTTTATCCTATCGGCCTAATAATTTATGAATAAGCTCGTTGTGGCAATCCTGATACCCATCAAACCATTCAATTGCCAATGGCGCTATTTTTAGATTATCATTTCGCTATATTTGACTACAAATTCGATATGAAAGCCCTACCTACCCTTCTCTGCATTCCCGACATCAGCGGATTTACCCAATTCATGAGCGACACTAATTTTGAGCTCAGTTCAAAAGTGATTCCCTCTCTGCTGAACAACATCATCTATTCCAACAAAATCGGACTTAAAATTTCGGAGATTGAGGGGGATGCGGTACTGTTCTACCGTTCGGGCGAGCTGCCGGCTTTCGACGAGCTAATAACCCAGTGCAAACTATTCTATACCCAATTCTACGGGCAACTGGAAACTTTGAGAAAAAAACACGGCAACAAAGAGGATGCCGCTAAAATACCGGAAATTCTAGGACTAAAGATCGTACTCCATTTTGGTCATGAAATCGGGGTGGTACCGGTGGGAAAGATGATCAAACTCATGGGCGAAGATGTCATTATTGCCCATCGTCTCTTAAAAAATGATATTCCCATCAACGAATACATCCTAATTTCAGAGGAGCTGATATCGATGTACCAAAATGCTTCAAAAACCGGCCGGTTCGAATGGGCGGATCTCAAAAAAGGCCATATCGAGGTCGATCATGTGGGTACCATAAACTTCCATTATATCGACCTACATCCCTTGGTCGAGAACTGAGCTTGGTCGAAGACTGAGTTTGGTTATGCCAATGACCTCCTCTTTCCATTCGCGCTAAATGACTAAAATCGCTATTTTTACGGTATCATATCCTTATAGAAAAAAACTCATGCTGAAAAGAACACTCTCCATCACCTTGATATGCTTACTCTTTATATCCTGCTGGAAGGATAAAAGCCCGGAAGACCTAATCCGCCTAAAGGATAAATTCAAATCGACGGTGTCATCCTTTGAGAAGAAAAAAGAAACGGCGAACAAGAACGTAACCAAAGGACTGGAAACCTTGAACGCCCTTAAAAGCGCCCTGGAAGATACCAAAAACGAGGACAAGGAATTTGCCAAGGTCTACGGCGACTGGGAAAAGGTGGACCGACGCGTAGAAAACCTGAACAAAGAGTACGAAGATCTGAAGGAGAAGGCCGCCAATCTTTTTGCGGCCATGGAAACACAGACCAATAGCTTGAGCGATGAAGCCGCTAAAGAGACCTTGTCGAACGCTATTAAAAAGGCTCGTACGAAATACAACGGTACCTTGGCCAATACGTCAAAGGCCATTGATAAATTAAGGCTACTGCACGGCGATGCCGTCGAGGTGGTAAAAGCCCTTGAGGTCGCAGCTGCTCTGAACTCCTTCGACAACATCAACGACCAGATGAAAAGCATCGAGGGCCGTGTCGACGGTATTATGCAAGAGCTGAACGTTGCCGTTGTGGAGAGTAAGAAGTTGTACGAGAAAAAGATTACGGAGTTGGATGACGAAATGCCGTTGCCTTGATCACTTACAATCCTAAAATCTTCGCGTCTACGAAAAACGTGGTATTTACATCAATTTCGTGATCCTCGTTGATAACCTCATCCGTTACCGTGTTCAAACGAAGGTTGAACTCATCTTTTTTGATATATTCCTTTAAATCGATATCAAGAACATCGACGTCTAAGGTATTTCCCGCATCTTCGGCGACCTCTTTTTCGGCAATCTTGATTTCATCAAGACCTTCCGCCGAAATATAGACTTCAACGGAGTTCAGAAAACTGAAGTCCGCATCGGTCGGCGCAGTGATAACCATCCGTAATTCGGTCAACTTTATTTCTTCGATAAGGTCTTTTCGGGTATCATTGACCTCGAATTTTGACTCCGAATTGGTCTCCATATCGGGCGTAACCATGTTGAACGGCAGATTGATTCCGGTCGCTCCGGGAACTACAACCTTACTATTGTATTCCAAATCGAACTTGGTGAGCTCATCGACCTTGTCGCAGCTGCTTATCGTAAAAAGGATGGTCAAAATTAGAATCAGGTTACGCATCGGTAATTTTTTAGGGTTATCGTGTAGTTATCTAACGCCCATAAACCTTATATATTTGATAGTAGGTGGGAAAGTGCCGTAAAATCCATTCAAAGGATTATAACACCATCAAGACAAAATATTTTTTCTTCCCCCTTTGTAACAACACGAACTTATCGTTGATCAAGTCTGCATCCGTAATGACATAATCGGCGCCGACCTTCTCTTTGTTGACGGAAATGGAATTCTGTTTCAGTTCCCTTCGTGCCTCACTGTTGGATGCCAAAAAACCGGTCTTATCGGCTAGGGCACCGATCATATCGAGTCCGTTTTCGAGTTCTGACTTGGCGATTTCGGCTTGTGGCACACCATCAAAAACATCGAGAAAGGTTTTTTCATCGAGTTTTTTCAAGTCTTCGGAGGTGGACTTTCCAAAAAGGATGTTACTGGCCCTTAACGCATTATCCAAATCGTTTTGGGAATGCACCATAACGGTAATCTCTTCGGCAAGTCGTTTTTGTAGGGTGCGTAGATGTGGCGCTTCTTGATGTTCGCTGACCAAAGTTTCAATTTCTTGCTTGGTGAGAAAGGTGAATATTTTGATATACTTGTCCGCATCTTCATCCGAGACGTTCAACCAGTATTGGTAGAAACGGTAGGGCGAAGTGCGCTCTGCATCTAACCAGATGTTGCCGCCTTCGGTCTTGCCGAACTTGGTGCCGTCAGCCTTGGTAATCAAGGGGCAGGTCAGGGCATAGCCTTTTCCGTTACCGATACGACGGATCATTTCGGTACCGGTGGTAATATTTCCCCATTGGTCGCTGCCGCCCATCTGCAACGTACAGCCATAATTCTGGTAGAGATGCAGAAAATCATAGCCCTGCACCATTTGATAGGTGAATTCAGTGAACGACATTCCCTCTTTGGCCTCGGAGGTCAGGCGTTTTTTGACACTGTCTTTGGCCATCATATAGTTGACGGTGATATGCTTTCCGACATCGCGGATAAAATCCAGAAACGAAAAGTCTTTCATCCAATCGTAATTGTTGACCAGGACAGCGGTGTTTTCAGCCTGTGAATCATCGGCAAGTCCGGTGCCGCCCCCAAAGTCCAAAAAACGGGATAACTGCTCTTTTATCGCCTGTTGATTATGGCGCAGGGTAGGCTCGTCCAAAAGATTACGCTCGGTGGATTTTCCAGAAGGGTCACCGATCATGCCCGTGGCGCCACCGATCAGGGCATAGGGTTTATGGCCGGCCAGTTGAAAATGACGTAGCAGCATCACCCCGACCAAGTGGCCGATATGTAACGAATCTGCGGTCGGGTCGATGCCCATATAGGCCGACCGCATTTCCTCCAAAAGGTGTTCTTCGGTTCCGGGCATGGCGTCGTGCAGCATACCCCTCCATTTTAGTTCTTCTACAAAATTTGAAAGCATGTGTTGGGTGTTCTGTGATTGAGATGCAAATATCCGAAAAAGAAAAGACCTTCCCACGGCAGACGGGGGGAATAAAGTAGCCCTGCCGGTCAGTAGGTAATAGAGGCTTTTACCATATAATCAGGTTTTGCCGATAATTGAGCACAACAAAGCTCGTAACCGCAAGCCGGAAGACTGGTTTCCTACTTTGCTATTCCCTAACTTTGAACCATGATTTTAGTAACCGGGGGAACAGGATTGGTCGGTGCACATCTGCTACTACGGTTGATGGAAGGCGGACATGCGGTCAGGGCCATCTACAGAGAAGGAAGCGACCTAAATAGGGTCGAGAACGTATTCGGTTACTATCGCAAAGATGCCAAGGTCTTATTCGACAAAATTGAATGGACGCTGGCCGATATCATCGATATTCCCGCACTCGAAACCGCGTTCGAGGGCGTTACCAAAGTATACCATGCCGCTGCCCTGATTTCGTTCGACCCGGGGGATTATAAAAAACTGCAAAAAATCAATGCGGAGGGTACTTCGAATATCGTGAATCTCTGTATCGCCCGCAAGGTCGAAAAATTATGCTACGCCAGCACGATCGGGACCATCGGAAGAAGCATCGACGGAAAAAATGCGGATGAGGACAGCCCGTGGACGCCTCGGGAAGCCAATGTGTACGGACTTAGCAAACACGCCGCGGAAATGGAGGTCTGGCGAGCATCACAAGAAGGCGTGCCGGTGGTCATGGTCAACCCCGGTGTCATCATCGGTCCGGGATTCTGGGACGCCGGTAGCGGGGCCATCTTCAATACCGCCCAAAAAACATACGGCTATTACCCTCCCGGCGGAACGGGCTTTGTAACGGTGCACGATGTGGTGGCCCTGATGATGCAATTGATGGCATCGCCCATAAAAAACGAACGCTTTATCGCGGTGGCAGAAAATTGGACCTATCAAAAAATACTGACCGAAATAACCCAAGAATTCGGCTTGAAGCCCCCTAAAAAAAGACTTGCCTTTTGGCAATTGGAAATAGGGCGATGGTTCGATGGGCTAAAAAACCTGTTCTTCAACAAGGGGAGAACGATTACCAAAAGCCACATACGCTCATTAAAAAATCGGCAGATTTTTGATAACCAAAAGGCTGTCAAAACGCTGGACTTCAAATTCAGTTCCTTAAACCAGGAGATTCGATTTTGTTGTGAACGCCTTATGGAAGAGAATCCGTGACAGCACCCTCTGTGTCCGCCCGTTCCGCGTCGACGGCGTTGCTCCGGTTCTCGCGTTCCACTTTGGTTAGACTATCCCTTAACATCTTGGCTTCCTCAACAACTTTCGCTTTTTTTTCTAACCTTGCCTCCACTTTTTTATAAATGCGTTCGTACGCACCTTTCGGCAAAGAAGCGTAGTAGAAATCGCTCTCTACAAACTGAAGGCTATCGATATCGTGTTTTTCATATACATATTGCATAGGTTCGATATCGTTGTCATGAAGCACGGCAATATTGGTTGATTTTGCCGCGTTTACAATAGCCAAATCGGTCAAAACGGCGACCATTTTGTCTTCTGGAATCAGATTATCGGGTTTGTCAACGAGGTTCTCATTGCAGGCCAGCAGCGCGATAATCAATAAAAATGAGCAGAACGTTTTCATGAATTGAGCTGTTTAAATTTACCTCAACGATTAAAAGTCAATCGCTTGGCATGCCGTTCCCCCGAGAACTTTCCGTTTTCGTAGGCCAGATGCCCGTTGACAAAAGTGTGCGTGATTTTTGACCGGAAGCGGTTGCCTTCAAAGGGCGACCATCCGCATTTGTAGGCGATATTTGCTTTGGATACGTGCCAGGGAGCATCAAGGTCGACTGCCGTCAAATCGGCGAAATAGCCTTCCTTGATATATCCGCGTTTTTCGATTTGGAAGAGAATGGATGGATTGTGGCACATCTTCTCTACGATTCTTTCTAAGGATATCACTCCTTCTTGATATTTCTCCAATAGCGCTGGTAGGGCATGTTGTACCAGCGGGCCGCCCGAAGGTGCCTTGGTATAGACGTTGTCTTTTTCTGCAAGGGTATGCGGTGCATGATCGGTAGCGATGACGTCGAGTCGGTCATCGAGTAGGGCTTTCCAGAGCTGGTCACGGTCTTCCGCTGTTTTTACGGCCGGGTTCCATTTGATTAAAGTCCCTTTGGTTGCATAATCCGCTTCGGAAAACCAGAGATGGTGCAGGCAGACCTCGGCGGTAATTTTTTTATCTTTTAAAGGGATGTCATTGCGAAACAGCCCCGTTTCCCGTCCGGTGGAAAGGTGGAAAACATGCAATCGCGCCCCTGTTTTCTTTGCCAACGCGATGGCCTTTGAGGATGATAGGTAACAGGCTTCGGCACTCCGTATTTTAGGATGGTATTTTATGGGGATATCGTCTCCGTATTCTTCTTTGTATTTCGCTAGATTTCTTTTAATAGAGGTCTCATCTTCACAATGCGCGGAAATGACCATTTCGGTATTCCGAAAAATACGTTCGATGACCGCTTCGTCGTCGACCAGCATATTTCCGGTCGAGGAGCCCAAGAACAGTTTTATGCCCGAACAGGCATTTTTATCCAAACGTTTTACTTCTTCGAGGTTATCGTTGGTACCGCCGAAAGGAAACGAATAATTGGCGAAGGAACTTCTGGCGCCCAGCTCAAATTTCTCCTCCAGCTTTTTTATGGTTGTTGTCTGCGGATTGGTATTAGGCTGTTCCATATAACTGGTAATGCCCCCAGCGACCGCGGCACGGCTTTCGGATGCAATATCGCCCTTATGGGTGAGACCCGGTTCGCGAAAGTGGACCTGATCGTCGATAATACCCGGTAAGAGATGCTTCCCCCTTAAGTCGATGACCTCGGCGTTGGCATCCGAGATATCGGAAGCTATTCGAAGTATCACATCATCCTCTAAAAGCAAGTCACTTTCAAAAATCTTGTTCTCGTTTACGATTTTGGCATTCTTTAGTACTATCCTTCCCATATATAAATCCTATTAAAATCCATCCCTACGAAAAAGACTCCTGACTTTCATCATAAACACCCCAAAAATAGCTTCCTTAACTATTGAACCGGTCATTTTTGATTTCCCCAGTACGCGATCCCGAAAGATGATGGAGACTTCTTCAATATCGTAATTTTTAAGATAGGCCCTGAACTTCATTTCGATCTGAAAGGCATATCCCACAAAACGTACCGAATCGAGGTCGATATTTTCAAGTACATAGCGCTGATAGCATACGAATCCGGCGGTAGGGTCGTGAACGCGCATGCCCGTAATGATTTTTACGTAAAATGAGGCGCCATATGATAAAAGCACCCGATATAAAGGCCAGTTTACCACGTTCACCCCTTTTTTATAGCGCGATCCGACGGACATATCGGCCCCGTTCACACAGGCGCGGTGCAATCTTTTCAGGTCTTCTGGATTATGAGAAAAATCGGCATCCATTTCGAAGATATAATCGTATTTTTTGGCGATGGCCCATTTAAAGCCATGAATGTAGGCCGTACCCAATCCGGATTTTTCCATTCGGGTCTCCAAAAATAAAGCTTCGGGATATTGCGCCTGCAGCTCCCGTACCTTCTCAGAAGTACCGTCGGGGGAATTGTCGTCGACCACGAGTACATGAAAATCTTTGTTCAGACCGAAAACCGCCAATATAATGGCCTCGATGTTCTCGATCTCATTATAAGTGGGAATAATGACCAGGCTGTCGGACATCGAAGGCGTAAGGTTTAGCTTGTCTTTAAAAGAAGTATCGCGGCAAAAATAAGGTTTTAGGATGGCTAAGAAAACGGCAGGCCTTGAATTATGAAACTTTTAAATAACAGAATTCGTAATTTTGGGCGTTGTAAGAAGTGAATGGTAAACGACCTGCCCGAAATGAAACCGAAACTGCCCCGAATTTTCCTGCTTTTACTGGGCGTTGTTTTGGGCATCAACCTCATCCAGTCTTATTTCACTCCATTGATATTCGACGAGGCTTACTATTGGTATTATGCCCAGAACTTGGCTTGGGGCTATTTTGACCATCCGCCGATGGTGGCCTTCATGATTAAATTAGGTAGTTTTTTATTCGAAGGGGAGCTAGGGGTCCGTTTTGTTAGTTGCCTCCTTTCTGCAGGTACGTTCATCGTCATCTGGTTGTGCATCGACAACCCCAAAAAGCGGCATTATGTCGTTCCCTTTTTCGTGCTAATATTCTCCATGGCGCTGTTGAACGCCTACGGTTTTTTCACCCTGCCCGACACGCCCTTGCTATTTTTCACCGCCCTATTTTTATATGTTTACAAACGTTTTCTGCATGATACGTCGTTGCAGTGGGCGGTTATCATGGGGCTGGTCATGGCCTGTCTGATGTACAGCAAGTACCACGCGGCGCTGGTTATCGTATTCGTACTGCTCTCCAATTTGAAATTATTGGCGAGCAAATATGCGTGGCTAGCCGTATTGGTTGCACTATTGGCATACCTTCCCCATTTTATTTGGCTCTACCAGAACGACTTTGTCACTATTAACTATCACCTGTTCGATAGGCCCAATGCAGCCTACGATTTTAAAAAATATACCTTGGGGTATTTCGTGAACCTCGTCGCCGTTTTCGGCCTTACCTTTCCGTGGATATATTTCTCGCTGTTCAAAACACGGATATCGGATACGTTTACCAAAGCCTTACTTTACTTGGTATACGGCACCCTGATCTTCTTTTTCATCTCAAGTTTCAATAGACGGGTACAGACGCAATGGATCATCATCACCGCCATCCCCTTGGCCATCATCACCTTTCGGTATATGATACAAAATAAGAAGGTCAAACAGTGGATCTATCGTATCGGTCTGGTTAACATCGCCGTCATTCTGTACCTACGGGTCGGATTGGTATACGAAGAACTATCCCCTATTTACTATGAGACACACGGAAACAAAGAAGTGGCCCGGCAAATGAAAGCGGAGGCAGGCGACACTCCATTAGTTTTTATAAATTCGTATCGAGACGCCCCGATGTTCGGCTTTTATACGGGAAATCGTACCTTTTCATTGAACGATGCCTATTACCGGAGAAACCAATTTTCAATCGACGATTCCGAATCGAAAATACAACATCAGCGTGTGCTATTTTTTAACCGAAAACCTGAAACGGCTGAAGTTATGATTACCAAAAGCAATGGCGGCCAATATCTCGGGGAATACATCGATGACTTCGAATCGTTCCGTAAACTGAAGACCATTGTTGAAGGGCCCCTTCCATTGGATGTTGAAAAAGAACAGCTTCTTAAAATATACAACCCCTACGATAATCCCGTAGCCCTCAAAAAATTGCGATTTAATGTGGTATATATGAACGATTTCAAAAAAATTCAAAATGCCATATTGGTTTATCCGAAACCGGTCGATGAAAAAATGGTGGACTTGGCGGCCAAGGACACCACTTATTTTAGGTTTACCTTGCCGGAACCGAAGATGAAAAATCCGACCTATTTCAGGGTAGGCATTTCCGAAAACGGACTGCCCTTCGGAATTAATGGTCAAAACACTGAACTTCTATACTAATGGATCCTATTCTAAGAACAGCTGGCACCCCTGATTGGATTACCATCTTGTTACTGTCAAGTATCTTGTTGCCGGTAATTGCCAAAAGTCTATTCTATAGCCGATTTCTAAATTTTATCATCCTTCCCTTTAACAATAAGTACATTTTTATGTACAACAAGAAGGAAAAATTGATCAACTGGTTCCATCTGTGCTTTACGCTTTTCCAGATTATTAACTTTTCGCTGTTTGTCTTTTTGGCCGGAAATATCATCTTCCAGACTTCGGAAAGCATCGATGTATTTATGTATCCTGTAATTTTAGGGAGTATCTTGGGCTTCATTTCCTTGAAAGTAGTACTGCAATTAGGCAATGGCTTCATATTTGGCTCCAATAAGACGGTAAGCGAATTAATATTTAAAAAATTTTCCTATTTAAACTACACGGGAATCGTCATGTTTTTGGCAAACCTGATGCTGGCTTACGTGACGACCGACTCATTAGTTGTCATTTTCGTTACGGTTTTTACAATTCTCGCCATTAATGTAATCGGCTGGGTAACACTGTTAAGGAATCATCAAAAGTTCATCACCAACTACTTTTTCTATTTTATTTTGTACCTTTGCGCTCTCGAAATTTCACCACTCATCATTATCGGCAGCTACCTGAAAAACTAGGTTTTTAGAAACGGTTGCATCTCCCGCGAATTGGGGCCTTTAAAGCGATGAATAGTTCGCGACAAATAGAAATTTCGAGAAAAATCTACTAAAACTCAAACAACTGCAGATGAAAGTCAAAACGATTTTGGTATCGCAACCGGAACCTAAGATCGAGAACTCGCCTTACTCCAAGTTGATAGACAAAGAAAAGGTAAAAGTCGATTTTAGACCTTTCATTCATGTTGAAGGCGTCGATGCGAAAGAGGTGCGGCAGCAAAAAGTAGATTTAAAGAATTATACGGCCATTATATTGACCAGCAGAAATGCAGTGGACCATTTTTTTAGGATTGCCGAAGAAATGCGTTTCAAAGTGCCCGATAGCATGAAGTATTTCTGTCAATCGGAAGCCGTAGCCTATTACCTTCAAAAATATGTAGTGTATCGCAAGCGGAAAATCTACGTCGGGAAACGTAATTTCGATGAGTTGGTACCTCTCTTCAAGAAATATAAAGGTGAGCAGTTCTTATTGCCTTCCTCGGATGCCCTAAAGGACGAGATTCCCGAAATTTTGAACGGTCTGGATATCGAATGGAAGAAAGGTACCTTTTACAGAACGGTCATCAGTGACCTTTCCGACCTTCGCAACGTATACTATGACGTACTGGTCTTTTTCAGTCCCTCGGGCATCGAATCCCTTTTGCAGAACTTTCCCGATTTTGATCAAAAGGATACCCGTATCGCCGTATACGGAAACTCCACGGTAGACGCCGCCACCGACGCGGGACTCCGTATCGACATCAAGGCGCCGACCCCTGAAACCCCTTCCATGACCATGGCACTTCAGAAGTATATCATGGAGGCCAACAAGCGCTAAACCCGGCGACCCGGCTGAAAAATTACAAGAGCTGTAATTTCTTTTGCAAATTTCGGATAGTCTATTCCGAGAGCCGGTAAATCACAAAATTTCTATGACGGTCGTTGACCCGCGCTAAGCCACCGAACAAATTGCCGTTACTTACCTATTGTGCGTCTAGAACGCGTAACGCTGAGGCCCGCCGCGCCGTATCTCTTCACTGGCAAAGGCCTCGAACTTTTTAAAATTCTCGCGAAATGCGTTGGTCAACTTAAAGGCGGCCGTGTAATAGGCCTCATCATCGTTCCAAGTGGTTCTTGGGCTGAGTACACTTGTTGGTACACCGGGGCATTCCCGTGGCTGCGCGACCCCGAATACCGAATGAATGTGATAATGGTCGTAATCATAAAGGCCGAGATCACCGTTGAGTACGGCATTGATCATGGCCCGGGTATATTTGAGCTTCATTCGGGTTCCGACGCCATAGGGGCCGCCCGTCCATCCCGTATTGACCAGCCAAACGTTTACTCCGGCCTTCTTCATTTTTTGGCTCAGCATTTCCGCATATTTTGCGGGATGCAAAGGCATGAACGGAGCGCCGAAACAGGCCGAAAACGAGGGAATCGGTTCTACAACACCTGCCTCGGTACCCGCCACCTTGGCGGTATAGCCGGAAATAAAATGGTACGCGGCCTGGGCAGGTGTCAACTTCGATATCGGGGGCAGTACCCCAAAGGCGTCCGCCGTCAAAAAGAAAATGTTTTTCGGATTTTTGCCTAAAGACGGGCGTTGCACGTTTTCAATATGGTAGATGGGATAGCTTACTCTTGTATTTTGGGTGATGGATGTATCGGCAAAGTCTACCGCTCCGTTTTCATTCAAAACTACGTTCTCGAGCATCGCCCCTTTCTTAATGGCGCCGAAGATTTCTGGTTCATTTTCTTCGGATAGGTTGATGACTTTCGCATAACATCCGCCTTCAAAGTTAAAAACGGCGTTTTCGTTGTTCCAGCCGTGCTCGTCATCACCGATCAATTTTCGGGATGCGTCGGTCGACAAAGTCGTTTTTCCGGTACCTGAAAGACCAAAAAATATGGCCGTCTCCCCATTTTTACCCACATTGGCGGAGCAGTGCATCGGTAAGGTACTCTTCGAGAACGGCAGTATAAAGTTCAATGCCGAAAAAATACCTTTTTTGATTTCCCCTGTATATCCCGTTCCCCCTATCAAGGCGATTTTTCGGGTAAAATTCAAGATAGCGAAGTTGTGCTGACGGGTACCGTCAATTTCGGGGTCCGCTTTAAATCCCGGTGCGTTGATGACCGTCCATTCCGGATCAAACTGCCTCAATTCCTCGTCCGTAGGTCGAATGAACATATTGTACGCGAACAGGTTCGACCAAGGGTATTCGTTGACGACCCTGATATCCATCCGATAATTATGATCGGCGCAGGCGTAGCAATCGCGCACGTAAAGCTCCTTTGTATTGAGGTAGTCGATTACCTTATCGTATAGCATATCGAACTTTAAAGGCTCAAAGGGAATATTGATGTCGCCCCACCACACATTGTCCGAAGTAATCGCATCTTTAACGATAAAACGGTCTTTGGGCGATCTACCGGTAAATTCGCCGGTATTGACCGCCAAAGCCCCCGAGGAGGCTTCCTTGCCCATATTCTTTTCCAAGGTAATGGCGTGCAGTTCTGACGGGGACAATTGATAATGGATATTGGAATGGGTTATTCCATAGGATGTCAAAGTGATGGATTCCGGACGTTTTTTCGAATTACTCATTGAAGTAGCGTTTTATAATCGCAAAATTATCATAATTTAATATTTAAAGGTCTTTTTTTGAGGATAATTTATTTAGACCCCTTTCGATAATTAATTCCGAAAAGTACCCATCCCGTTATTAGCAAAAGTCCCCCAACAGGAGTGACAAAACCTATGGTCTTAAAATCGAAACCCGTTAGCGTATTGGTCGCCAAAAAATAAATTGAAAATGAAAATAGGACGATTCCCGCAACAATCATGTAGTGTATCCATTTCTTTTGACGTTCGGGAATGGCTTTCACGTTCGCCAGTATCAATAAGAGCAAGGCATGGTACATTTGGTAGGTAACCCCGGTCTCCCAGGTCTGGATGGCATCTGCATCGACAAGTTTTTCCAATCCATGGGCCCCAAAAGCCCCGAATATCACGGCCAAGACACCGAATATGATTCCCGTTAAAAATATTGTTTTGTCCATAACTTTAATCCTCTTCTTTTTTATAAATATAACAATTGGTACCTTCGTATATCACAGCATTCGTTCTAGCGATAAAATTACAAAACCAAATGCCACGAAGAATAACAGTTATCGGTGCCGGAAAATCAACCTCCTACCTTTTGGACTATTTCTTAAATAAGGCAGCCAGCGAAGACCTGCATTTGACCATCGGTGACCTCAACCCCGAAGCGATTC
The DNA here is from genome assembly GCA_049671465.1 of Pricia sp. Taxonomy (GTDB): domain Bacteria; phylum Bacteroidota; class Bacteroidia; order Flavobacteriales; family Flavobacteriaceae; genus Pricia. The sequence goes on along the minus strand of JBATUY010000071.1, from coordinate 2,767 downwards.
CCGATACCATTAAAAACCATCAGCACTGCTCCGTAATCACTTTGGATATTTTAAACGATGCCGAGCGAAAAAAAGCGATCGAGCGTAGTGATATCGTCGTTTCCATGCTCCCGGCCGCCCTACATATCAAGGTAGCGCACGACTGTATCGCACTTGAAAAGCATTTGGTCACCGCATCGTATATCAGTGAAGAACTGAAGGCCTTGGATGAAAAGGCCAGGGAAAAAGGACTCATCTTCATGAACGAAATCGGGTTGGATCCCGGCATTGACCATATGAGCGCCATGCAGATTATCGACCGCATTCGAGCGAAAGGCGGCAAGATGCTGCTGTTCGAGTCTTTTACCGGCGGTTTGGTCGCCCCCGAAGACGATAATAATCTTTGGAACTATAAGTTTACTTGGAACCCTCGCAACGTTGTCGTAGCCGGACAGGGCGGCGCGGCCAAATTCATTCAAGAAGGCACGTACAAGTATATTCCCTACCACAAACTATTCCGCCGTACCGAATTCTTGGATATTGAAGGCTACGGCAGGTTCGAGGGGTACGCCAACCGCGATTCACTGAATTATCGGGAAGCCTACGGACTACATGATGTATTGACCCTATATCGCGGCACCATGCGCCGGGTAGGCTTTTCAAAAGCTTGGAATATGTTCGTACAATTGGGAATGACCGACGATAGCTACACCATTGAAAACTCAGAAGGCATGTCGTACCGAGAATTCGTCAACCTCTTTCTTCCCTACTCGCCCACAGATTCCGTAGAGCTGAAATTACGCCACTATCTTAAGATCGATCAAGACGATATCATGTGGGAAAAGCTGTTGCAACTGAACCTCTTCGACGGGCAAAAGACCATAGCACTCCCCAACGCCACGCCCGCCCAAATGCTACAGACCATTTTAGAGGATAGTTGGACGCTTCAAGACGACGAAAAGGATATGATCGTCATGTACCATAAATTCGGTTACGAACTAAACGGTCAAAAAAAACAGATCGATGCCAATATGGTGGTTATTGGAGAGAACCGGACCCATACCGCCATGTCAAAAACCGTAGGTTTACCCGTAGCGATAGCGACTTTGGCGATATTGAATAAAAAAATCGTCTCGCCCGGAGTACAGATTCCCATTAAAAAAGAAGTCTATGAACCCATTCTCTCCGAACTAGAAAATCACGGTATCCTTTTTAAGGAACATGACGTGCCTTACTTGGGGTATAATCCAGATTCGGTGGCGAGCTGAAGTCTACAAGAATCAAATTCAAAAGCTTCGCATTTCAAGCTATTTCCCTATTTTTATCCTCAAATTGAAACCTCATCCATGAAATCAAATAACGATAAGGTCAAAATTGACGGTATTGACAAGAAAATCCTAAGATTTTTAATGGCCGACGCCCGGAAACCTATTCTAGAAATCGCCCGTAATATTGGAATTTCAGGAGCCGCCATTCATCAGAGGCTTCGAAAATTGGAAGCCTCGGGTCTGTTGGCAGGGTCAAAATTCGTCATCGACCCCAAAGTGATGGGGTACACGACCATGGCCTACATCGGCATTTATCTGGACAAAGCGATGAGCAACCCGGTTGCAGTAAAGCAATTGGAAAAGATTCCCGAGGTTCTGGAATGTCATTACACAACAGGCAACTGGTCTATTCTCATCAAAGTGCTTTGCCGGGACAACGAGCATCTTATGCACGTACTAAATAAAGATATTCAACAAATCGAAGGGGTGTCACGAACCGAAACCTTCATATCCCTGAATCAGCAGATCGACCGGCAGATTACGATATAATGCGATGAGGCCCCAAAGGTTTTCAACCTTTGAGGCCTCTCCTTTTTCTATCCAACCTGTTTGCTTTTACTCGAATTGAAACATGCTTTTTTACGATTCAGTCCGGAATAATTAAATAGATGGTTAATCCCTTCCTCCAAAAACTTGAAGACCCCAATACACTAGAGTGGCCAACGAACCTATAGCAGCGACCAAATAGGTGCGGGCGGCCCATTTCAAGGCATCTTCCGAACCTTTGTATTCTTCGGGCGTAACCACGTTCTTTGCTTTCAACCACGCCAAGGCACGGTTACTGGCATCATATTCCACTGGCAAGGTGATAAAGCTGAACAATGTTGCCAGTCCCATCATGACGAGGCCCGCAACAGCGACCCAGTATCCAAAACCTACACCGGCTGCGGCACCTAGCATAAGCCCACCGAACACCACCCACATCGACATGCTCGAGGTGATACTTACCACGGGCACCAATTTAGAGCGTAGGGTCAACCATTCATAGGCCTGGGCATGCTGCACGGCATGGCCACATTCGTGGGCCGCGACCGCAGCAGAAGCCGCATTACGCTGATTATAAACGCTTTCACTAAGATTCACCGTTTTATCTTTCGGGTTGTAATGGTCCGTCAACCTTCCGGCGGTCGAGACCACCTTTACATCGCGGATGCCATTATCAGATAACATTTTTTCTGCGATTTCGGCACCGCTCATGCCATTTTTCAAGTGTACGTTAGAATAGTGCTTAAACTTGCTCTTGAGTTTACGGCTTACCAGCCAGCTGACCAGGGCGATTCCACCGATTAGAATATAATATCCTATCATAATCTTATGTTTTTTGTCTTGTTATTTCTTTGATTTCACGTTAAAGATAAGGCATTCCCATATACTCGAGAATGGCTTATCAATACTTTAGCAAATACCTCGCCAATTGCAGCATTGGACAAAATGACATTGTATGAGCCGTAATCGTAAGG
>JBATUY010000070.1:0-8470 GCA_049671465.1 Pricia sp. | reverse complement strand
GGCTACGGTAGAATTCCATTCCGGAAAATTGATTTACGGTACCCTTCAGGGCAAGAAAACCGTGGTTATGAAAGGCCGCTTTCACCTTTATGAGGGCTATGACCTATTGGATGTCACCTACCCCGTTCGCGTCATGCACCAATTGGGTATCAAAAAACTGTTTATCAGCAATGCCTCCGGGGCCATCAACCTCGACTACGGCCTGGGCGACCTGATGCTCATCGAAGACCATATCAACCTTCAAGGGAGTTCACCACTGGCCTTCAAAAACGTAGCAAAGTTCGGCACCCGATTCACGGATATGGCCGAACCCTACGATTTGAACATGCGAATAAAACTTATCGAAATCGCAAATACAGAAAACATCACCCTTCGCCAAGGTGTTTATGCTTCGGTAGTAGGGCCGCAACTAGAGACCAAGGCCGAGTACCGAATGCTGAAAATATTGGGTGCCGATGCCGTTGGTATGAGCACCGTTCCCGAAGTCATTGTCGCGAACCATCTGGGGCTTCCTGTAGTTGCCGTATCGGTCTTGACCGATATTTGCGATCCCGATAATTTGAAACCGGTGAACATTCAGTCCATTCTTTCCGTGGCGGAAAAAGCGGAACCCAAAATGGTAAAATTGTTTCGGAAGCTGATCGCCGCGTTGTAGTTGCATAAAAGTATTGTCTTTTACACAACTTCATCAAATGATTCCTTTAAATTTGCCTGAAACAGTAGGGAGATATGTTACAACTGCAAGCCATACGCGAGAATAAAGAAAGCTTCATAAAGGCCTTAAAAAAGAGGAATATCGATGCGGCACCGCTGCTAAACGAGGCAATAACGTTGGATGAAAAACGCCGTGCGACCCAGACCCAACTGGACAGTACTTTGGCGGAAAGCAATAAACTTTCCAAGGATATCGGGGCGCTCTATCAAAACGGGAAATATCAGGAAGCCGAAGCACTAAAGCAGAAAGCCGGAAGCCTCAAAGAAGATTCAAAGAAAATGGGCGATGTGCTGAACACTACGGCCGAGGCGCTACAAGCATTGCTTTACCAGATTCCGAACGTACCGCATGACACCGTTCCGGCCGGAAATTCCGAAGACGATAACGAAGAAACTTTTACCGAAGGAGTTATCCCCGTTCTACAGACCGGTGCCTTGCCACATTGGGAATTGGCCAAGAAATATGACATTATCGATCTGGAACTGGGGGTGAAAATAGCAGGCGCAGGCTTTCCTGTGTATAAAGGGAAGGGGGCCAAATTGCAACGCGCCCTTATCAACTATTTTCTGGACAAGAACACCGCGGAAGGGTATACCGAGGTACAAGTACCGCATTTGGTCAATGAGACCTCCGGTTTTGGTACGGGACAATTACCGGACAAGGAAGGCCAAATGTATCATATAGAAGGTGATAATCTGTATCTCATCCCAACCGGTGAGGTACCCGTAACCAATATGCTCCGCGACCAAATTTTGGATGCCAAAGACTTTCCCGTGAAATACACGGCCTATACCCCTTGTTTTCGAAGGGAAGCCGGCAGTTATGGCGCGCACGTTCGCGGTCTCAACCGGCTGCACCAGTTCGATAAAGTAGAAATCGTTCGGGTAGAACATCCAGACAAATCCTATGCCGCTTTAGATCAAATGGTCGAGCAGGTCAAAATCATTCTTCGAGAGCTAGAACTTCCCTATCGCATTCTACGCCTTTGTGGTGGCGACCTAGGTTTTACGGCCGCTCTTACCTATGATTTCGAAGTGTTCAGTACGGCGCAGGACCGTTGGCTAGAAATCAGCTCGGTATCCAATTTCGAAACCTATCAGGCCAATCGTTTGAAATTACGCTATAGAGACGAAAATGGAAAAAGTCAGCTGGCCCACACCCTGAACGGAAGTGCCTTGGCCTTGCCGCGCGTATTGGCGGGTATCTTAGAAAATTATCAGACTGACGATGGCATTCGAATTCCTGCGGTCTTGGTGCCGTATTGCGGGTTTGATATGATTGATTGACCGTCGTCTATGCCGCTCTGGCATCCATATTAAAATCCTTAACTTTGGGAAAGAGACTTCAAATATGAGCATGGACTTAGAGCATCTAGATATCCGCTGGCAGCAGCGGTCTGAAAACTATCAAAGAGCATTGGGTCATTTATCGGATGTAGTTACGCTCGCCAAGCAACGAGAGCTAACGATGCGTTAAGAACAAGGTTTGATTCAGGGTTTTGAATATACCCATGAACTGGCTTGGAAAACGATGCAGGATTTTTTTAAAGGTAAAGGGGAAACTAAAATCATGGGTAGTAAAGATGCGACACGTCTGGCGTTCAAATACGAAATTATTATAAATGGTCAGGTATGGATGGATATGATCGATGACAGAAATCTGACCAGTCATACCTATAATGAAGATGATACCGAAAAAATAAATAAACATATTGTAGAAGCTTATGCCGACGAATTCAAAAAATTCGAAAAGACGATGGCAAGAATCAAAATAGACTCACCATGAAATTCGGACTTAAAAATAGTGGCATCGATAGAATGAACTCCGTTTTCGATAAATATGATGGTATCGAAAATGTAATCGTTTATAGATTGCGAGCTATGAACGACTATCGTAACGGCTCAGATATTGATCTTACTATAAAAGGTAATTTGAGCAAAAGAAATTTCTATGATATTCTTCAGGAACTAGACGATCTCAATCTTCCCTACATGATTGATTTATCCAAAATTGAAGAGATTAAGAACTCCAATTTAATCGACCATATAAATCGCCAAGGCAAAACATTCTACGAACGCAAAAAAGTATTGCAATAGATAAACCATGCCAAAAATCATCCTATTTTTCATTTTGCTGTTTTCTTTGGGCGCCACCGCCCAAGAAGACTTCTTGGCTCAACAATACTTCAATGACGGCGATTACGAAAAAGCGGTCATCTTCTATGAAAAACTGGTCGAGCAAAATCCGAGGAGAACAGACTATGCCGAAGGGCTCATCGCCACCTACCAGCAATTGGAACGCTATGCCGATGTGGAAAAATTCCTCCTATCCAAAATTGAGGAAAGTAACTCCTATCCGACGCTATTGATCGAATTGGGCCATAACTACGCTTTACAAAAAAAACCGGAAGCCGCCGATAAATACTATGGCCAGGCCCTTGCCAAAATTGATGAAAATCCCAATTTCGGATATGGGGTGGGGTTCCGATTTCAGAAGTACGTACTGTTAGATTGGGCATTGAAAGCCTACACCACGGCTATGGCGCTAAACCCTCAACTGGACTATAATTATCAAATGGCCCGAATCTACGGCGAACAGGGCGATATTGAAAAAATGTACGTCTCGTATCTTAAACTGGTCAACGAAGGCAAGACCTCGAGGTCGAACATCCTGCGTCAGATTGACGACTTTGTGACTACTGACCCTGACAATGAAAACAACTTGCTATTCAAGCAGGTATTGCTAAAAAATGCACAGAAAAATCCCGATTTGCTTTGGAACGAACTCCTAAGTTGGCTATTTGTTAAGCAAAAGCAATATGACAGTGCCTTCCGCCAAGAAAAGGCGCTCTACAAACGTATGGAAGCCCCCTCGATGCAACGGCTCGAAGGCTTAGGCGATTTGGCGCTGGAAGATACCGACATTGAAACCGCCAAAGAAATCTTTGGATATATTGCCGACAACACGGGAAGCGAAATTACCAGACTGAATGCCCAACTGCAATTGATCGACATTCAGTTGCTAGAGGCCGATGAAAAAGATCTGGATGCGATTCAAAAACACTTCGATGAACTGATTGCCGTTCACGGGTATAAAAACCAGACTCTGCAGTTACAGGTCGCCTATTCCAATTTTCTCACTTTTAAAAAGAATACACCGATACCTGCCATCGATATCCTTAAAAAAAGTTTGGACCTGCCGCTCAACGAGCGGGCGAACGCTTTCGTAAAATTGGCCTTGGGGGATATTCTGGTCTATGACAAGAAGTTCAATCAGGCGTTGATCTATTTTTCCCAGATACAGAAAAAATTAAAGAACGATGTGATGGGACAGAATGCCCGTTTCAAAGTGGCGCAGACCAGTTTTTATAAAGGGGATTTCGATTGGGCGCTGACGCAATTGAAAGTCTTGCGAAGTTCGACCTCGCAACTGATCGCCAACGACGCCATGCAACTGAGCCTTCTCATATCCGACAATTCTTTGGAAGATTCGACCCAGACCGCCCTGAAAAAATATGCCCGTGCCGATCTTTTGGCCTACCAGAACAAAACCGAGGAGGCCATAACCGAATTGGATGCAATCTTAAAGGACCACAAAGGCGAAAAAATAGAGGACGAGGCACTTTTGAAACAGGCCCAGCTTTTAGAAGGTAAAAAAGATTATGAGGCGGCCGAATTCAACTATCGTAAGATTACGGAATTCTACGCCAACGGCATTTTGGCCGATGACGCGCATTTTGCCTTGGGCGAATTGTACAGAAATGTGCTCGGTGCCCCGGAAAAAGCCAAGGCGGAATACGAAAAAATCATCTTTAACTATCAAGACAGTTATTTCTTTCCGCAGGCCCGAAAGAATTTTAGGCTTTTGCGAGGGGAAAGTATCGAATAGTATATTAAAGCCCTTCTATTCGTAGGGCCAATTCTTCGGTAATTTTGACTTATAAATTATGCTCATCTACAACGTTACCACCAACATCGAAGCCTCCGTTCACGACGAATGGTTGCAATGGATGCAAGAATCCCACATTCCGGCTGTATTGGCGACAGGCAAGTTTCTGAACGCCAAAATGAGTAAAGTGCTAGTAGAGGAAGACATGGGCGGCATCACCTATTCCGTGCAATTCACTTCGGCAGATCGGGTAACTTTGCAAAGTTATTATCAAGAAGATGCGGAGCGACTGCAGGCTAAAGCGCTCAAACGCTTCCCCAACAAATTCGTGGCTTTTAGAACGGAAATGGAAATCATAAGCGAGCATTGATGGCCTTCCTATTTTCCTATGGCACCCTTCAAGATGCTGCCGTGCAAGAAGCAGTTTTTAAGAGAAAATTGAAAGGATGGCCGGATAAGTTGCCCGGATTTAAGTTTTCAAAGCGCAAGGCCTATGGAAGCTACCCCGTAGTCCTTGAAACAGGTGTTGCTTCCCAGATGATTTCAGGGATGGCCTACCGCATCGACCCGGAAGAACTGGAGCTTGCAGATGCCTACGAGGGGCCTGAATACAGACGGATGTTGGTCGATCTTGTATCTGAAAAAAAGGCTTGGCTATACATCGGGGCCTAAACATTGATAAAGAACGAAATGGGTAAAAAGGATAAGAAAAACAATACTAAGTATACTTCGAAAAACAGTAAACAAAACGGTCCGATAAAGGCTAAAAAATACTTGGGCCAGCACTTTTTGAAAGACGAGGGAATCGCGCGACAAATCTCGGATACCCTTTCATTGAACGGCTATACCAATGTCATCGAAATCGGCCCAGGTACCGGGGTATTGACCAAATATTTACTTCTACGGGACATCGATTTGATTGCGATGGACCTTGATACGGACTCCGTAGTTTACCTGAACCACAGTTTTCCGTTAGAGCATCCGAAAGTTTTGCAGAGAGAGGGTTCTTTTCAGGTCATCGAGGCCGACTTCCTTAATTATGACCTGAGCCAACTTTTTGGCGACGAGCCCTTTGCCATCACCGGTAATTTTCCCTATAACATATCTACCCAAATCGTTTTCAAAATGCTGGAAATGAAGGCACAGGTACCCGAATTTTCGGGGATGTTCCAAAAGGAAGTGGCCAAACGCATCTGCGAAAAGGAGGGTAGCAAAGCCTACGGTATACTATCCGTTCTTGTACAGGCTTTTTATGACGCCGAATATTTGTTTACGGTGCATCCGCAAGTTTTCGACCCTCCGCCTAAAGTGCAATCGGGCGTGCTACGGCTTGTTCGAAAATCCGATTTTACGCTTGGCTGCGACGAGAAACTTTTCTTCAGGGTCGTGAAGGCAGCCTTTAACCACAGGCGAAAGACCATCCGAAATAGTCTAAAGTCTTTCGATCTATCGGATGGGCTTCGGGAAGAAGCTATCTTCGATTTACGGCCGGAGCAATTAAGCGTTGCGGATTTTATCCTACTGACCAAAAAAGTACAGGATGACCTGAAACTTCAATAGACCGGGACGGTAAAGCCGCGGCGCACGATTATTACAACAGTCCGCTGTACTATCCGCATCCCATATAAAACCCGTAAACTTTTTGCCCCTCACCTTGTCGGAAGCCTGATTTGCGCTACCTTTGCGCACTTTGTGTCAAACCACTCAGGCCATAGTATGACCCCGTTCAAACTCACAGATGAACTCGTAACCGAGATCGAACAGCTGATCGAAAACCAAAGGGATACCGATTTGGTAGCCCTCATGGAAGATCTGCACTATGCCGATATCGCCGAAATTATCGACGAGCTCGACAAAGATGAGGCCACCTACATCATAAAACTTCTAGAAAGCGATAAAACTTCGGACGTACTTACCGAACTTGATGACGATGTTAGGGAAGCTATTCTGGGCAATCTTTCCGCAAAGGAAATCGCCGAAGAACTGGGCGAACTAGACACCGATGACGCGGCCGATATCGTTGGGGAACTGCCCAGTGAAATCATTCAAGAGGTCATCTCCAAACTTGAAGACCGGGAGCATGCCAAAGATATTGTCGACCTGCTGCGATATGACGAATACTCCGCTGGTGGACTAATGGCCAAGGAACTGGTCAAGGTCAAGGAAAACTGGACGGTACTCACCTGTGTCAAAGAAATGCGGGCACAAGCCGAGAATGTCACCCGGGTACACTCCATATATGTGGTGGACGCCGCCGGCAAACTCAAGGGACGCCTATCTTTAAAGGATTTGTTGACCACTTCGACGACGACGCACATCAAGGATGTCTACATTCCCAAGGTGGATTCCGTCGGGGTCAACGAAAAACCTGAGGAGGTCGCCAAAATCATGCAGAAATACGATTTGGAGGCCATTCCCGTAGTCGATGAAATCGGACGGCTCGTGGGCCGTATCACCATTGACGATATTGTGGACGTTATTCGCGAGGAGGCGGATAAAGATTATCAGATGGCAGCGGGTATCTCCCAAGACGTAGAGGCCGATGATAGTATTTGGCAACTGACCCGCGCCCGTTTACCTTGGTTGTTTTTAGGGCTCGTAGGCGGTGTGGGCGCGGCCGCCATCATGGGCGGTTTTGAGGACATGATCAGCAAACATGCCATTTTGTTCTTTTTTACCCCGTTGATCGCCGCGATGGCCGGTAATGTGGGGGTACAATCGAGCGCCATCATCGTTCAAGGGCTCGCCAATGACGATCTAAAGGGAAGTGTGGGCAATCGCTTGATAAAAGAAATGCTGTTGGCGCTATTGAACGGCATAGCCCTTGCCGCCGTACTTTTAGTGTTCACCTGGCTCTGGAAAGGCCACTTCTTGACGGCTTTGGCCATTTCCCTATCCTTGATCGCCGTAATTTTGGTGGCCGGTTTTATCGGCACCTTTATTCCCCTGTTCCTTCATAAAAGAAATATCGACCCCGCTATCGCCACCGGCCCCTTCATTACCACCAGCAACGATATTTTTGGCATTCTTATCTACTTTTGGATCGCTAAGGTAGTGCTCGGCATTTAAGACCGAATACCATCTTTGTAGCACAGTCGCCCGCATACACTTAATAGTATACGAGGTATACATACAGGCTATTGTTTCAATGGATTATCCGTTATATTCGTGAAGCATTTCTCCCCCGGTCAACCACAAAAAACCATACTATGAGACATTTGGGCATTTCTGGCGGTGGCACAAAAATCGCCGGACTCTTCGGCGTAGCGGAATCGATAATCTACGATCGCGGGTATGTACCCGATATCATTTCGGGAATTTCCGCGGGGGCCATTTTGGCCTTACCATTGGCCTTGGGCAAACGGGATGTCATTCGGCAACAGGTACTGAATATTTCTTTGGATGATTTTTTCGAGGTATCGCCCATCAAAAAAAATGGGAAGATCAAGACCCTGAACGCCATTTGGAAGCTCGTCCGGGGCAAGCACTATCTCGGTGACCAAAATAATCTGGAGAAAACCTTGGCCAAGACCATATCCCGCGCGGAGTTCGAAGCTTATAAAACGGATACGACCAAAGCCATTTGCGTCGTTGGTTCGGTCGATTTCTACACCGGGGCCCGATTGTACGTCAATTTAAAGACCGTTTCCTATGAAAACTTCCTGAAGTTCGTCAATGCCTCGGCCTCCATCCCTATTTTTACACCGGGAATCGCTATGAACGGCCCCATCAAAGACTTCGAGGATGAAACCGTAGCTTTCCCGAAGTTACTGCTGTTTGACGGCGGGGTACGCGACCACAGTCCCACGAATAAAATAATATCGAGCGACAAGCCGGGCTTTCAGGTCACGGAAACCACCAGTATCT
>JBATUY010000069.1:0-4193 GCA_049671465.1 Pricia sp. | reverse complement strand
GTTGGTGCCCAATAGTGGAATTTTTGAGGTCAAAAAGGTGGTTGTTTCCCCATTTTTTTTGCGGTTTGTCGTTTCCCTAGAGAGCAATGGGGTCAGCGTTTCCATCACCTTGATATCTTCATTTCTTGACACTTGTGCGACCTCGTGATCGTATAGCTCAAAGTCGGTCTTTCCGAGCAGGGCCTGCGGATTGTCGACGCCCAAATAAGCGCATTCGGCTTTATTGACCAATACTTTGCGCGATTCGGTATCTTTGATAAAAACGTTCAAGGGCAGATTATCGATAAGCGTCCGTAAACGGGTCTCACTTTCTTTGGTCTGGGTCTCTGAGCGCACTTCATCGTCAATGTTTTGAAAAGTTCCGGTGAGGCCGATCAATTTATCTTGCTTGTATATGGGCCTGCCCGAAGCTTGTACCCATATCTCGTTACCTTTGGCGGTGATAATCTGTAAGCGCTCGCTCCAAGGTGAACCTTTGGTCATAGCTTCGTGAATGACCATCGAAATCGTGTTTTTGCTGTGGCCGTCTTTGTAAAATTGAACCGCATCGTCGATGTTGGGGACGAACGCCTCGGAAACCTCGTGAATTTTCCGGGTCATTTCGCACCATGTCAGTTCATTTTCTTCAAAATGGTATTCCCAACATCCTATCTTGCCTATTTCAGAGGTGGCACGTATTAAAGATTCTAATTTAGCGTACTGCTCTTCTAGACGTTTTTTTTCAGTAATATCTTCGGCCTGAAGGATCAGGCCAACAATTTGCTGCTTTTCGTCGTACCATGGTACGTAGGTCGTTTCGAACCAGGTAATTTCCGATCCTGAATCTTGGTTTACATGTACTATGGATTCATCGCTCTCTCCGGAAAGGCAATTTTGTAAGACAGATTCCCATTTATGGCTCAACCTAGGTACGATTTCATGGATAGGTTTTCCGTAAATGCTAAGGGCGTCGAGCTTGAAGTACGATACCCATTTGTCGGAAGCGTGTACGACCTCAAAATTTTGATTGATGAAAACGGTTGCCGTAGGCAGCTGTTTTATAAGATGATTATGGGTTCGGCTTGGGGTAACTTTCAACATACCAGTCGTAATTTCTTACTAATTTAGTACGGTTTGTTGGTTTAGCTATAGGTTTGTTGTGAACGGCCTTAAAGTCGTGGTGAAGTATGGAAAGATGTGTGGGGAGTACTTTTTCATCAAGAAGTTCGTACCGAATCAGGTACCAGTCCGGTATAATCACCGCCGTGGCGGATCACATCTCGAACAATGGATGAACTGATGTATGATTTTCCCGAAGAGGTCAGTAGAAAAACGGTCTCGATTTCCGAAAGTTTACGATTGGTGTGGGCAATGGCCTTTTCGAACTCAAAATCGGCGGGGTTCCGCAGGCCCCTTAGTATAAATTGCGCATCTATTTTTTTGCAAAAATCAACGGTGAGCCCTTCATAGGTATGAACCTTGATTTTGGGTTCCGATCTAAAAGCTTCTTTAATAAATTGCATGCGCTGTTCAAGGTCGAACATGTATTTTTTTTCCGCGTTGCTACCAATGGCGATAATCAGCTCGTCGAACAGGGTAATTCCCCTATGTATGATATCGGAATGCCCCAAGGTCAGGGGGTCGAAGGATCCGGGGAAAATGGCGCGTCTCATGGTGAAGGTTTCAAGTTGTAGGTTACAAGGTACAGATTTATAAGGAAAGTACGCGGCGAAAGGGTACGGCTCGAGTCTATCCGTTTTTAATCAAAGCTTCTTCTATGGCGCTTCCGAACAGTTCCGCCAGCGAAATTCCAGCCGCCTGCGCTTGTTTTGGCAAGATGCTTTCCGTGGTGAGGCCGGGGGTCGTATTCATTTCCAACATAAAAGGTTCGTCACCTACAAAGATAAACTCGCTGCGGGAATAGCCTTTCATCTTAAGAATCTCATAGGCCCGTTTGGCCAGTTCGGATACTTGTTTCGTCTGCGTATCGGATATCCGCGCCGGGGTGATTTCTTCGGATTTTCCTTCATATTTGGCCTCGTAATCGAAGAAGTCGTTTTCGGTGACAATTTCCGTAATGGGCAGTACTTTGGTCTGTCCCTTATAGGTAATCACGCCTACGGAAACCTCGGTGCCATCCAAAAATGCTTCGATGATAATTTCATCATCTTCTTGATACGCATTGTCGATGGCCGGCTTTAGCTTTGATTTTTCATACACTTTGGAAATGCCGAAACTACTGCCCGCCTTATTGGCCTTTACGAAACAGGGCAGGCCGACCTTTGCGATAATGGCCGCTTCGTCGATGGTATCACCGTGGTTCAAATAATAGGACGGCGCCGATTTAATGCCATAGGCTTTGAGTACGCTGAGCAGATCCCTTTTATTAAAAGTAAGGGCGGCCTGATAGTAATCGCAAGAAGTCTGCGGAATTTGTAGAAGTTCAAAATAGGCCTGCAGCAGTCCGTCTTCGCCGGGCGTACCGTGAATGGCGTTAAAAACGCAATCAAAGGTCTGCTTTCCGTTTTCGGTGCTTATCGAAAAGTCGTTTTTATCGACCGGCGATTTTTTTCCATCATCGTTCACATAGATCCATTCATCTTTAAGTATATGTATGGCGAAGGGCCGGTAGACATCCCGATCTAAATATCGGTGAACAACCCCGCCGCTTTTCAACGAGATTTGGAATTCGCTGGAGTAGCCTCCCATGATGATGGCAATATTTTTCTTCATCCGTGCGTTACATTTTTGTTCGTTAAACAAATCCGAAAGTAAAGAAAAAAAGCAATACGAGTTCACTATATTTGCTGTATCAATTCGACCCAAATGCGTAATTTCTTCAGATTTATAACCAGTAAAGTATTTTTGATACAGTTGGGCCTGGCCCTTTTGGTGCTGATACTCCTCATTTTCTTGGCACTGCGATGGCTGAACAGTACTACCAATCACGGAGAATTCGTTGAAGTGCCCGATTTCGGAAAGATGTCCGTTCCCGATATGCGAAAAGCGGTGGAAGAGGCTAATTTGCGTTTTGAAGTATTGGATTCCGCTAATTTTAATCCGGATTATCCCCGGTTTTCGATTATCGAGCAAGATCCTGCGGCGGGCAATAAAGTGAAAGAAAATCGGAAGATATATTTGACGGTCAATCCATCCGGATACAAAGAGGTCACCGTTCCGAACATCATTCAGGTTACCCAGCGCAATGCGACTTCGATGTTGCGTGCGGTGGGACTTGACGTACGGCGCACCACCTATATCGATCAGCTGGGAAAAGATATGGTATACTATATCAAACACAAGGGCAAGCAGATCAAACCGGGCGACAAACTGCCCAAGACTTCAAAAATAGAATTGGTATGCGGCAACGGTACGATTCCTAACGAGGCCCGGATACAATCCGAATCCGAGTAGCCCATGCAACCGGACGATAGCAACGACACCGACGACGAACTGTACGAACACCATCGCTTCGTGGCCGCCAAGGGGCAAGAGCCTTTGCGGGTCGATAAGTTTTTGATGAACTTCATCGAATACGCCACGCGTAACAAAATTCAACAATCTGCCAAAGCGGGAAACATTTGGGTCAATGGCGCTATCGTTAAACAAAACTATAAGGTAAAGCCCGGCGATGAGGTAAAGGTACTTTTGGAGCATCCGCCCCATGAGTTTTTGTTGGTCGCCGAAGATATTCCCTTGGATATTGTTTTTGAAGATGATTCCCTGCTCGTGGTCAACAAGCCTGCGGGTATGGTCGTGCATCCCGGCCATGGCAATTATTCAGGCACGCTGATAAACGGCCTGCTGCACCATATCGAGAATGCGGGCGGCCAGCGCGAAGACCTTCCCAATAACAGCAACGAACGCCCTGGATTGGTGCACCGTATCGATAAAGATACTTCGGGACTATTGGTCGTTGCCAAGACCGAAACGGCCATGACCCATTTATCCAAACAATTTTTCGATAAGACCTCCGAACGCGAATATGTGGCTTTGGTGTGGGGCGATGTCAAAGACGACAGCGGTACTATTGAAGGGCACATTGCCCGTCACCCGAAAAACCGTTTGCAAATGCATGTTTTTCCCGAGGGCGATGAGGGCAAGGAAGCGGTGACCCATTACGAGGTTTTGGAACGTTTGGGATATGTGACCGTTGTTTCGTGCCGGCTCGAGACCGGCCGTACCCATCAGATTCGGGTACACATGAAATATAT
>JBATUY010000068.1:0-2703 GCA_049671465.1 Pricia sp. | reverse complement strand
ACCCATGCCTTCAACGCCGCGGAGATACAGTCCAACTACGAGCGGATACACAACGAGGTAAAGAGGTTATTGCGTTTCAAGCCCAAGAAATAATCTGTGAATAACTATTCGGATTGGGAAGGAATCGGCTTTCAAATGGTTTCGGAATTCCATAAATTTAAGGTCATCCTAAATCCAAAGGCCATGTTTTTCAATAACGCCAGATGCGACGTTTATATCGGTACAGGAGCGGGCAAAAAGCTGATGGAGGAAATTGGGAACGCCCAACGATCGGTAAAAATCGTTTCCCCGTTCCTGTCCCCCTTTTTGGTCCAAAGGCTTATTGATCTGCACCACAAAAATATCGAAGTTCAGTTGATAACAACGGACACCATCGAGGATTTCTACGGAGATCGAAAAAGAAACATCCATGAACTTATCCATCAGGAAGTCCACATGGACGCGGATGCGAGACGGTCAAAAATCAGATGGAAACTTTCGGCAAAAATAATCAATGGCATAGCCGTGGCCCTATCCATCGGATTTGTGATATTGAACTATTGGTTGAAGGACATAAGATTGTTATGGTTGCTGATTCCCATTGCGCTACTATTTCTGGTCGCCCGTTATTTTCGGACTAAATATAAACTGGTAAGGGTATATTCCTGTAGCTACTCCCAGTTATTCCCGTTAAAGGTGGTTTTGTCAAAAGACGAAAATGGTTTCGGAAATACCTATTTGCACAGTAAAATTTACATCATCGATGATAAAATAGTATATCTAGGTTCATTGAATTTTACAGGCGGCGGTACAAGGAACAATTATGAGACAAGAATACGACTGCACGATTCACCATGCATTCAGAAAATTGTGGAGGAGTTCGATTATTTGATGCACGAGGCAAGAATGCCGGAAGTCGACATTCAGCACTGGGGAAGGTTGTTGAATCGGGAGCCATTCAATTAATCAAGAACTTTTGTTTATGAAATGGATTCATTAACGTGTAGAACGCTAACTAAATAATTTATGCCGAACCGATTGAGCAATTGTAGAACATAACCAATAGACTTTGTTAAAAGCAAACAAACTTTAACTGATTAAATAGCGTTAATGAAATAGTATCGTATTTTGCAATTAAAAATTACATGTGTTTTCATGCTAGAATTGTTTTAGAAGCAGAGGAGATAGAGGCGCTCTACGATGTTACCCGCTCAATCGGAAAAAAAGACCCTGGGAGTTTAATTTATAATCACGCCAACGGATTCTCACATCCATTAATGTGGGTTATTCCACAGGAAAAACCAAACTATATGGCACCAATGTTGTGGGGTATACTGCCATCTGATAAACCTGGTAAATACCACATGCAATATTACCAAGAATCGATTCGTTACGGTGCCGGCCTCAACGCCCAAGCTGAAAAACTTTTCGATTTTTATATGTACAAAGCTAGCTCTCTGACAAGGAGGTGCATAATTCCTCTGAGTGGTTTTTATGAGCCGCACACTTGCCAAAAACCCAAAAATTTTAAGGTTCCATTTTATTTTAAATCAAAGAGACAAGAACACTTGAACCTAGCAGGAATTTATTCAATTACACCCGACAATTATGTTTCCTTTACGTTGCTGACCAAAGAAGCAAAACCGGATTCTAAATATGCTCGAATTCATAATAAAAAAAATCGCGACGGTGAACACCGTCAGGTCATACCGTTGGCTGACGACCAAATTGAAGCCTGGCTATCAAATGATCTAAATGAAAGAGATGTATTCGAAATTCTTGAGAATGACCTCCCTAGTAATTTGCTAGAGGCATATCCTATAAGCAAAGATCTTTTTTCACCAAAGGTGGATTCAAATAAACCTGATATCATTACAAGAATAGACTATCCTCAAATACAGATTGAGTATTAAGTTTTCGACTTCAAATACATTTATATATTTGCGGTCCCACAACAGAAAACTTGTAAGAACAAATTATATGCAAATCTTAGATTTCTTAGGACTTGGTGAAGCCGAACAATGGGAGGAATTTTCTGTTGGTGGAATATTTCTTGCTGAATACAAAGATAT
The DNA here is from genome assembly GCA_049671465.1 of Pricia sp. Taxonomy (GTDB): domain Bacteria; phylum Bacteroidota; class Bacteroidia; order Flavobacteriales; family Flavobacteriaceae; genus Pricia. The sequence continues at coordinate 652 of JBATUY010000068.1, read as the reverse complement.
CGATGTATACCATCAATTGTATCTACTTTATGATTTTTATATAGAACTAAACTATGCTCCATCTTGTGAACTTCACCAAAACTTAAATGCCTTTGTTAAAGGCCCTCGTTTGGATAAATACATAGCTGGTGATATCGATTATATTTATACAGATTTAGAAATAGATTCTCCAGAGTGAAAATTTTTCTCAAGAACTTTTAGTATATTTTTTACTAATGATTGGGTTTAAATAATTAAATTTACATTCCATTTTGCAAAAAACCCCCTCAAAACCCGTATTTAAAAATTACTACATAAAATGTGCAACTGAATCGAATTTGCTTCCAGATTCAGATTTTTATACTATCCCACAATAATCGACCCACCTTATATTTGATCTTTTTCAATTTTATAAGGTTTGCTAAAAATTTCAATAGTACAACCGGCCGTAACTCTGGCATCGACAAGTCCGGAAGCAGTTACCTTTGCTTTACCATCTGCAAGAACAGTAATATCGCAATTTACTACCTTTAAATCTTCAGCATAGTATTCTCCGCCCGTACGAACTGATATATCGAAACTTTCGGCCTTCCCCGAAACAGTTATGCTACCTCTTGTAATTACATTTACTTGTAATCTTTTTACAGTAATTGGCAATTTTATTTTGCCACCC
>JBATUY010000067.1:0-1782 GCA_049671465.1 Pricia sp. | reverse complement strand
TACAGAACAGCGTAAGGGCCAACAAAGCTTTTCTAGGGTATATCGCCGAATTCTATGAGCAAAAGGGAAAAGTGTCCACCGGCTACAGAATTTCCCGAAAGGAAGCCTTTTTGGAGACCTCGAACCTAAGTTCCGCGTTTCAGCGTATGGCACAAGAACCCCCTTCGAAGCAGAAAAACCTTGATAAAATATACGAGCTGGTTGTCTTGAACTATACCTTTTTATCATCGCTGGCCTCGCTGAGCACCTATATACAGCAACATAATACCACCAAGGCCTCCAAAACCTTTTCGACCAGCGCGCAGAAAATAACCGAGAATCTGCAATTAGTGCTGAAGTGCTTAAAGAATCAAGACGCAAAGGCATCCTATCAAATTCCCGAGGATGGCGTAATGGCGACCGAAGCCTCTGAAATATGGCGGCAAAAATACGAGCAATACTCCAACACACCCGATGCCACTAAACGCGACCGTCAAGAAGCCCACTTGGTCACCGAGCAGATGCAATGGTTGTTTTCGCTAAGCGAGAAAATGCTGCGGGTGGCGGGGGAGGGGTTTGGCAAATTTTACACCTGAAGGAATTGAAATTAAAGAGGTTATCTCGAAAATAGTCCCTTGATCTGTACATGCTGAAGCAGCATTATCGTCTTTCCGTCAACAATAGCACCATTTTCCACCATTCGGATCGCGGCGTCGATATCGAGCTCCAATACCTCGATTTCTTCTTGTTCGTCGTCCGCACCGCCACCCTCGCCGACTTTCATGGCCTTGGTGTACTCCGCGATAAAAAAATGGACGATTTCAGTGACCGAACCGGGCGACATGTAGGCCTCGAAGATTTTCTCGACCTGTGAAATTTGATAGCCGGTTTCTTCCTCCGTTTCCCGTTTGATGCAATCTTCGGCGTCGGCCTCGTCGAGAAGTCCGGCACAAGCTTCGATCATCATTCCGTTAGGGTTGCCGTTGACATAGGTCGGCATGCGGAACTGTCTGGTAAGAATTACCGTTCGCTTTGCTTTGTTGTACAGCAGTATCGCGGCGCCATTGCCGCGGTCGTAGGCTTCGCGACTTTGGTTTTCCCAAGTACCATCCTTCTTTAGATAATCGAAGGTGACCTTTCGCAGCGTGTACCAGTTATTGGAAAGTACTTCGGTCTTGATATTGCGCACGTTCTTATTCGGCATCTGGAATCTCGTTTAGATGATAATATACTTTTAATCCTAATACTTTAGCGATTTCAACGTCTTTATCCACACCTTTTGACGCTCCCTCGATTTTCAAAAAGGCATCGCATTTGGCCTATAAACGATGTGCCGTAAGATATTGTATTTCGGTAAAAGTATCAAAAGCACAGCATCTTCGTTACCTGATTTAACCTCATTTAGAAACAATTCTATACGAATCACCCCACCCAGATTGTAAAAATCCGCATTTCGATTAAATTTTGTGGCGATAGTGTTAGTGAATCCTATCGTTTCTTCGTGGTCTTTGTTTTCTTTGCGGACGTTATTAAAAAAGGGAACCGATGCTTTACGAACTTACCTACGAATCCGTCGCCAAAGATGGATTGTCAACGTTCAATATTAACGAACTTCTAAAAATATCGAGGGCGAACAACACCGTAAACGACATCTCCGGATGTCTTGTATACTACAACCGTCGTTTCATTCAAATTTTGGAAGGAAGTCAGGAAGCCGTGCAGAAGCTATACCAGAAAATCAAAAAAGACAAACGGCATACGCAGGTGCGGGTCATGGCCGAGAACCCCATCGAAAAAAGAACC
>JBATUY010000066.1:0-24380 GCA_049671465.1 Pricia sp. | reverse complement strand
TTATCAGGTATACAGGCATTCTCGTTCGCCGGATCGATTTGGTCTACAACACCATCCTCGTCAGTATCCAGTACATTGGAATCTAACGCATCGATAATACCGTCTTCATCGACATCAAGTGGATTTTCGGTATCGTCTCCCACCTCAACACCGTCATTGATACCATCGCCGTCGGTATCGGGATTGTTGGGGTCTGTACCCAATTGGGATTCCAAACCACCAAGCAAGCCATCGTTATCGTCATCGGTATCGCAGCTGCTGACCGAAATGGTGATCTCGGCAGATTCATTTTCACAGGGTGCCTGGGCTTCACTTGTGGTATAGGTGAACACGTACGCACCATTTGCGCTACCCTGAAAATCCACTACATTTTCTGCACTCAAAGTAATTGGCGTCGGGCCTGATGTAAAAGACCACACACCGGCATCCGCTGTACCTGTAAAAGTGTCATCAAGGTCAAGAACCGTTACACCAAAATCAGAATTATTACACGAAGAAGTGTTTTCCGGTGCCCCAGCCGATGGTTGCGGCAGCACTTCCGCGACTACTTCGGTTCGAGGCGAGGTACAACCATTTGCCACCCCTTCGACGTAGTAAGAAGTAGTGGCCGCAATACTAGGGGTCGTAAAATTGGGACCCGTTTGTAACACCGCACCCCCTGTCGGCCTTGAAAACCATCGGATGGTAGCATCTTCGTTCGCCGTGGCCCTTAATTGCAAAGCACCTGTTCCACAGCTTGAATTTCCGGTAGCACTAGTGATTTCAGGTGTGGTGTTCTGTACTAAACTTAAGGTTAGCAACGGACTGGCACAATCATTGGTCGAATCGTAGTAAAATCCGAAATAGGTACCTTCCAAGGGATCGGCTATTCGGTTTGCGGGCACAAAATTTTCCGTTGGATTATCGCTACTGGTAGCCCATCGTAATACCGTGCCGTTCGGCCCGGTGGCGGGCGCATAGTCGTTCAACGAGGTGGTGATGTCGTCACAGAAAGTTCTGGGCACCTCGGTGTTCAACACGGGTGCCGCGTTACCGGCCTCACAGGGGTCGCAATCGGTTACGGTAATCGTTACTACCGATGTGGCGTTCGTGCAGGGTGCTACCGCGGTATCGGTAGTGTATGTAAATTCATAACTTCCAGCAGGCTGTCCTCGAAAATCGATGTCATTATTATTGGGAAGATTACCCAAATCCGGGCCACCGGTTTGCGACCAAGCACCATCGTCCTCATCTTCGATCAGCCCATCTAAATCGACGCGATTGGGGCCAAACTCATTCGTATCGTTACTGCACGCGCTAACCGGCGTCGTTACGGTTCCCGCGGAAGGAGAATCTGTTCTTGTAAGTACCAATTCGACCGTAGGACTATTACAATTATTAGGCTCGTCCCAGAAGAAAGCGTAATAAGAACCCGGAGCGCTTACCACGGTATCACCCGTTGTTGGAGCCCAATCGGCTTGGTTAAGTGGGTCGGCGTTGTTGGTAGTCCATATCAAAGAAGCCCCTGGAGGTCTAGCGCCGTCATAATAAGTATCTAGGCCAATTGAAAAATCATCGCAGAACGTGGTAGGATTATTATTTAATACGGGCGCTACATCGCCTGATGCGCAATCGTTGTCTTCAATGATAATTTCCGCAGTATTTGGCGTGCCGATTCTAAATAAAGGGTTATCGACACTGTTCAGCGTTAGAATTACCGTTTCTGCATCTTCCAATACATCATCATCGACAGGAAGGATGTTCAAATTACGCGCTACTTGAGTCTCATTGTTGGCGAACGTCATAACTACCGCACCTGTCACCGTGTAATCGGCTCCGCTAGCGGCAGTACCAGAAAGTGTGTAATCAATGGTTGCCGGAGCACTGGAACCATTAGGTTTGTCAAGCACAATTCTGAAACGGCCATTGGTAGGGCCTTCTTCCGCGGCATTGGGAATGAAGGCAGGTTCAGTCAAATCAAGGGAAAATGTACCCACATCAGTAATGTCGGATATGGTAACGGTAGCCGGAGTAGCACTCACAGCACCCGTACCAGGGGTTGCAGAGGTTAATGTCACAGTGACCGTCTCGTTGTTTTCCACAAAATCATCAGGTAGTACGTCAACGACAATTTCGGCAAAATCTTGGTTTTGATCGGCAAAGATTACTTGACCGCTCAGTTCGACGTAATCGCCATTGGGGTTGGCGGCGTTGCGAGGCGTAGCAGTGCCTGTGACATTATAATTAACAACTACGGGACCGAAAGCGTTTAGCTGACGTGTGACTATAAACCTTCCAGAAGTTCCATTGCCGGTCTCTGCTTCCGCGGCGTCAGGAATACCGTTGGGAATTGCACCGCCCGGCGTATTTCCAGAAGTAACGCTGTAATTCTGGGCACCGGCATAAAAACAGGCGAAAAACAAGGCAAAAACCAGCAATTTTCTTAAAAAGCCCGCAGAATTGCCGAATACTACAGAATGTTCTCTTTTCAATTTCATAAACTGTCCTATGAATCCAAATAAATTCAATACACAGCAAGACAAGTAGGTTTGAGCGGAAATGGGGGTCAATATTACTAAAAAATAAAGCTATAAACCCCAAATTAAGGCTTAAATTAGGGATTTATAGACGAACTACACCTATATACGTATAAAGGTCAGTCAGGGATTTCGGCGGAACGAACTTCTACCTCGGGGGCTATTTTTTTGACCAACCCTTGTAGCACCTTACCGGGACCCACTTCCGTAAACAGTTTTGCCCCGTCATTTACCATGTTACGTACACTCTGCGTCCACTTTACCGGAGCCGTAAGTTGCGAAATCAGGTTTTTCTTGATTTCATCGGAATCACTTACCGCCACGGTGGTAACATTCTGATAAATAGGACAGTTTGCCCTTGCGAAGGTCGTATTCTCGATAGCGGCCGCCAATTCTTCGCGAGCGGGCTCCATCAAGGGGGAGTGAAAGGCACCCCCTACTGGCAGTACTAAAGCCCTACGTGCACCGGCTTCCTTCATTTTTTCGCAAGCAATGTTGATGGCCTTCACCTCTCCGGAAATCACCAGTTGGCCGGGACAGTTATAATTCGCGGCCACCACAATTCCAGGGGTTTCTTCGCAGATTTTTTCGACCACGGCATCCTCCAAAGCCAAGACGGCCGCCATGGTACTGGGTTGTAATTCACAGGCCTTTTGCATGGCCATTGCCCTTTGGGAAACCAATTTGAGTCCATCCTCAAAATTCAATACGCCATTGGCGACGAGCGCCGAAAATTCCCCCAGCGAATGGCCCGCCACGCAATCGGGCCGAAAACCCTCGCCTAAGACCTTGCCCAAAATTACGGAATGTAGAAAAATGGCCGGCTGTGTCACTTTGGTCTGCTTCAGGTCTTCAGGCGTTCCCTCGAACATGATATCGGTAATGTGAAAGCCCAATATTTCATTGGCGCTCTCAAAGAGTTCTTGTGCTATAGGATATTTCTCATATAAATCGAGACCCATACCAACGTATTGGGCGCCTTGACCCGGGAAAATGTATGCGTTCATTATTTACTTTTTTAATGTTTTACAAACTTAGGAAATAAAGTTCAGGCCTACCCATTGAAATTGGCCGAAGCCTGCCCGCGTGCCGACGGCTTGAATATCGCGTTCTGGTGACCGCGGGTTTTGATATGCACAGTTATAAATCCGCAGTTTTACATCCATATCTTGAAATCCCGTTTATAAAATACAAGATTCGAAAATTAAAATTTTCATTCCTTGAACCATCCGGAGTACATCACATAATTATCTGCAATCCGGTCTATTTCCCCGGAACTGAGTTCGGTGCTAATGTCCTTTATTTTTTTGGCGGGCATTCCTGCAAAGACAGTTCCACTAGGCACCCGTGTGCCCTTGGTAAGGACAGCTCCGGCGGCAATAATACTGTTACCTTCCACGACACAGTCATCCATAACGATACTGCCCATGCCAATCAAAACATTATCGTGTATCGTGCATCCGTGCACGATGGCATTATGGCCGATGGAAACGTTATTGCCGATCGTAGTGGGCGATTTTTGATAGGTACAATGCACAACAGCGCCGTCTTGTACATTAACTTTATTGCCCATTTTTATATAGTGTACGTCTCCCCGAAGCACCGCGTTAAACCAAATGCTGCACTGGTCGCCCATACTTACCTCACCGACGATGGTCGCGTTTTCGGCAATATAGCAGTCCTTTCCGATTTGGGGTGTTTTGCCTTTGACGGTTTTAATCATTTTTTCTGGTATTTGAGGATGTTAAGATAGTGGTTATGCTTGATAACTAGGTCAAAGCTGCGCCTATACTGCGCGAGGGCTTAGCCCTTAAGGCCCTTTACGACGCATTTAAGCCTCAACATCGGAAGTATCAGGATGGAAAATAAAACTTTTAGCATAAACCAAATAAAATTGAAGATAGCACTTCAACCATGAAACAATCCCAAGCAGCGATTTACCTCTATGCCTAGCTTGCAGCCTACCGAATTCCCGCTAAAAATACGCCAAAAACTCCTTTTTCCGTGAAGCGGACACCAGCAATTCCTTCCCGCTTGAAATGACCACGCTGCCGCCTTTCCCCTTGCGATACTTGACCACTTCGTTGACATTGACCAAATAGGATTTATGGATGCGGGCAAAGGCAAAATCCGACAGGGCATCCTCGAAATATTTCAGCGTCTTGCTGACGAGAATTTTTTTGTTCCCTAAAAAGATATTTGTGTAATTATCGTCCGCCTGACAGTATAGGATGTCGGCTACGTTCAAGACCTGAAAGCCGTCTTGCTGGGGCAGAGTAATCTTGCCTTCGACGGATTTCAGTTTGGGTCGTAACACCTTATCCTCGAGAGTATTCTCCTTTTCCTTGATTTCCACGACGTATGCGACCGCCTTGATCAGTTCGTCGATATTGATAGGTTTCATCAGATAATAGGCGGCGTGCTGGTTCAGCGCATCTATGGCGTATTGGTTGTAGGCCGTTACGAAAATCGTCTCGAACGTACGGTCGGGCACCTGTTCCAACAGATCAAAAGCGTTGCCAAAGGGCATTTCAACATCGAGAAAGACCAGATCGAGCTTGTATTTCCCGATTAGTTTCAGTCCTTCTTCTATGGAGGCCGCCTCCCCGAGCAGCTCGACATCCCGGCAGTATTTAGCGAGGTAATTGCGTAAAATCTCGCGACTGTTGGCCTCATCTTCTATGAGGATTGCTTTTAGCTTCATGCTTGCCTATATTTTCAGTCCTTCCTTAAAACGAACACTACCTTGGTACCCGACCCGTCCCTTTCCAGATCGGAGATATGCACGTCGACCTTGTCTTTGTGCATATCGTTCAGAATGGCTATCCGTTTTTTGATGTTCCCCATGCCCTTTGATTTCTGTTTCTTTTGGTTGCGGGTCTTGATTTCTGCGGATTTTCTCCGGCCGATACCGTTATCGGATATTATTATTTCTAGGGACGTATCATCCTTTAGTTGTATTCGGATGTTCAAATATCCCTTTTCATCCTTATACCGCAACCCGTGCCAAATGGCGTTCTCGATATACGGCTGCAATAACATCGGCGGAATCTGAAAGGCGGATACATCTACCTGCTTATCCACATCGATTTCATAATCGAACTTGTCGGAAAACCGGTCGTGTTCCAACTTCACGTACAGCGCCAGCAGCTCCAGTTCTTTGGATAAAGGGATGAAGTCTTCATCGGAATTTTCCAACACGGAACGCATCAAGGTGGAGAATTCGCTGAGATAGCGGTTGGCACTGCGCTCGTCGCTCTTTGCGATGTAATTGTTGACGGAATTCAGCGCGTTGAAAATAAAATGGGGATTCATCTGCGACCGCAACGATTTCAGGGCCAATAGATTGTTCGCCAATTTTTGCTGCTGGGTACTACGGTAGAAAAAGAAGGTGGCGATGCCCATGAGCAGTAATCCGAAAATCAGGGAATAGATGATCCATTGCTGCCTTCGGTTCGATTCCCGGACCAATTCCTGCTCGGTCAGGGCCAGATCATACTTGCTCTGCGACAGTTCGCGCTCTTGCTCCAGCCCCGAGATACGGTTCTGTTTGGTGGATATTTCCCGGTTAAAGCGGTCGGCCCTTGAAATCTCTTGCTCCTTCCGTATATATAAGGTATCGACCAAGGCCACATACTTGCGATAGGATGCAAAGGCTTTCGGATACTCCCCCTTATACTCAAAAATTTCGGAGAGTTTACGGGTGGCATCCTTTTGAACGACCAGATCATCTTCCGATCCTGCCTCTTCGATACTCTCCTTTAAATACGGGATGGCCTCGTCATATTTGTCCTGCGCGATATAGGCGTTGGCAATTTTATAATTGATTCGTTGTGCGGTAATCGAGTCGGCATCGGTCAGCCCAGGACTTTCGGACACCTTGGCCCTGGGCAGTTTTTTGATGGCCTCCAAACTTTTTTTACGGAGCTCGATCTCCTTGCCGTACAGATTTTTCTGGTTGTAGAAATCCGCCACCTTTTCCTTCTCCTGAACGGCCCGTTGCGGATTCAGGGTATTGGCCAGTTCCAGAGAGCTGTCGTAGTAGACATCGGCTTCCTGCAAACGGTCGTCTTTGGCGTAGGCATCCCCGATTTTGGAGTTCAGGTCGGCCACCTTCGGCGATATCTGGTTCTTTTGGGCGGTCTTCAATCCCTCTTCATAAAAAGCGACGGCCTTATCGATTTGCCCGAGTCCGGTGTAGGCGTCCCCAAGGTTTTCCATGAGTTCGACCCGCTGAAAGGGAATGAGTTTGTTGATATCTACCAGCGGCGTTAAAATGCTGACGGCCTTATCGTATTCTTTATTCAGAACGTAGGCCTTTCCCAGTTTTATGGTCGTGCGTGAGGATCTGTTCGCCGCATTGGCATCGGTATAGTTGGTAATCGCCAAATCGTACTGCTTATGGTATTGATACACGTCACCGAGCGCCGCCAATGATTCCGCCAGCAACTTTTTATCCGCCCGTTTGCCCAGTTCGGAAATCGAATTGGTAATAAAATCGATGCTTTTTTCAATGTCTGTGCGTTTGTACACCTCAGCGGAATCTAAGTAGGCCCGGTGCATCGAGGTGCGCGGGGCGCTTCGTTGGCTCGACCTGAGAATTTCCTTCTTTTCCCGCACTTGTGAAAAGGCCGTGAAGCATCCCATTAAAAACAATAGCGTTATGTATCCTGTTTTCGGCATATCCTATCTAAACAACGTAAACTTAGGGGATTTATGCGGATGAAAAAAATAGGATAAGGGCCGGGAACATCCCTCAAAAACATCCTTTTACATCCCTTACAAATTCAAAGGGATGGTTCACGCACCGAGAGCGGGGTTTGGCTCATTATCCATTTTTTCAGGAAAAGTTCGACCGTAGTTTTGTCCCATAAAAACATACGACTTATGAAATTTACAAAAAGAGTACTCGGATTAGGATTGACCGCCATGGCCCTCACCGCAACCTACGGATGTGAGCTTACGACCAAAAAAACGATCTCGGCTCCAGTTGCGGCCGCCGTTTTACCGGACACCAAGCCCGAACCAGCGAACAACACCGTTAAAATCGCACTATTACTGGATACCAGCAACAGTATGGACGGGCTAATCGATCAAGCGAAAGCCCAATTGTGGGATATCGTCAACAAGTTCAGCCACGCCAAGTACGGTGAAACAGCACGGCCCGAACTACAGATCGCGCTGTACCAATATGGAAACGACAACCTGTCATCGCGCGAGGGTTATATTCAGCAAGTCCTGAATTTTAGCGGTGACCTTGACGAAATCTCGGAAAAGCTGTTTTCCCTCACCACCAATGGTGGCGAGGAATATTGCGGACAGGTCATTCACACGTCATTAAATCAACTGGAATGGGGCGAAAATCCCGATAATTTGAAGATGATCTTTATCGCCGGTAACGAGCCTTTCGACCAAGGAAACCTCGATTATAACAAGGCCACCACCAACGCAAAAGCAAAGGATGTCATCGTAAACACCATTTTCTGTGGTAACTACGAACAGGGCGTAGCCAGCTTTTGGAAAAATGGCGCCACCCAGACCGGCGGGGAATACATCGCCATCGACCATAACCGGCAGGTCGTTCATATCGACACACCCTACGACGAGATTATCATGCGCTTGAACAAAAAACTGAACACTACCTATATTTCGTACGGAGCCCAAGGGGCCTCAAAAATGGCACAACAATCTGCCCAGGATGCCAACGCCTACGAGATGGAAGAGGCCGTAGCCGTCAAACGGGCCGTTAGCAAAAGCTCGCGTCTTTATAAAAATAAGCAGTGGGATCTGGTGGATGCTTCTGAAGATGCCGACTTCAAAATCGCTAAAATCGATAAAGCCGATATGCCTGCGGAGCTTCAAGACAAAGCGGTCGCGGAAATAGAGTCTTATATCGCCGATAAAAAATCGGAACGGCTTCAGATTCAGAAGAAAATAAGGGAGGCCAATGCCAAACGGGATGTCTTTATTGCCGAGAACCAGAAAGACGGGTCTATCGGTGAGCTAGAGAATGCTATGCTAGAGGCGATTGTCAAGCAGGCCGCGGAACGCGGGCTAAAGTGGGATAAATAGCCCATAGCCTGTCATAGTCCGTATCAAGGTTGCGCCTGGGGTTCGGGGCGCTTTACCTCTACGAACATCCGATCTTTTGATACGGCATTATCGTTATCGGTGACGGTAAGCTCGAAGACATTAAGGCCTTCCGCCAAATCCGTGATCTCGATGGTCAAATCATCTGGATTCAGGATCGTAGCCGCTTCTCCCCGTATTTCTACCTGGGTCCATTTTACGGTAAACGTTCCGTCGCTATCACCGGCCAGTCCGGAAACGGTCACCGCGTTGGTGGGAAATGACAATTCTTTGGAATCACCGGCGTCGGCCGTGGGCGCAATGTTGATTTTCACGGTTACCATATCAGAACTTGTCGCCCCGTTATCATCGGTGGCGGCAAGCCTGAAAGCATAAGTGCCGGCCGTGAGTCCGGTGACCTCCGTCATCAAGGCGTTCGGCGTGGTAATAGTGGCCGGGGCGCCACTATCTATGGACCATTGAGTGGTCACCATGCCATCGACGTCGTTTGCGATACCATCGAGGGTAGCCGTAGTCGTATCCCCTGGCAGTAGTATGTGTATAACGGTATCGGTACCGGCATCGACCGTTGGGGCTTCATTGGGTTTCGGGCCGACGACGACGCGTATCGTCCATTCTTGGATATCACCGTTCTCGGCCGTTATCCTGTAGGTTATGGGGGTGTTAAAATCTCTTTGCCCTAAATCGGAAGCATCGACTTCGGCAAGAGGGGATATCGTCAATACCGTGGGTGCAACGTTTAGCGCGGTGCCAAACGGAACATCTAGCGATATGGTATGATTGTTTGCGTCGATTCTGGAGTTTCCGGTTTGTCCCACAATGGCGAAGGCCGTAATTTCGTTAAGATTGCTCTTAATGACCTCATCATCGTCATCGATATCATCGGGATTCTCTTCAACCTTAATTTCTTCCACGGTATATTCAATATGGACCTGCTCGGTAAACCCGTAATTGTCGGAGGCGGTAATTGCTATGGAATGTTCACCTGCCTTGATACCAACGTACGTCAGTGCGGCGGAAAAAGGATTCAATGCGATATTTTCATTTTGCGGTACAACCTTTCCCGAAATATCTTTGAAGTATCCTTCCCCTTCGGCAACGGAATACGAATAAGAATAGGAGAAATCCTCAAGAACGGCTTCCGGCACCACGGTAATGTTGGTGGTCAAACCTTCGTTCACAAAGCCCTTGGCATCATGCTCGATTGTAACGTCGAACTCCACTTCGGTCTTTAGATCGATATGCTTGGTGCAGGCCAAAAAAATGCCAATTATAAAAAATAAGAAAGCTGTAATTCGAAGGTTTCGTTGCATAGCTTTGCCTTAGAGGGAACTGCAAAAAACGTGAACATATCAGCACGTTACCTGGATTTTGGTTGAAATGCGGGTTTTTTGGATGGGAGGTTGTTTTTCAAAAAGGGATGAATAAATTAGGAAAGAACTTCGATAATGGGTAGTACCCAACGACCGACCGAATCTCTTAACCACAGATTTGACCATCGACATCCGACCATGCCAAATAAAAATTTTTCTAATGCTAATTGACCGAGGAATCCATGACGAGCCACCTCATTGAGAGGCGGTTACCGCTCCCCTCCAAGATGCTTCAACGTTACCAACCGCTTGCCTTTCAACAATTAGGCTATAGGTATAGGTGCCTATCGGAAAAGAAGGGGTTTCTGTTTCTTCGGTACCCGCTTGCGCTTTAAAGACATTATAAGAGGTGCCATCAATTGTAAATGTGGTTGTAATAACATTATCCAAGCTCGCAGGTTCTCCCGGATCTGAAGAAGTCGGGACAAGTAATGTAGCGCTCACGGTAAACGTTGCCGGGGCGCCCGATATCGTGATTGTACCACTAACGCTAAAATTTTCATCGGCATCTGGTTCCTGACTACCGGTGGCATAGAAATTTGCATCACTGAAAACGACCGAATTTCCAGGGTTTACGGTTACCGTTACCGTAGCCGAACCTGTGGCCGATGCATTATCGGTTACCGTAAGCCTGAATTGATAAGTTCCCGCATTGAGACCGATTACGTTGGTTTGGGCCGAACTCGGGGAAACAATATTGGCAGGGGTTCCCGTACTTGAACTGATTTGCGTCCATTGATATGCAATAATGGTTCCATCGGTATCGCTTCCAGAACCCAATAGCATTACCGAATTCGTAGGCAGCGTAATCGTTTGATCCAAGCCCGCATTCGCGCTTGGCGCTTGATTGGCAGTAACCGTAATACCGGCAGTACCCACAATATCAGAACCGTCGGTAGCAGTCGCTTGAATAATGGCCATTCCAGCGGAAACGGCGGTTACGAGTCCCGACGATGCATCTACCGTCGCTACAGCTTCATTCGATGAACTCCAAATTACTTCGGGATTACTGGCATTCGAAGGGGCAACGACCGCAGAAAATTGCTCTGTTTCATTATCCGGTATACTGCTTCGATCTCTAGTTACCGTAATCGAAGTAACCGGTATCTGTGATGCGGTTACCGTAAGCTCTTTTTCACCTGTTACTCCCGATCCGTCGGTCGCTGTAGCTATTATATTGACAGTACCGGCCGAAACTGCTGTTACCATGCCAGTCGATGCGTCAACATTTGCCACAGCATTATTACTAGAACTCCAAGTAACGCCAGAATTGCTGGCATTGACCGGACCCACGACTGCCGTAAACTGTTCGGTCTGGTCATCGGCGATACTAGACCGTGAACTGTTAACGGATATATTGTCAACCGGGACTTGGGCGGCAGAAATCGTAATCACCGCGGTATCCATTATCGAAGCATTCTCCACGGAAGCAGCGGTAATCGTTACCTCACCTGCTGAAAGTGCCGTAACCAGTCCATCATCATCTACAGTGGCGAGTGCAGTATTACTGGAGCTCCATTGCACACCTTGATTTGTGGCGTTGTCCGGTGCTATCGTAGCCGTCAACTGTTGTGTGTTACCGACGGTGACAGTTGCCGTTTCCGGTAGTACGTTGATTCCGTTCACCGCAATTTCGGCGCTGACGCTGTTCACCACAACCGTTCGAATGGCGGTAGCGATATTGCCCGCTCGATCGATGACCGTATAGATTACATCGTAGCTTCCTTCTTGGGCCGTGTCTACCGCGGTAGCGTTGATTTCAATTTGATCGGTCACGTCGCCATCGACGGCATCGAAGGCCTCAGCTCCAGATTCCATATATGCCGAGTCCACTAAGAGCTGCTGTGGATTGACACCCAAAAGTGTAATTTCAGGAGCAAGCTGATCGAGTACCTCTTCAACTACGTCAATGTTCACCGTAGCCTGTAATTCTTGGCCATTACTGTCCCTTAAATCAAAAACTAATGTGGTAGTACCCAAGGCATCGGCCGTAAAGCTCAAGGCATAGGTGTTCGGTGTGATAGGGGAGAAATCCTCAGAGATTCCGGAATCTACCGTAGAAATTCCGGTAAGGGTACCTGAACCCGACGCTAGGGTAAATTTACTTTCAAAAGAAACGTCTACGGCATCCGAACCGTTTTCTAACGTGAGGGTAATGGCGACCGCATCGCCGGGTTCGACTTGAGTAGCCGCCGCGCTGGCCGTCCACACTACGGGAATATCGTTGATTTCGTACCTGAGTTCGGTGTTTTCGGTGAAGCCGAAATTATCGGAAGCGACTATTTTGACCACGTGTTCCCCTGTAGTTGTAGCTTTGAAACCTATCGAAGCGGATAATGGATCAAAGGGAATTTTCTCGTTGGCGGGAAGCTGCTCACCTGCACCATCCAAAAAATAACCGTTGCCACTGGTCACCTCATAGGAATAGGAGTAGCTATAGCCTTCCAAATCGGCTTCCGGAACTACCGAAAGATCGGTTCGCAATGAGGCTTGCAAGTAGCCCGTTTGCTCATAATTTTGTACCAGCTCGAATTCTACCTCCGTGTACAGGCTGACCTGTTTGGTACAGGCTACCACTAAAAGAGACATCAATAGAAAGCGGACCGGAGTAGGCAGGGTAGGTTTCATGTAAGTAGGTTGATCTGGGCAGGCGGGACTGAACTTGGGGCAATGTGATTATTGCGCTGCGGGACAGTAACAATCGTAGCGTCTTTCGCTCTGTCCGAAATCGTAACCGAGCGTGATCTGGTGAAAGCCTCCGCTGTCAAAACGGATGTCTCCGGTCTGGTACGAATAATTATAGGATACCATAAAGTTACCGATATTGGCACCAACGATAGGTGTGAACAATTGCAAACGCTGCTCACCGAAACTATCGCCCGAAGCGAACTGCGCACCGTCGAAACTGCGTCGGTAAGAAACGCCGCCCCAAATTCTTCCGAAGTCAACATCCTTATAGATTTTGGCGTTGATATCCAAAGTCTTTTCATTGGTGAAATCCGTCATTTGAAATAATAGGGAGGGTTCTAACTGCCATTCCTGCTTTCCGAAGATATACCCCACGGAAACCAGATATCTGCGTAGGTTATCTATTACCGGAATATTATCGTCTCCCTTACCGTACCTATAAAGGTTGCGCTTACTGCTCAGCAGATTATTGACGGCAAGATGTGCGTAAAATTCCATAAGGTTATACGAAAATCCGATGTCGGTGTTGAAGTAGCTTTCACTCAATTTTATCCCGGCAATGGCATTGTCAGGAAAGACCGACTGAAATTCAGATTCATCAAGACTGCTTTGCAAATAGGTCGGACTGATACCAAAAGAAAGTTGATTCAAATTACGGGCATCGCCACCTAATTTTAAATGATGGGCGTAGGTGAGTTTAAGTCCCGTCTGCGCGTGGTACCCATTGGCGTCATTGAAAAAGATGGCCCCTACCCCACTGTTACTTTCCCCGATTCGGGAATTCACGTTAATGGTCTGCAAATTGGGTGCATCTTCGACACTGAACCATTGCATTCTGGCGGTGGCCCTGATTTTGGTTCCCTCACCGATACCGGCCATCGACGGATAGACCAGGTAATAATTATCGGACAGGTAATCAAAGTATACGGGAATGCCTTCCTGTGCGAAAGAACGAGCGCCAAAAGCCAAAAAAACAAGTAGGAGTAAAAAATGATTCTTCATTTGAAATGGGGGCTACATACATGAATCGAGCTGCGCCTTTACCAAAGGCCAGCCTTATGGTTTAGATATTCTCTCGGTTAAATATAAAGTATAACGGATGAATTACCACAATAGTATATATAGATATACTGGTATTCAGGTAGGTATTTTTTATGGAAACCGGTAGTTTCTTAAGTCCACATCGTATTTGTACGCGCCATTTTGAACAAAGTCGTCGAATTACTTCGTAAATTTGTATCAAATTGAAGCACATCATGAAAGAATATAACATCACGGTGGTCAAAACGAACAATCCGGCGATATTGAAGTTTGAGACGAACCATTTTCTAACCAAGAATAAAAATTACGAGTTTAAGAATATAGACGAGGCAAAAGATTCTCCTTTGGCCCAACAGCTGTTCTACCTACCTTTCGTTAAAACGGTCTATATCTCGGGGAATTTTATCGGATTGGAACGTTTTGATATTGTGGAATGGGATGATGTAAAGGACGAGGTCGCCCAACAGCTGGTCGAGTATCTGAATTCCGGCGAACCTATAGTTTGCGAGGCGGAAGTTACCCAGAAAGTGGGGGTAACGGTCTATGCAGAGGTGACGCCCAACCCGGCCGTTATGAAGTTTGTGGCCAATAAGGCCATAGTGCCCACTTCGTTCGAGTTCAAAAATATCGACGAAGCTAAAAGCTCGGAACTGGCGAAGCAACTTTTCCATTTTCCATTTGTTAAAGAGGTATTCTTCGATATGAACTACGTTTCGGTAAGCAAATACGAGATGGCCGAATGGGAAGATATTACCCTTGAACTACGGGAATTTATTCGAGAGTATCTGGCGGATGGCAAAGAAGTGGTTTCCGAAGATATCGCTCCGAAATCAGCCAATAAAAAGACCGCGGCACCGCAAGGGACGGTTGCATTGGACGATACCTCGCAGCAGATTGTTGATATCCTCGAAGAATATGTCAAACCAGCGGTGGCGAGCGATGGCGGTAACATCCTTTTTAAATCGTATGAGGAGGATAGCAAAACCGTCAACGTAATCCTTCAAGGGGCCTGCAGCGGCTGTCCATCGTCAACCTTCACCTTGAAAAATGGTATAGAGACCATGCTGAAGAACATGATGGGCGATAAGGTGAACGAAGTGGTGGCGCTGAACGGATAGGAATGGTTGCGGTCGCGGTCGCATAAATATCAAAAGAAGTTCATTTTTTTAGGAATTCCATTACCAATTACATGTTTAATTCGCTATATTGTCAAAAACCTAAAAATTAAATTATGGCAGTTTTAAAAGTAATAGAAGTATTGGCAAATTCCGATAATAGCTGGGAAGAAGCGGCGAAAAACGCTGTAACCCACGCATCGAAATCGGTGAAGAATATAAAATCCGTTTACATCAACGAGCAGAGTGCTACGGTAGAAGACGGAAAAATGGTAAACTATCGCGTCAACGTTAAAATCACGTTTGAGGTGAACTAAGTTCCCCACACACAAGAATTAAGCATCCTGACCTTCAGGGTGCTTTTTTTATTTGCGGAGGGATTTTTTTTCGGAAGTATACTTTTTCCGGAAGGGTACTTTTTTATTTCCCGATAAAATCAACACCCGAAACTATGGCCATCGGATTAACAATAGTTTAATGACCAAACCTTGCATTGAACCACTCCTTTTTAGTATGTTGCCGGACTAGAAATTTCCGCCGTCGGGCGGGCATCATACATAAACCCACTGCGCATGAACGAATTTTCAGATTACCAAGAACACATTGACAAAGCCATCGACTGGGCATGGGAGACCCTTCCCGGCATAGCGGTCAGCTTGATATCCGCAATACTCATACTGGTTGTCGGACTATATGTGATTCGGTTCCTTAACAAAATGCTGCGTAAATTTTTTCAAAAGAAAGACTACGACCTTGCCCTAGAGACCTTTTTACAGAGTTTTATCAGCATCGCGCTGAAGATAATACTGTTCGTTTTGATTATCACACAATTGGGCGTGCAGTCTTCTTCGCTGATTGCCATTATCGGTGCAGCGGGACTTGCCATCGGTTTGGCGCTTCAAGGATCCCTATCCAACTTTGCAGGTGGGGTGCTTATTTTATTGTTCAAACCTTTTAAGGTAGGTGATTTCATTTCCGCCCAAGGCGTAGATGGTTCCGTTAAGGAAATTACCATTTTCTACACCAAATTGACGACGTTTGGCAATCAAGTGGCTATCATACCCAACGGGAAACTGTCCAATGACAATGTCATCAACTACAATGCACAATCCGCCCGACGCGACAATATAAAAGTGGGTATAGGGTACAACTCCAATATTAAAAAGGCCAAGGAAATATTGCTAGAAATTTGCGCCGACAACGAGAACATTTCGAAAGAACCCGTTCCTGAAGTGTACGTCGATGGCTTGGGGGATAGTTCCGTAAACCTTACGCTGCGCTTTTGGGCGGATACCAGTGTATTTTGGCCGGCACACTTCTATGTAATCGAGGAGACCAAAGCGCGCTTTGACGCTGCCGACATTGAAATCCCGTTTCCCCAACGCGATGTTCACGTCAAAGGCGAACCTCTTACGGCGAAGGCCTAGAAATTAATCGTCCACGCGGCAGAGCCGTCAATGTATTCAACGGAAAAAAGTTTAAACCGGTTTTAAACTTTCCCCTTCTACCATAAGCGAAGAGTGTCGAAGAATTTCAATGACTAAAACTTCAAAAGAATAAGAACAGGGAATTTGCGAAAATTAGGATTTTTTCTTCTGTAAAATAAAATCCTTTAAATAAAAAGGTTCAAAGTAGGCGACATCTTCAAGTTCGCTTGCTTTGAATTTTTTGTGGGATAAGGATGCCATTTCCTTTGCGGAGGGTACTATTGAAGTATCAAAGGTAAAATTGGGATGCTGCAAAATCTCCCTGCACTTCTCGGCGCCGCTACCGATTAAGAGCACTTTACCTTTTGCGACATACTCGGCAAAAGAGTTCTCGTCGATAATCTGCGCCTCGGTATCCCTGATTTGCTGTAGGTTTCGATCAAAAATGGCCGAGTAGACTTCCATACGTCGCGCATCGAGAACGGGAATGACAAAATCGACATCACCTAGATCGGCATCACCCAAATTGGCCTGATGGGCCATACTTGTTAAGGTGGGAATCGATATTAGCGGAATGTCCAAAGAGAAGCACAACCCCTTGGCCGCCGAAACCCCGATGCGAAGGCCCGTATACGAGCCCGGGCCTTTACTGACCGCTATGGCGTCTATATCCGAAAAATCGAGATTGGCCTCTTCTAAAGTTTTTTGGATAAATAAATGCAACTGTTCGGAGTGCGAATAGTTGGGGGTATTGTGCTCCTTGATGGCCAGAAGATGTCCATCTTTGGCCACGCTGACCGAGCAGTTCGTGGTCGCTGTTTCTAGATGTAGTAGTATGGGCATAGGCGACAAAGGTACAACCAAGCGAACAAAATCAATATCGGAATTTATACAGTTTTAGGTGTATTCGGACGTCGACGCCGACTCTCGATCAACAGGTTAAAGAGGATGTCGGTAACGACATTTGATTTTAAGTTATATCCGAGGTCGACATCCATTCTGGATTATAGGTCATGAATTATATCGACAACGACAGTTGGGTTTTAAGTTATATCCTAGGTCGGCATCGATTCTTGATTGGACGCTATCTCGATTAATCGAGTTCCATGGGTACCCCGAAATAAAACTCGAGCACCTTGATCCGAAAAATATAATCGTATTTGGTGCGAACTACTTCGGCCTCGGCATTTTCCACACGGGACTGTGCCTGACTAAAATCGAAAGCGTTCATGAGCCCAACATCATAACGCTCTTTGGAGTATGCATAGGCCAAGCGTCTGGCCTCAGCGGTTTTCTGGGCGGCATAGTAGGCTTTTGAAAAACTCTTAACATCGACGTAGGCTTGGTTGATATTAGTCTCCAGTTCCAATTTATCCTGCTCTAACTGCACTTCAGCCTTTCTCACATTGATCTGTGCCCGTTTGATATTGTTTCTAACGCTAAAACCGTTGAATATGGGAATGTTCATTTGTACCCCGTACGAGATACCATCGTTCAGCCAAAGTTGATCGCCAAAACTTTGCGCTTCTAGCATTCCCGTAATGTTGTTGAAGCGTTCTTGGTCGGAATACCGGGTATTGTAGTTGAAAAAGGCACCCACGGTGGGGTATTTGGCTCCCTTCGCTATCGCCAAATCCTTTACGGCCAAATCGATGGTCGAATTTGAGAACTTGATATCGTTTCGAAAGGTCAAGGCTTCCGCAAAAATTTCTTTGGCAGAGCGGTTGAGTATGTCGGATGGCGGCACCTCATAATCCGCTTCAGCTACCTGAAAGTTTTCATAATCGGTTATTTGTAATAGTTGTGCTAGATTGATCGTTGAAATCAGGACCAGATTTTCGGTGTTAACGATTTGCTGCTCCAAGCCTGCGGCCGTGGCCTCGACTTCCAACAAGTCGCCTTTGGGCACTACCCCTGCGTTGACCAGTTCGGTGGTACGCTTCAAATCTTGCTCGGTAATGGCATATTGGGCCTTGAAAACGACAAGCGTTTCTTTATTCGACAATATCTGCAGATAGGCATTGGCAACGCTCAGACGAATATCATCTTTAAGGTCATCTAAGCGATATTGGTTGGCGAGGGCATTCAATTTAGCCCGATTTAGCGCATGAATATTGCGCAGCCCATCGAAAAGGGTAACGAATGATGTAATGTCGCCTGTAGCCGTAAAAATCGTAGTAGTAACCGGTTGATTGGTGGTTGGGTCAAAGGTGAGTCCTGTATTGCCCGATGCCCGAAGGTTTGCATTGGCATCCGGCAGAAAGGCGCCAATGGCGTCCGATTTATCTATCTGCGCGTTTGCAAGGTCGAGCTCAAATTGCTCAACACTTAGATTATTCTCAACTGCGTAGGCTACGCATTCCTCCAGCGTCCATTTTTTATTTTGTGCCGTGATGGTCCCTACTGAAAACAATAGCAGTAGAGCGGTTAGTTTAAAGTTCATTTTTTGATTGTTTTGATTGTTGAAACCTGATTGTTGACAGGTAGATTGATGATTTTTTAGTTCGGGCCCGATTCGTCTTCGACCTTCGGCTTGTTCCAGATTTTTATCTTGTCCTTTTCCGTTACCCCGCTGAGTATTTCGACGAAAATACCATCGGAAACCCCGGTCTCTATATCGCGCTTTTCAAATTGGTCTTCCCCGGTCATCACCTCTACAAAGGGTTTTTCGGTGTCGGGATCGAACTGCAATAGTGATTCCTTAATGGCAAGCACGCTGTCTTTTTTCTCCAGAACGATGGCCGCGTTCGCACTGTAGCCGGCACGTATGGAAAAAGTCGTATCAACGGCCACATCGCCCTCGATCTTAAACTGTACCGCTCCTTGGTCTTCGATTCCCTTGGGAGCAATAAATTTAAGCTTGGCCGCCAGCTCCTTGTCTTGAACAGCGCCCATGGTAATGTTCAGATCCATTCCGGTTTTCAGTTTGCCTACCTCGGCCTCATCGACCTTTCCCTCGAAAATCATCTGCCCTAGATTGGCAATGGTAGCGATGGTCGTACCATCGTTGAAATTGTTACTTTCAATGACCTGATCGCCCTCTTCTACGGGAATCTCAAGAACGGTGCCGTCTACCGTGGCCCTGATGTTGGTATTGGCACTCGACGAACCACCGGCGGAACCCTGCCTTATAATCTGGTAATCCGCTTTGGCATTATCCAATTCCTGTAGGGCCTGGTTGTACTGTAATTGTAAGGTATTGAAATCTTGACTGGCAATGACCCCTTTTTCGAACAGGGTCTTGTTGCGGTCGAATTCGATTTTGGCGTTGTTCAAAGCGAGTTCGGCGTTTCTGACGCGCCCACGTGCCTGGTTCAGGGCCTGTTCGTTGGGCACCACTTTAATCACCGCGATCAGATCGCCCGATTTAGCGGTTTGACCCTCCTCCATATATATTTTTTGGATGATACCCGAAATTTGGGGCTTGATCTCCACGTCCTCACGGGGAACCACTTTTCCCGTGGCTACCACCTTATTGATAATGTTCTCTCTGGTAGGTTGTGCCGTTTTGTAGAGTTCTACCGGGGCACTATTCGATTTAATGACCCAGGCCACGGCGAAAAGAAGGGCGAGCACGAAGAGTGCTATCAAGGTGTATTTTACGTATTTATTCATGTGTTGGTATACTTAAATTGGTTAATCAATCTTCTCTTAGCGCCTCGATGGGCTTTATTTTGGTCGCTCTATTGGCCGGTATCAGTCCGATTAAAATACTGAGCAAGGCCATTAATGCAAATGATGCGATGACCTGCGTCATACTGACCGTCGGGTTGACGAACGGAGCATCGGTCTTGCCTGCCACTTGCGTGTTCAATAGATAAAGTAGGGCCACGGCAACAATAAATCCTACTGCGCCGGCAACAGTCGTCAGTACTACGGATTCTAAAATGATCTGCCGTTTGATGACTTTAGGGGTGGCGCCCAAGGCCCTTCTTACCCCAATTTCCTTGGTACGCTCCTTAACGGTGATCAATAGGATATTACTGACCGCGATAACACCGGCCAATAAGGTGAATATGCCCACAAAAAAGGCAAAGCCCTGTAATACCGTGGTAAATGCTGAGATAGCCGTAAATATTTGGGAAAAATCAAAAGAGCCGATGGCCCGGTTGTCATCGGGATGAATGTCGTACTTTTTCTTCAACAGCTCCTTAATTTTCGATTGTGCAACGGCAACCGGGAACTGTGATTTCACCAGCACGGCCATCCAACCGACCTCATCGCCAGACCCAAAAGAACGCTGAAAGGTAGTAAATGGGATGATGACCGCATTTTCGCCGTCAAAATCGAAGTCCCCACTTTTTTCGTAGACCCCCACGACCGTAAAATAAATATTGTTGACACTGATCTGTTTCCCGATAGCACTGATTCCCGCTTTAAAAAGCAACTCATAGGTTTCTGTACCGATGACCGCCACTTTTTTCGCGGCATCGACGTCGTTTTGATTGATAAACCTGCCCTCTACTATTTTCTTTCTGTTAATTCGATCGATGGTCGCAAAATCGCCGAAAACTCGGGACCCGCTGGTGTTACCTTCCCGTTTTACGGTCGTAGCTTCCTGAAATCCGCCCAGTTCTATTCGGGGCGATATAATATCGATTTCATCGACTTGTTCCATCAACAGATCGATGTCGTCCATTTCATAACTTACACGACGGCCCCGTTCAAAGCCTTTGTACGGCATGGAAGTTTCCTGACCCCAGACGAAGAGGCTATTGGAGGCTTTACCGGCAAATATCTTGTCGAATCCATTGATCATTCCCGTTGCCGAGCCCAAAAGAAGAATCAATATGATAATGGCAAAAATCACCCCGAGCGTGGTCAGCACGGTACGTAGCATGTTCTTGGTCAACGTGCTAAAAACCTCGTCCCATAAATCTCTATCGAACAACCACATATCAGTCTGCGCTTAGTGCTACAATCGGTTTAACTTTGGCCGCCCTTCTAGCGGGTACGAATCCGGCAATGACCCCGGCAATGACCAAAACCAAGGTGGCTACGATGACGGTCGAGGCTTCGACGGACGGATTTTTAAAAGCGGGCGTATCTATAAATGGGCCGACAAGGGCCAAAATACCCATGGCGAACAATAACCCCATAAAGCCGGAAATCGTGGTTATAAAAATGGACTCCAACAGTACCAATTTTAAAATCTGTGAAGGCTTGGCCCCTAAAGCTTTTCGGATGCCTATTTCTTTGGTACGCTCTTTAATAATGAATACCAATATATTTCCGATTCCTACGATACCGGCAATCAGAATCAGAAGGCCCACGCCGATACTCATGGCGGATAGCATCCCGGTAAAATTGGAAACATCGGAAAAGCCTTGGGCAAAATTTCGCATACCGATAGCCGATTGGTCATCGGGACTAATATCAAACCTGCGTTTAAAAATCGTTTCCACCCTGTCGGAAAACTCAAGGGCTTCGGTAAAATTGAGCTTGGGATTATAGGTCATCGCGATATAGCTGATATCGTCGGTGTTTCCAAAAATACGTTGCAAAGTGGTGTAGGGCGCGTAGATGATGCGTTCGGACCGATCGTCATCATCGTCGGTAAAAACGCCGACCACCCGGAACGTGATACCATTGACTTCGAGAAATTTGCCAAGGGGGTCTTCTTCCTTAAAGATATCCTTTACGACCATTCTGCCCAAGACCATGACCTTGGCCTTGTTGCGCACATCGGCCTCGGTAAGCTGTCGACCTTTCAAGAGGTCGGTTTTCTCTATATATTGGTGCTCGGCATTAACCCCCTCGACGGAGTAGCTGCCGGTCTCTTGCCTATAGCGGGCGGAAACTTGTTGTACGAATTTCGGGGATAGATATTCTACGTATTCGGGGAAGTTGCCGGCGATGTAATCGATATCCTTGTCCTTGAACTGAATTTTTCTGCCCGCCTCGTAACCGGCGTAGGGTTCTGAGGTGGTTCTGGCATATATAAAAATGGAATTGGCAGCATCGTCGCCGAACTGACCCTCAAAGCCATTTTTCATGCCATTTACCGACGCCAATAGCAATACTAGGATAAAGATGCCCCAAGCCACCGAAAAGCCCGTCAAGAACGTACGGAGCTTATTGCTTCGGATGCTGTGGAAAATCTCTTGCCAAATGTCCCTATCAAACATATTGCGCCGCTCTAACTTGTTCTACCATCTTATCCTCTACGATAATGCCATCCTTAAGGTTTACGATGCGCTTGCACATGTGGGCGATGTCTTCTTCATGGGTAACGACCAGAATCGTATTGCCATCGTCGTTGATCTTTTGAATCAGGTCCATGACCTCGTATGACGTAGTACTGTCCAAAGCCCCGGTAGGTTCATCGGCCATAAGCACCTTGGGCTCCGCGGCGAGGGCTCTGGCAATGGCCACTCGCTGTTTTTGGCCTCCCGAAAGCTCGTTCGGCAAGTGGCCCGCCCAATCTTTCAGTCCCACTTGGGTGAGGTATTTCAATGCCTTTTCAGATCTTTCCTTACGCTTGACCCCTTGATAGTACAAGGGCAGGGCGACATTTTCCTCAGCAGTCTTGTAATTGATAAGGTTAAAGGACTGGAATATAAATCCTAAAAACTTGTTCCGATATTGGGCCGCTTTGGTCTCGTTGAGATTTTTAATGGGAACGCCATCCAACGTATACGAGCCTTCGTCAAGCTCGTCGAGCATGCCCAAAATGTTCAATAATGTAGATTTTCCCGAACCGGATGATCCCATAATGGCGACGAGTTCGCCTTCGGCGATATTAAAGTTCAATCCTTTTAAGACGTGTAGGGAGTTGGCTCCCATCTTATAGGATTTGTGAAGGTCTTTGATTTCGATCATGCTGGGTTTGTTTGTAATTAGGATGTTATCGCCAATCGAACGATAAGACCAGTAAGTTCTCTAATTGTTACAGATTATTCTCTAAATATTGTGTTAAAATAAAAGGTGCTATACCTATGGGTCCAGACGTACTACAATACATATTTGTGCCTGATATTCAAGAGGATTGCCGTCTGACAATCGTAGAAAACTCTGGTCAAACACCTACATCTTCTAGTGTAGAACGAAGGGCATCAGCTTGTCAAAGACTATGACTCCCCTGCCTCACCTTCTTCTTTTTCAATAGCGTTCCAGACCTTTATATTGTCATCTTCCGATAGTCCGGATTTTATCTCTACGAATATGCCATCACTGATGCCCAGCTCTATATCTTTGCGCTCGAACTTTTGGCCCCCGTTTTCAATCTCCACATAGGGCTTTTTCGTCTTTTCGTCGAACTGTACCAAGGCTTCCTTAATGGCCAGAACACTATCTGCCCTGTCCAAGATTACCGATGCATTGGCACTAAGGCCCGCTCGAATGAATATGGAATCTTGCTTGGCCATGGTGCCTTTTATTTCGAATTGGATGGCCCCGTTCTCTTCTACCCCCTTTGGTGCGATATAGTCCAACACGGCGTCGAAAACTTTACCTTCTATAGCACCAACGGTAATCTCAAGGGCTAAGTTTTCTTTAATTTTACCTACTTCGGACTCGTCTACCTTTCCCTCAAAAATCATTTTTTCGACGTCGGCGATGGCCGCAATGGTCGTGCCTTCGTTAAAGGTATTGCTTTCGATGACCTGATTGCCGACTTCCACCGGAACCTCGAGTACCATACCGCTCACGGTAGACCTGATTTGTGTATTTGCGGCATTTCCGAAACCCTTGGTCGTTCCCGTTTTTACGATATCATAGTTCTTATTTGCCGCACTGTAGCTCTGTTTGCTCTGGTCGTAACTGACTTGCGCACGTTCTAGATCTACCTGTGAAATTACGCCCTTTTCGAAAAGTCCCTTCTGTCGCTGCAAGTTGCGCATTTGGTCATCGAGTGCAATTTTGGCCTCGTCGATGGCGTTGCGTGCGTCGTTCAAGGCGTTCAGATTGGGTACGACTTTAATACGACAGAGTAGGTCGCCAGATTTCACGTAGTCACCGCCTTCGACAAATATCTCTTCGATTACCCCAGAAATATTGGGTTTAATAAGCACTTCTTCCAGCGGCAGGATACTACCGGTAGCCACTGTTTTTTTGATAATGTTTTTTTTGGATGCTTTTTCGGTCTCGTAGATTACGGGGTCTTCAGCGTTTTTTTGGTAGAGGTAGTAC
>JBATUY010000065.1:0-13020 GCA_049671465.1 Pricia sp. | reverse complement strand
GGTGTACTCCTTAAAAAACAATCCGAACAGTAGACGGATGTTGGTTTCGGCCTGGAACCCTAGCGTGCTACCAGACACCTCTAAATCCTTTTCCGAAAATGTAGCCGACGGCAAAGCGGCGCTACCGCCTTGCCATGCGTTTTTCCAATTCTACGTGGCCGATGGCAAACTATCCTGTCAACTCTATCAACGCAGCGCGGATATCTTCTTGGGAGTGCCGTTCAATATTGCGTCATATGCGCTTTTTACTATGATGATGGCGCAGGTCTGCGGGTATAAAGCCGGAGAATTTATTCATACGTTCGGCGATGCACATATCTACAACAACCATATGGAGCAGGTCGAGCTACAATTAAGCCGGGAGCCAAGGCCACTCCCAAAAATGCATATCAATGCGCAGGTGAAAGATATTTTTGATTTTACGTTTGATGATTTTAGGTTGACGGACTATAATCCTCATCCGCATATCAAAGGGGCCGTCGCTATTTAATTATCAATCTCCCCCACCCGAACGTTCCTAAAGCTGACTTCCATCTCATTTCCGGGATGCAACTGCAATCCGATCGAACCTTCATCCGGTACATCTTCCGATTCGAAGTTGAGCACTTCGGTACCGTTGATCCATACAGTGTAGACATTGGCGACGGCTTTGACCTTAATGGTGTTCCATTCTTTGGGTTTTAAAACCTCGGCGACACCCTCGGCCTCGACGGGATATCCTTTTCCCGAGATATAAGGTGAACCGGTCATATCGCGTTTCAATGAACCGGAAATACCCATTTGTATCTGCTGGTCTTCACTCCGTAGAAATATACCGGTATCTACAGTACCTTCGCCATATTTGAAGTCCGTTTCGATGATAAAATCCTCGTAACTTTTCTTTGTCCAGATGATGTTTCCCGTTTTTTCGGGACCGCTTTTGGCTTTGAGAATGCCGTCGTCGACCGACCACCAAATATTATTTTCCGGTACGGTCCACCCTTTTAAATTTTTGCCGTTAAACACTTTTTTCATCTTTGGTTCTTGGGCGGTAGCCGTACAAACGTATCCTATTAAAAATAGGGCAATTACTCCGATTTTGCTCATGGTATGGTGCTTTAGGGATTATTCAAATGAAAAGTAGAAAAATAATTCCAAATTACTGCGTTTTCGGCGCCAAATCACAAATGCATCCGCCTAAAACGGTATTGAGTCCACGGCATCTTTTTTAGATTAATTATCTTTAAGGTTAAAATGAAGAATGCTATGATTCTTACCGATTCCCTATTGGATTTCTTTCTCGAGACCCGAAAACACACTGAAAAAATTTGTGAGCCCCTAGAAATCGAGGACTATGTGGTACAGCCCATAGTCGATGTCTCGCCCCCGAAATGGCATTTGGGCCATTCCACTTGGTTTTTTGAGGAATTTATTCTGAAGCCACATGCAACCGATTATGAAATCTACGATGCCGATTTCGCCTTCGTTTTTAATAGCTATTACGAAACGGTGGGCAAACGGGTCGTGCGCTCGGATCGTGGTAATCTTTCACGCCCTTCCGTGGAAAAAGTGTATGCCTATCGCTCTTATGTTACCGAAGCCATGAAGCAATTATTTTCCAAGAATCGGGAGCAAAAAGTTCTAGATTTGTTGGAAATCGGTATCCACCACGAGAAGCAGCACCAAGAGCTGCTCTTGACCGATATCAAGTATATCTTGGGAAACAATCCGCTACTGCCAGTGTATTCAAAAGGTTTTGTAGAACATCCCGTTGAAAACCACCGGCGGGAATGGGTTGCGATGGACGAAGGTGTTTACGAAATAGGCCATAACTCAAATGACTTCTGTTATGACAATGAATTGGGAAGGCATAAGGTGTTTTTACATACCTACGAAATAGCGAATACAATAGTGACCAATTCCGAATTCATAGCCTTTATAGATGCCGGTGGATATCAAAAATTCGACCTCTGGCACGCCGAGGGATGGGATTGGGTCAAACAGAATGAAATCACAGCGCCGCTCTACTGGCATAATATCGAGGGGGAGTGGCAACACTATTCTTTGAAGGGACTTCACAAAATTGATGGTGGCGCTCCGGTTACGCATATATCCTATTACGAAGCTTTTGCCTATGCCCAATGGAAGGGATGCCGATTGCCTACCGAGTTTGAATGGGAAGCTGCACAGGAATTCTTCCCTTGGGGAAAACGCTGGGAATGGACCGAAAGTGCCTATCTCCCCTACCCCGGATATCAAAAAGCGGACGGTGCCCTGGGCGAATACAACGGTAAGTTTATGGTCAATCAAAAAGTGCTTCGCGGCGGTTCGGTCGCCACGCCGAAAAACCATACACGACCGACCTATCGCAATTTCTTTCAGACCGGACTACGATGGCAGTTTACCGGCTTACGACTCGTGAGATAATCAAAATGAAAAACTGAAAATCATCTAAGCAAGCATGAACAGCAACTACAACGGCAGTTATTACAACAATAATTAACCGAGACCAGCAAAGTAGGTTTTACAATTTCTAATTTCAATTTCCCTTATGCACGAATCAATCGCCCCAGCTTTAGAAACTCAATTTGAAAAAGACGTTTACAAGGGTCTGACGGACTTCCCAAAGCACTTGTCCTCACAATATTTCTACGACGAAATTGGCGATAAGCTGTTTCAGAATATTATGAATATGCCCGAATACTACCTTACCGATCGGGAGTTTGAAATACTGACGGAAAACACCGCTGAAATAGCGGAACTTTTTGCACAAGAAAACGCATCTTTCAAATTATTGGAATTGGGCGCCGGTGATGGCAAAAAGACCAAAGTTTTGCTGAAACATCTGTCCGAAAATAATTACACCTTCAAATATCAGCCTATAGATATCAGTCAAAACGCGCTTGACGGTCTTGAGAAATCTTTGCGAGCAGAATTACCAATGGTTTCAGTAGAAACCCGACAAGGCACCTACTTCGAAACCTTGAAGGACATCAACGCCGAAAACGGTATCAAAAAAATAATTCTATTCTTAGGATCTAACATTGGCAACCTTTTACATCCGCAGGCCATCGAGTTTCTGAAAAGCGTTCAAGAACTGATGCAGAAAGATGACCTTTTGTTCGTCGGCTTCGACATGAAAAAAAATCCACAGACCATTTTAGATGCCTATAACGATGCGGCCGGCATAACCGCCGCTTTTAATAAAAATGTACTTACCCGTATCAATCGCGAACTCGAAGGTAATTTCGATCTGGATAAATTCCGCCATTGGGAAGTCTATGATCCGGAAACCGGAACCGCAAAAAGTTTTTTGATAGCCAACGAAGCGCAAACCGTACATCTAAAGAAACTCGATTTACAAATAGATTTTCAGGCTTGGGAAACCATTCACACGGAGATATCCCAAAAGTATGACGACCGTACCATTGCCTGGCTTGCCGATAAAGCGGACCTGGTGGTGGTCACGGAATTCAGCGACGCCGAAAATCACTATAAAGACTATGTGTTCCGCAAGAAGCAGTAGTTGGTAATTATGATTGGCAGTGGCAGTAGCCGCAGTAATAGTATAATTGAATCAAATTTCTACAATAAACAGCACTAAAATTTTAAATATGAAAGCCATTTGGAACAATACCATCATCGCGGAGAGCGACGATACGGTCATCGTCGAAAACAATCATTATTTTCCGGCGGACAGTATCAAAAAAGAATATTTCAAGGCTAGTGACAAGCACACTACTTGCCCGTGGAAGGGAGAGGCTTCTTACTACTCACTAGATGTCGGCGGAAAGCAAAATGAAGATGCGGCTTGGTATTATCCCAAGCCCAAAGAGGCTGCGAAAGAAATTACGGGTAAGGTCGCTTTTTGGAAAGGGGTTACCGTCGAGAAGTAGAATAATTTACACTCAGAAATAAAAAAGCCGGAACGTTTTGAACGCCCCGGCTTTTGTTTGTTTTGCTGCGACTATACCTCTAGAACGGCGTTTTCCGCTCCGGCAAAATCGTTCCACTGATAGCGATCAGCTTCTGAATCGTTTACGTAGTTGCCATCGATGATGTACTTGAACTCGTACGTGTTTTCTTTAGGTAGTTCGATGGTCCCTTTGAAGTTTCCGTTTTTCAATTTTTTCAAGGCGCTGGCCTTGTTTGCTTTCCAGTTGTTGAAATCACCGACAACGGCTACTTTTTTTGCTTCTTCAGCGGGCACGGTAAAAGTTACTTTACAGACCGGTTTTGTTTTGAGATACTGTTTTGAAATTGCCATTTTAAATTTATTTTTGGATTACTATTTAGTTACTCATTTAAAAATCGACGCAAAACTAATACATTAAACCGCTCATTGCCAACGACTCATGTATTTTTATCATTTTCGTACTATTAATGACCCTACTTCACTATTTTTCAGTATTGCGTGGGGTAATTTTAGTTTTATGAAAATGTATCTACCTGTTTTTCAAGAGTTGCACAATTGCGTCAATGTCCTTTTCGGTGTTGTAAAAGTGGAAACTGAAGCGAATGCCTTCACCGCGCCGCGAACAGATTACAGAATTATCCGTCAATTTTTGAAAAAGTGCGTCCCCACCCTTGATATTAAAAATGGTACTATGCGAATTTCTAGACGTTACGGCATCCTCTAAAAGTCCCAGTTCCGTAAATTCCTTTTTGGCTTTTCCCGATAATTTTTTCAGTTGGTGCTCTATGTTCGACTTTCCTAAAGATAATAAATATTCCATAGAAAATTTCAGGCTTCCGAAGTTGAGCGTATCCAAATGACCGGGTTCAAGTTGTTTCGCCAAACGAATATCGTCGCGTCCATTTAGATTAGCTTCCGCGGCATTGAAACCTGTAGCTTTCAATGAAACACTATTTTTTACATCCTCGTTCAATAGAAAAAAACCGTTGCCGTATCCGCCCAAAAGCCATTTATAACCGCTGGCGCCGAGAATATCGATACCGGAATCCTGAAAATTGAAGTCCGTTGTACCACAGAATTGAGTGCCGTCGGCAATGATAATAAGGTTAGGGTATCGCTTCTTAAGATTTTTTAGAAAATCCATATCGATCTTGATTCCACTGATCCACTGAACCAAGCTCAGCGCTAGCACCGAAATATTTTCGGATTCTATTTTTTCTTGGATATTACTTTCCAGATTGGCATCGAGAGCCGCATATGAAATGTTAAAATCGCGACGTTCGAAAGGCCAGTTTACGGAAGGATAATCGTTTTGCACCAACAACACCTTGTGCTTGCGGTCAAGACCTTCGAGCAATAAGTTCAGGCCCAATGAAAAATTAGGCGTTAAGGCCGTGTTCTCTACGGCTGCACCAAAAAAATCGGCGACCGTTTTTCGCACCTTGGGAATATCATTTAACATAGACTTCGTTTTCATTCGGCTACCACCGATCAGATAGTCGAGGTCATGCTCTTGGCGCCATTCCATCAAATCATCGTTCAGTAATCCCGCCGAGGCGGTGTTGGCGTAAATATACTGACTGAGTACGGGAAAGTGTTTTCTAGTATTTTCCATAGGATGCATCCGGGTATTCGGCAATTGCCTTATCTTTGTTTACGAACCAATTCCAGCGTCGGCGACTCTAATTTCCGGCGATTTAAAGGTACTACTTAGTATGTTCACGAAAAATAAAAATAAAAACGAACTTGATCTCGAACAGCATGAACTGCTCGAACACGCGCAGACCCGCATCAAACAAAAAAAACGCCTGTACGTGCATTTTGTTATCTTTTTGATCGGTAGCGTCTTTATGATTTTCATCAATAAGATTTTGAACTATTGGGCAAACTATGATTGGTTTATCTGGGCGATTACGTTCTGGGGCTTTCTGTTCGCTATACATGTGGTCAATGTTTTTGTGACCCAAAAATTTATGAGTCAGGCCTGGGAACGGAGCCAACGCGAAAAACTCGTCAAAAAGCAAAAAAAGCGCATTGCCGAAATGCAAAAGGAAATCGAGACCGATTTTCCTATCTCGAAAGTAAATACGGGCATCGAACCGTCTGATTCTGAAAGAAAACGACTTTTATAAGGTTGCCAAAAGTGTTCCCTTAATTGTTAACGATACTGCGAACTAAACATATACCTCAGCACATGAACACTATTTGTATGATAGCTGCCGCGGGCGAAAACGATGCCCTGGCCAAAGACGGAGACCTACCTTGGCATCTGCCCGACGATTTCAAGCGTTTCAAAAAACTGACCTCGGGGCATGCCATTATCATGGGCAGAAAGACCTTTGATGGCTTTGACAAACCGCTGCCAGATCGAAAGCATATTGTAGTAACGCGGGATAGGGAATATACTACGGATTTTGACAACTGTGTTATTGTTCATTCTTTAGAGGATGCCATAGACCTAGTCAAAAGCGATACCCTTTCTTTTATTATCGGCGGTGGGGAAATTTATAAGCAAGGCGAGACATTCGCCAACAAAATCGAGCTGACCCGAATTCACCATACATTCGAAGGGGCGGACACATTTTTTCCGGAAATCGATACTGCGCATTGGAAACTGGTCGAGGAGACCTATCATGCCGCGGACGACAGACACGAATTTGCGTTTACCTATCTTACCTATGTGAAGCGCTAGATGCCCATTATATCACATTTTGATCGGTTTGAAAACTTTGGTCAAACCGCTGGTGGCCATTTTGAACAGCGTAACGATATGCTAGAATCTCAGAATTTTGCTAGTTCTCAATCGGAGTATTGAAAAATGATCGGTTCCTTCGGTATAAATTAAAAATCCGACCTTATTTCTTTTTTTTTTAAAGATATTGTTCATCTTAGTATGTATATTAAGATGACTCAAAAATTGAATTTTACATGGCCCTTAAAGTTACCATAGCACATAAGACAAAGTACAAGTACGATAGAAAAATCAAACTTTCACCGCATATTTTCAGGTTGCGGCCCGCACCCCACAGCAGAACGCCCATAGAGGCCTACTCCATTAAAATAAAGCCCGAAAACCATTTTTTCAACTGGCAGCAGGATCCCTTCGGCAACTATCTCGCCCGAATTGTTTTTCCGGAAAAAACGGATGAATTATCGGTCTCGGTAGAAATCATCGCCGATCTAAAAACAATCAATCCCTTTGATTTTTTTGTGGAGGATGCCGTAGAGAATTTTCCCTTTACCTATTCCGAAAATCTTAAGAAAGAACTACAGCCCTATTTGGAAGTTACCGAAAGGGGACCCTTGTTAACCGATTGGATAGCACAAATAGACAGGACGCCACGACGCAGTATCGATTTTCTCACCCAGCTCAACCAAGACCTGTACAACTATTTGAACTATACGGTGCGGATGGAACCCGGTGTTCAGACCTGCGAACAGACACTGGACAAAAAATTGGGATCCTGCCGTGATTTTGCTTGGTTGCTGGTACAGACCTTACGCCATCTCGGACTGGCGGCCCGTTTCGTATCGGGCTATCTGGTGCAATTGAAATCTGACGTAAAATCCCTTGACGGACCCTCCGGACCCGAGGAAGATTTTACTGATTTGCACGCTTGGGCCGAGGTATACCTGCCCGGTGCCGGATGGATCGGTCTCGATGCCACATCGGGACTGCTTACTGGCGAGGGCCATATTCCCTTGGCCTGTACGCCCTCTTTCGAGAGTGCGGCGCCCGTATCGGGCTTTACCGAGCCTTGCGAAACGGAATTCGAGTTCGACAATTCCGTAACGCGTATCTTCGAATCGCCCCGAGTGACCAAACCCTATACAGAAAAGCAATGGAACGCCATCTACGACCTTGGGTTCGCCGTGGAAGAAGAACTGCAGCAGAACGATGTTCGCTTGACCATGGGCGGTGAACCTACCTTTGTATCCATCGACGATATGGAAGGTGAAGAATGGAACACGGAAGCCGATGGCGATCACAAACGGGAATTGGCGAGTGCCCTTTCCCTACGTCTAAAAGAGGCGTTCGGTAAAGGTGGGGTTTTGCACCACGCACAGGGCAAGTGGTATCCGGGCGAGCCTTTGCCCCGATGGCTGATCGGTATCCACTGGCGCAAAGACGGGGAACCTATTTGGAAAAATCCGGATTTACTCGCATCTTTTACCAAAAACTATGAGCTGCCCGAAGATATAACGCTGACCTTCTTGAAAACCTTGTCGACGCATTTGTCATGCTCCGACGACAGCATCATTCCCGCCTACGAAGACGCGTTCTATTTTTTGTGGGAAGAGGGCAAACTGCCGGTAGATGTATCCCCTAAAGATTACAACAAAAACGATACAGCGCTCCGCCGTAAGTTGGGCGAAGTACTCGAGCAGGGCATCGGTAAGACCGTAGGCCATGTGTATCCGCTTATCAAAAAAGAAGGCCAATGGATTACCAATGCATGGGAGTTCCGGGGAAAGCATCTGTATTTGACACCGGGAAATTCCCCTGTTGGTTTGCGGTTGCCCTTAGAATCTCTGCCCAAGACCCCCGAGGTTCCCTCGGAGCCGACCCCCGAACCCGAACTCTTCGAGGAAAAAGGGCCTCTTAAGGCGTATGGAACCGATTTGGAAAACCGCACTGGTGCCCATTCTGAGAAAAATTCCGGTGTCGATTCGGCAAGCGATACTGATTCGGCAAGACAATCGGACGCCAATCTGAAGAAAAAGTCCGGTGACGATCTGGAACAAGGCGCCCCCTCTGAAAAGACAAACCCGAAACAACCCTTCGTCCGTACCGCTATTTGCGCAGAAGTACGGGACAAAAAATTATACCTTTTTCTTCCGCCGGTAGACAATGCCGAAGATTTCCTAGATCTAGTCGCCAGTATCGAAAAAACCGCCGATGCTTTGCAAGTTCCCGTAATCCTCGAAGGCTACGAACCGCCCCGCGATAACCGCCTAGAGGTTTTGAAAGTCACGCCCGACCCCGGGGTCATTGAAGTGAACGTGCATCCAGCAAAAAACTGGAAAGAGCTGACGGATAACACCCTTCGGCTCTACGAAGAGGCTAAAAAATGCCGCCTAGGCACCGAAAAGTTCATGCTTGACGGCAAACATACAGGCACCGGCGGAGGCAACCATGTGACCTTGGGCGGCATCACTCCCGCCGATAGTCCCTTGTTACGCGACCCACAACTGTTGCGCAGCCTGCTTACCTTTTGGCAGCATCATCCCGGACTCTCCTATCTCTTTTCAGGCGCCTTTATAGGGCCGACCAGTCAGGCGCCCAGGGTAGACGAGGCCCGGCTGGAAAATCTGTACGAGCTCGAAATCGCATTTTCGCAAATACCGGAAAACGAGGAAGTTCCCTTTTGGTTGACCGACCGGTTGTTCCGGCATTTGCTGACCGATATCACCGGCAACACCCACCGCGCGGAATTCTGTATTGATAAACTCTATTCCCCCGATTCGTCTTCGGGCCGCTTGGGCATTCTCGAACTCCGCGCCTTCGATATGCCCCCGCACGCGCAGATGAGCCTGATGCAGATGCTTCTGGTACGCACCTTGGTCTCGTGGTTCTGGAAAAAACCTTACAAGCACGATCTGGTACGCTGGGGAACGGAACTGCACGATAAATTTTTAATGGAGCACTACGTAAAGGAAGATATCAAGGATATCGTAGCGCAGTTGAACGACGCCGGCTACCGCTTTCAATTAGATTGGTTCGACCCGTTCTTCGAGTTTCGTTTTCCGCTGTACGGGATGGTAGAGATCAATGCCATGCAAATCGAGCTGCGCATGGCCATCGAGCCGTGGAACGTCTTGGGCGAAGAAATGTCGGGCCGGGGTACCGCTCGCTACGTCGATTCCTCATTGGAAAGGGTACAGGTAAAGGTGAACAATTTTACCGATGAACGCTATACCCTCACCTGTAACGGCGTAAAAATAGAGTTGAACCCAACCGGCACCAAAGGCGAATATGTGGCGGGAGTACGGTTCAAGGCCTGGGAACCATGGTCGGCCCTGCATCCTACCATCGGTGTAGATACGCCATTGGTCTTCGACATTGTCGACAACTGGAACCAAAAATCCATCGGCGGATGTACCTATTTCGTGGCGCATCCGGGCGGGCGGTCGTACGATACCTATCCGGTGAACAGTTACGAGGCCGAGTCGCGAAGAATCAACCGCTTTTGGGATTTTGGACATACCCAGGGCGAGGTGACCCCGACGGAACCGACGGCCACCTCGAAGGTCTCAAAACGGTCCGTCGAAATAAAAAAGGCATCCGAAACGTTTGCCTATAAGAAAATCCCGGTAAACCCCGAATATCCGCACGTATTAGATCTCAGAAAGAAATAAACCCGATACCCCATGCCAACAACCACCCATAGCTGGTTAACCAATTATCGCACCGATAACCGGTACGATGAGCTATTTTCTAAGCAGGGCGAACTCAAACCCTATTGGAAAAAACTGTTCGAAGCCTTCGATACGCTGGGGGACAATGCCCTTACGGCCCGCCAAAAGGATATCGACTGGCTGCTTTCGGAAAACGGGGTCACCTACAACGTTTACAATGACCCCAAGGGAATGCACAGGCCGTGGATCTTGAACGTGATGACTTTCGTACTGCACCAGAAAGAATGGGAAACGGTAACGGCGGGAATCCAACAGCGCGCCGAACTACTCAATCTTATTTTGAAGGACATCTACGGCGAAGGGAAACTGATCAATAAAGGTATTTTGCCCCACGAGGTCATCTACGGCCACCGGGGTTTTTTAAGACAGTGCGCGGGCATCGATTACCATACCGAAAAATTACTATCGGTGTACGCCGCCGACCTATCCCGTGGTACCGACGGCCGTTTATGGATTGTGAACGACCGCACCGAAGCGCCTTCGGGTATGGGGTACTCCCTAGAAAACAGGGCCACCGTCAGTAAAACCATGCCGGAGATATATTCACGGATGCATGTACAGGGACTTTCGGGCTTTTTTCAAGAGCTGAACCGCATGCTGGTAAACGCCTGCCCCGGGAGAAAGGAAAATCCGAATATTGTCATCTTGACCCCGGGATCTCATAATGAAACCTATTTCGAACACGCCTATCTGGCTTCCTTTTTTGGCTATCCATTGGTACAGGGCAACGATCTGGTCGTGCGCGATGGTTTTCTTTGGATGAAATCTTTACAAGGCCTAAAACTCATCGATGTGGTCTGGCGGAGGGTAGACGACGCTTTTATCGATCCCTTGGAACTGCGTGAAGATTCCCAATTGGGCGTTGCCGGTCTTTTGGATGTTGTTCGCAGAAAGAACGTAGCTATCATTAATCCCGTGGGCAGCGGGGTGATGGAAAATCCCGGACTAATACCTTTTATGCCGGCCGTGGCCCGTTACTTCCTCGGGGAAGACCTGATACTGCCCCAAATCGCGTCGTGGTGGTGCGGGCAAGAGAAAGAGAAAAATTATGTGTTGCAGCATCTGTCCCAATTGGTGGTCAAACGCATCGACCGCACCAATAGGGAAAACATTTACTTCGGGGAATTTCTGACCGTGGAACAGTTAGGGAACCTAAAAAGGGAAATCTTAGCGAGGCCCTATCGCTTTGTAGCTCAAGAAAAAATCAGCTTTTCGACCACCCCGAACCTCAATCACGACATCCTAGAACCGAGAAACCTGGTGTCCCGTGCGTTTTGTATCGCCGCAAAGTCAGGTTATAGCGTTATGCCGGGCGGTCTGGTACGC
Source organism: Pricia sp. (assembly GCA_049671465.1). Classification (GTDB taxonomy): domain Bacteria; phylum Bacteroidota; class Bacteroidia; order Flavobacteriales; family Flavobacteriaceae; genus Pricia. Next base: position 1,379 of record JBATUY010000065.1, on the reverse strand, counting down.
GTCGCCCCCGATACCGGATCGATCCGGGTTTCAAATCAAAGGGGAGGGACTAGCAAGGACTTTTGGATCGTATCGGATAGCCCGATCCCCCACGAAGCAGATTATTTTTGGAAAAATAAATCCGCATTGGCCGTATCCGGCCTTGCCGATCTACCGAGCCTGACTGCCGAAAACCTGTATTGGGCAGGGCGCTATGTGGGCCGCACATTGGTTACGGCACGTTTGATAAGAATGGTCATGCGGCAAATGGCACTGGTTCAGAACCAGAACGAACAACCGGATTCCATCACCCTTCAAATACTCCTGAAATCGGTAACCCATTTGACCGGAACCTATCCCGGTTTCGCCGAGGAGGCCGAAGATGGAACGCTCGCCATGGAGAAACCTCTTGAAGAAATGCTGTCAGTGATTCTTGACAAAAACCGCGAAGGCAGTTTGGCACACACCATTGGTATGTTCAGCAACGCCTATTATGCCATTCGCAATTTGTGGTCTTCAGATATGTGGCGCGTTTTCGAGGATATCCAAAAACTATGGCGCGCCCTCGAAGAAAGCATCGACCCCTCTATCAACCGAATTTTAAAAACGCTCAATCAGTTGATTACCAGACTCATTGCCTTCATGGGGCTCATCGAAGAAAGCATCATGGTACAACAGGGCCTATTGCTTTATTTTATCGGCCTGCAACTCGAACAAAGTGCGCTGACGATAACCAAATGTAGATCGTTATTGACCATCAAATATGATAAGCAGATAGAATACGACTTGCTAGAATATCTGCTGACCAGCCATGAAAGCCTCAATATCTATCGCTATAGCTATCGTTCATTTATAGAACTGGAGCATGTGCTGGATTTGGTATTATTGGATGTGGAATATCCCCGATCCTTGACCTTCATGATCAAGCGGCTGCGAAAAGACGTGGCTCGCCTGCCGCATTCAAAAGGGGGCACCCACTTGATTTCGTACCAAAAACTGGTATTCGAGGCCTTCGCAAAACTACGTCTGACAGCATCGGAAACGTTAGCGAAGACCGCGGACGGAGAAACCTATAAAAGAGCGGAACTGGATACGCTATTGGAAGAATTGTCAGATTTGCTCTACCGAACCTCCCGATCGATCAGTAGTACCTATTTCAACCATACTGACAAACAGAATCAGCTCTTCAAGCAGTCTTTTCCCTTATAGTCCCTCATATGAAATTCAAGCTTTCGCATAGTACGACCTACGAATACAATGCCCCCGTAAGCTTCTGCCACAATATCGCTACGTTGCGGCCAAGGGCATCAAAAGGGCAGCAGCTGTTAGATTATCAGATTCAAATAACACCCCAACCTTCCGAAATATCGGAACGCACCGACTTTTTTGGAAACCATATC
>JBATUY010000064.1:0-1828 GCA_049671465.1 Pricia sp. | reverse complement strand
GTCTAGCACCATATTCAAACTAGAGACTGTCAACTTTTGGCTCAGCCTTCTCAATTTTCTCATCAGCCCAATCTTCCTCTGATTTTTCGGAACTTAAGCTTTTTTGTTTCCATTCTGCTTTAGGTGTATAATTTAATTTGATATACATAGGAAAGTGATCAGAGCCGATCTCTTTCTCCCGAGAAATATCGATTAATGTGAAGTCCTTTGTATGGAATACGTGATCTAAGGGCCATCTTAATAGTTTATATTCTGCGCTAAAAGTGTTGAAGAAGGCCCTTCCCTTCCGTGGGTCGAGCAAGCCGCTTAACTTTTGGAAGAGCCTTGTAGTTCTTGACCATGCCACATCATTTAAATCCCCAAAGACCAGCACACGTTCCGCATCTTGATTTATCTCACGACCCACGAGCAGAAGTTCTGCATCCCTGTTCGTAGATGTCTTGCTTTCACTCGGACTAGGTGGCCGCGGGTGTAGGCAGTGAATTTTAGCCCGCTTCCCGTTTTTTAGACGAACGTATCCATGAATTGAGGGAATATCATCTGCAATTAAGAACTTCACTTCTATATTTTCAAGAGGTAGTTTTGAAAATAAGTGCATCCCATAAAGATTATCCAAGGGAACTTTTTTGCGATATTCATACACATTATCCAAAACGCTTAATGCGTTTTCCCAAACTTCATCCGATTCAAGGGTCAGCAAAATATCCGGATTTTTCGAATCAACTAAGTCAATTATCTTTTGATATTCCCTATTCGGAGTTAGCACGTTACTTACTAATATAGATAGTGTATCCTCATTTGGCGCACCACCATATTTCAAAACCTGTACCTTGCTTAGAATAGTGTATGGAAATATGAGGTAACACTGATAGAGTAGGCTTAAGACAAGGGCTGCAAGGATTATAAAATGCCACCAATCATCAAAGTCGTAGATAAAAACAGCCAAAATTATATTCAAAATTAATAACACAGATATCTGAATTCGTGGAAAATCGAAACCCCTAATCCACCAATAATCAAATTTAGTGGCCGAAGCTAAGCTTGGAAAGCAAAATAATAGGTTGAACGATAAGCACAATATTTCAGAAAACGACATAATCTATATTTCAATCAACGGGGAGATATCTGCAATTTAAAAGAATTGGTGAGTTCATTCAAATGTCTTGGCTCAAAACATTTTTAAAGATCATTAAATGAATGAATAGGGATAAAAATTTATGCGCATGAGACGATTGTATGGATTAGGGGTTTTTATATTCATCAAACCTTATTATTATTATTTATCGATAGTCGATTCGCAGAATATCTGACAATTGTCACTCAACAGAAACCCAATTTTATAACATGAAATCTAAATTACTCGGAATAGCTGCTGCCTTAGTAAAAGGTAGGAAGTTTACACTTGCTCTTGTTGGAGCGCAGTTTGTTTATTTGAGCTACAAATACATGAAAAATAAAAAGATTAAAAACTAAATCTTGAAATTCTATTCGATTGAGAAATTAGTTGCAGATGTTACACAATCGTTACCAATCGAACTAGTTGACGAATATTTATGAAGGTAATTTCGCCTACACCTTGATGAAAATATCGCATTATGAATAATAGTAAGAAAAGAAAGAGGATTGCTTCTAGTAATCAAAACAGTTTGGAACATCGTACTTTCAATCGACAGAAAACATTTCATTCAAATATTAATGAGAATAAAGATTCTACTATTTCTTCAGAAGAAATCGATTATGAAGATTTAGAAGATAAATGGTATGTGATTAAAGAGGATTACATGAGCAATAATCCCAATCTTACGAAAGAGGATGTCAATGTTGAACC
>JBATUY010000063.1:0-1719 GCA_049671465.1 Pricia sp. | reverse complement strand
TTAGATAAAGAATAGTTAGGTAAAAATAACCGTATTCATTATTAGGAAGGCAAACTACCAAGTCTGACTGTCTAAATAAAGCCTCAGGGTGCGATATTCAAACTCTTTCCTTACAGACACAAAAAAGGGCGATTATTTCGCCCTTTTTAATACTGTAGGTTGAGCCCTATGCACTCATTACGCTACTCATTAGTCGCCGCTTTCTAGCTCTATCATCAAGTCACTGCCGATGCTTTCTAACGCGCCTTCAAGATCAGACAGCGCCAAACCAACCGGTATACGTAACACCATCTCGGCTTTAAACAGCATTTCAGAACTCATTGGTGCAGGTTCGCAGGATGTTTCTAACTCTTTTACATTGATCATTAAAGAGTGGAGAACTTGTGAGACTTCTTTGACTATGCCTGGCTTGTCGTTACCAACCACGCTTAAGTGAACATTTTTGCCTTGGCTAGTCAGTTTATTGGCGGTTTCCACTATAACGTTAAGGCCAATCGTATCGAACGCCTGTAACGCGCTGATTAAATCGTCTTCGTGTTCAGCTGGCACAGCAACGGTTAAAATACCGGCGAACTTATCCGCCAAATGCGCCATTCGGCTTTCTAGCCAATTGCCGTGATGCTCACGCACCGTTTCCGAAAGACGTTCTACTAAGCCAGGTTTGTCTTCGCCGATAAAGCTTAATACCAGTTGTGTTGTCATAGCCTGCTCCCGTTATTTATTTTATGTTGGAATGCATGATCTTTATACCTACAGTGTAGACTACTGCCTTTGAGAGAGAATGCAAAACAAGCGGCATTAAAAAGGCGACCGAAGTCGCCTATGCATTAGCGTTTTTTGGGCTGACGCCCATGGTAAATGGCAAAGCCTTTATCACGCTGTAAACGAGTATGAGAGCCTAATGCGGCATCTAGTATTGGTGGGTATCGCAAGAAATCGTTGGCCACAACAAACAACTCGCCATTAAGCGTAAGGTGTTGCTTTACCGTCATAAAGAACTGTTCAGCAATGCTGTAATCGGTGCTAATTCCAGAATGAAACGGAGGGTTTGTCACCACATAGTTAAAGCGGCCTTTTACTTCTTTCAGGCCATTTGAGGCGATCAGCGTAACTGCATCAGACGCTTGATTAGCTGCGAAGGTCAGTTCTGTCGCTTTAAGAGCAAAGGCGCTATCATCCAATGCGGTAATTTTGACGCCGGTTTTGTTGTACAACCATAGGGCGATGATGCCATCGCCACAGCCAAAATCGAGCAATCTAGCGTGCGCTATATCACTCATAAAACGATGTTGATCTAGCTGATTCAGTAATAGCTCGGTGCCTTTGTCTAATTTACCATGGCCGAAAACACCCGGCATGCTACACAGGGTTAGAATTTGACCCGCTACTTCTTGTTGCCAAGTAGTCACCCACTTTTCAAAGACGAATGGCTTAGCTTCTTCACGCTTGTAACCTTGATATAATAAGCAGTGTTTAGCCCCTTCTACCTTGCCCACTTCTTCTAGGCCATTTTCTAGACGCTTCATGGACGATTTCACGCCACTTTTGTTATCACCTACTAACCAGACTTTACCGCCCATTTTGACCAGTGGTAATACCGCTGCAATTAGGTAATCCAATAGTTCTTTGGCTTTTGGCTGATAGATAACAACATGGTCAAAGTCAGTGGCCGTCGACTCAGGCCATTGCTCTGCAAATACCAATTTTTCTTCTGCAAAC
>JBATUY010000062.1:0-2545 GCA_049671465.1 Pricia sp. | reverse complement strand
CTCGATTGTATCATCAATTGATTCGGCCTTATTGATTTTTTCAACTAAGTAAGACAGATATAAAGGGTGCCCTTGTGATTTCTCAAATACTTGTAACTTTTGGGAACTGATAAGTTGAAAGGGAGAGTCGAGATTATCAATGTATTTGTATACTTCCTCCTTTTTCAGTGAATCAATTTGAATAGTTCTATCTCCTTTCTGAAATTCAGTTTTAATTTCCTGTTGAATGTCTTCAAGTTCATAAGATTGGCTGCCTAAAATAATGAAGACACCATCAGGTAAGGTAGATGGTAAAGGAAGTTCTCGTAGGAAGCTATTTGTTGTTGATTTGTATTCCCTAGGAACATGATCTAGACCATCAATCAATATTATAGTCGGTCGACCATTTGTCACAAAGTCCTCTCCGATTGTTCTTAATTGCTCATTGAATACATCCTTTAGAAAAAGTAGGTCTTTATATGGAAGTATATCTCTTCTATATATCCCAGCTTCCTTTAACTGAAAAACTAAATCGAAAAAAAGATAAGTGGCATTTCCTCTTTCATAAAAGTTTAGGTGTGAGGATGGGTTGACAAAATCAAAGGCGTAGTACCTTATTATTCGTGTTTTTAGACCTTTCGACCATTGATTCAATAAAGTAGATTTTCCGGAACCTGGACCTCCCAGCAAAAACAGGTATCCATTTTTATGTTCTTTTAACTTTGAATTTAATAAGTCAATTGTTGATTGAATCGGTTGGTATCGTTGTCTATCGACTATTAACTCATGGTTAAAAATTGTTTTAAATCTGTCAGACCAGCCTAATTCTTTAATAATTTCTTGTCGAGAAAATTCTACGATTCTTTCTGGACTGGCTACCTTTTCAACAATAAATCTGCTGATCTGCTGAAGGTCTTCGTCTTCTTTAGAATATTTAATATTTCCAACACTAAACTGTTTTTGTTTGTAATCAGGCTGAAAATCAAAACTGGCTACAAACTCTTCAAAATCAGAATCACCAAGTTTCGAACTCTTTTTGAACTCTGCAAGAACTGAATTCCACTTAACATCAATTGCTTGGTTTGATTTTAGCTTTGTCCAAACTTCTGAAAAAAAGTTATGAAATGAACCAATTTTAGTATCGCCTTCCTTCAAGCTATCATGTGAGGAAATAGGCTTGTTAGTGATTAAATGAGGAATTATTTTTTTTCCGGGATTTGCTGTTTTTAAACTCTTCCAGCTTGAGATTATAAGAGGTAGCAACTCTGTAAAATTTGCAAATGATATGTTCGCATCTGCGATAGTCCATTTTACTTGGTATGCATGTATTTCTGAATGAGTGCAATATTGTATGTCATCTAGTTTTTCAGCCTTGGGGTCTGCTATTCGAATCCATTCAAGCTTTTTATTTATTAGATTCAAATAGACAAACCAAGCAAATTCATCAAATTGAGGCAAATAGCCTCCCATTGCTGCTCTTTCTCCACTTGCTGATACTATTTTTTCACTCATTATTATTTTTAATCTATATGTGTTTGGCTAAAAAATAGCTCTTTTGGTTTTTCAGCGTTGGTTTTGTGTTTCAGCAAAAACCAAATGTGCTATTTGTGCGGTGGCTTGTGCTCAACCGGATTTGTATATGAAACGTAGTGCGGCAAACGGGCGGCTGCGTTCCGGGTTGGCACGAGCCGGATTTTTAAATTTTCCGATTACCTTTCTTTTCTGAATCGGCCAAATTTAAAAATTCGGTGGACTCGCAAAAATGCCCGAACCTTAGATTTAACAACGGCCCGCACTATGTTTTATATATGGTGTTGGCAACTGGCTTTCCCGCGTTCTTTAGTTAGTCCCGATTTTAATAACATCGTTCAATTCGATTTCTCTCCGAAAAGATCAAGAACCGCTCGACATGAACGCTCAGTGTGTTTTGGATGATAGCCGACACCTGGCACGGTCGCTTGAACATGAGTAAGCTCATCGGTCGGTAATCCGTCTGAGTTTGCGGGGCGAGCCCAAAAGGCGTGCTTAGCACCACCATAAATATTTACGCGCCAATCGAGCCCAGCGTCCTGTAATGCGTGACCAAACGCAAGCAGTTGATCGGTAGAGCAGATAGGGTCCTCGGATCCAGTACAAAGAAGGACGGTGCTGTTTACATCTTGCCAGTCATGAGCATTTGGTTTGGGTAGGGCGGGATGAACGACCGCGATGGCCTTGAAGGGCACTCCTGTTTTCGCAAGCTCAAGAACGAAACGGCCGCCAGCGCCATAGCCGAGAGTGAAGAGTTGGTTGGCGTCAACATCAGGTGTCGAGAGCAAAGTATCAAGTGCTATGCGACCAATACCTCGCATCCGTTCAGTGTCGGCCAGCAGTGGCATAGTTCGAGCCAACATTGCTTCAGGTCTGTCGAAGAAGGTCTGCCCGCCATGAAAGTCCATCGCGAAAGCGATATAGCCGTGCGCGGCGAGATCATCAGCACGGCTCCGCTGGTAATCGTCAAGACCAACGCCGTCGTGTCCAATTAGGACTGCGGGCCAAGGACCCTCGCCATTTGGCCGTGCTAGAT
>JBATUY010000061.1:0-5367 GCA_049671465.1 Pricia sp. | reverse complement strand
CATAAATCTTTGTGGCGATGTCACGGGCCGTCATTCTCGCGAAATCGGCTTCATCGATAGGCGAGGTAATCGAAAAATATTTGATCAGTTCGAATTCGAAATTCTTATAGTCGCTAGCAGCCTTGTTCGTTTCCGCGATTACCTCGCAGGTATCATAAATCATATTGGCAATATCGACCTTTAGCCGATCTCCTTGCAGGGCGTGACGCCTTCTTTTGTAGACCACTTCACGTTGGGCGTTCATCACATCATCGTATTCCAACAGGCGCTTCCGTACGCCGAAGTTGTTTTCCTCCACTTTCTTCTGGGCGCGTTCGATAGATTTGGTCATCATACCGTGCTGAATGACCTCGCCTTCTTCCAAGCCCATTCTGTCCATCATCTTGGCGACGCGTTCCGATCCGAAGAGACGCATCAAATTGTCTTCAAGGGAAACATAGAATTGCGAGCTTCCCGGATCTCCCTGACGGCCTGATCGACCTCGAAGTTGCCGATCTACCCGACGGGAGTCATGGCGCTCGGTGCCTATAATGGCCAATCCACCTGCTTTTTTGACCTCGTCGGACAGTTTGATATCCGTACCCCGACCGGCCATATTGGTCGCAATGGTCACGATGCCCGACTTGCCGGCTTCCGCGACCACATCGGCTTCCTTTTTATGGAGTTTGGCGTTCAACACGTTGTGCGGCACCTTTCGGATGTTCAGCATACGGGACAATAGTTCCGATATTTCCACGGAAGTCGTACCGATAAGAACCGGTCTCCCGGCCTTTGAAAGTTCGGTCACCTGATCGATAATGGCGTTATATTTTTCCCGCTTGGTCTTGTAGATCAAATCGTTCTGGTCATCGCGGGCAATGGGTCGGTTGGTCGGAATTTCCATCACATCCAACTTATAGATTTCCCAAAACTCACCGGCCTCGGTGACCGCCGTACCGGTCATGCCTGACAGCTTGTTGTACATTCTAAAATAGTTCTGTAAGGTGACCGTCGCAAAGGTTTGGGTCAATGCTTCGATCTTCACGTTCTCCTTGGCCTCGATCGCCTGGTGCAATCCGTCGGAATAGCGTCGGCCATCCATGATACGGCCGGTCTGCTCATCTACGATCATTACCTTGTTTTCCATCACCACGTATTCCACATCCTTTTCGAAGAGGGTGTAGGCCTTTAATAACTGGCTCATGGTATGTATGCGTTCGCTTTTGATTCCGAAATCCTTAAAAAGCTGTTCCTTAAGTTCGGCTTCCTTTTCTATCTCTAGGTTCTGGTTCTCTATTTTAGCGATTTCGCCACCGATATCGGGCATGACGAAAAAATCGCGGTTTTGCTCTCCCGAGATGTAGTCGACACCCTTATCGGTGAGCTCGATCTGGTTGTTCTTTTCATCGATGACGAAAAGCAGGTCTTCATCGACCTTGGGCATTTCGCGGTTGTTGTCTTGCATGTAATAATTCTCGGTCTTTTGCAGCAGTTGCTTAACGCCTTCTTCACTGAGAAATTTGATCAATGCCTTGTTTTTCGGTAGTCCCCTATACACCCTTAACAGCTGAAAACCACCTTCTTTGGTATCGCCCTCGGCAATGAGTTTTTTGGCCTCCGCCAAAACACCGGTCAAATGTTGGCGCTGTTTATTGACGATATCGGCGACTTTGGGTTTTAGTTCGTTAAATTCATGCCGGTCACCCTCGGGTACCGGTCCGGATATGATCAAGGGCGTACGGGCATCATCGACCAGAACCGAATCGACCTCATCGACAATGGCATAATGGTGCGGACGCTGTACGATGTCCTTGGGTTTGTGCGCCATATTGTCGCGCAAGTAATCGAAGCCGAACTCGTTATTCGTGCCGTAGGTAATATCGGCGTTGTAGGCAGCCCTTCGACCGGCGGAATTCGGACGGTGATGGTCGATACAATCTACCGTAAGACCGTGGAATTGAAAGATAGGGGCCATCCAAGCACTATCCCTTTTAGCCAGATAATCGTTAACGGTTACAAGGTGCGTCCCTTTTCCCGCTAAGGCGTTGAGGTATAACGGCAATGTAGCGACCAAGGTCTTACCTTCACCGGTCTGCATCTCGGCTATTTTACCTTGGTGCATGGCGATACCACCGATAAGCTGCACATCATAGTGTATCATATCCCAAGTGACCTCCTTACCGGCGGCATCCCAGGAATTTTTCCAGATGGCGGATTCCCCATCGAGAGTTACGTAGTCTTTGCTGCCCGACAGTTCCCGGTCGTATTCGGAGGCGGTTACGGTCAAAGTTTCATTATGGGCAAAACGTTTTGCGGTTTCCTTGACTACGGCAAAGGCGACGGGTAAAATTTCGTTTAGCGTTGCTTCTGTGGTCGTGTAGGCCTCTTCCTTTAATTTGTCGATTTCCGCATAGATATCTTCGTTCTTGTCGATATCGTTCGATGCTTTGACTTCTTCCTCAAGCGCCTGGATCTGTTGGGTGATTTCGCTGACATCCTCCGCAATCTTTAGTTTAAAGGTATTCGTCTTGTCGCGCAATTCGTCGTGGCTGATCGATGCCAATTGCGCCTCGAACGATTTGATCTGCTCGACCAGTGGCTTTAAGGCCTGTACGTCTTTTTTGGATTTATCGCCGACGAATATTTTGATTACGGAATTTAAAAAACTCATTTGATGCGTGTTTATATTATACCGCTTTGCTTCAAATTTGGCGAAGTACGCGGTGAAGTATCGTTTTATAACTAAAGTAGCTTTATTCGAGCAAAAGACATTCCAACAATGTGTTTTGGAGAAGAAAGACCATTTATCTGCCAAAATTACATAAAGAACGGCAGTGTTCCTTTTCTTTTCGCCATGAATATTATCGCTACGGGTTGAAGATTGCGCGGGCCTCCAAGTATCTCCACTATTTAGCTCCGCTGTTTAACACCACTACAGGACTTTCGCAGGGGAACATAAAAAAAAGCCTCAAGAGAGACTTTTTTGTTTTTTATCAACGTATCGTGATATATTAATATTCATCCTCGTTCCAGAGGTAATCTTCTTCGGTGGGGTAATCGGGCCAGATTTCTTCGATAGATTCGTAAATCTCTCCGCCTTCCTCTTCCATGGATTGTAGGTTTTCAACAACCTCCAATGGCGCTCCGGTACGAATGGAATAATCGATCAGTTCGTCTTTTGTGGCCGGCCAGGGTGCATCGCTTAAATAAGATGCTAGTTCTAATGTCCAATACATGCTACTGTCGTGATTTTAATTTTTTGCAAAAGTAATATTACAAAGCACATGGGCAAGTAAAATTGATATTTTCTGCTAAAATTTGTTAGTATAATAACTCGATAACGGATAAATACTGGATTTATTGGAGAAAACCAAAACCAATTGCAATTTTATTGGGAATCTTTGTCCTCCGGTATCCACTTTACCTCTATTACCTGAAATGTTTGCGACAATTTTCGTGCCAGTACGAAGAGAAAATCCGAAAGTCGGTTGATATATTTTAAGAGTGCTTCATCAAAAGGGGCATTATCATGGAGCAAGGTGCACATGCGCTCCGCCCTGCGGCAGACCGTTCGGGCGATATGACAGTATGACACGGTGGTGTGCCCGCCCGGCAGAATAAAGTGGGTCATTTGGGGCAAGTTCGCCTCCATGGTATCGATTTCAGTTTCAAGGAACTCTATATCACTTTCGGTGATTTCTTGTATGTTCAGGCGTTTTTTCCCGTTTTTAAGGATGGCTTTTGCAGGATCTGTGGCCAATATCGCTCCAACGATGAAGAGTTTTTTTTGAATTTGGGTCAAAACTTCCTTAAGAGGGATATCGATTTCTTGGTCGCGAATCAAGCCAAGCCAAGAGTTCAACTCATCGACCGTGCCATAGCTTTCTATTCTGATGTGGTGCTTTTTGACCCGAGTGCCGCCGATAAGTCCCGTTGTGCCGTCATCGCCGGTCTTGGTGTAGATTTTCATAGTTCGTTCTTGTCGGTGTCACGGCGTTTGCGACCTTCCATAAATTTTCGATCCTTGCGACGGTTCGAACTTCTTCGGTTGGTAATGGTGATAAACAGGTAGACGACGAAAAGTACCCCTAAAACTGCATAAATCGTGTATTTGCCCATAACTGATGCTTAAATCATAAAGTTACAAATTCATGTCCGAATCTTGAAATGCTCTTTGGCCTGTTCCTTTCGGAAAAATACCGCGCCACAATAAAACAGGTCGACGGTGACCCTGACTTTAGGGTGGACTTTTATGTTTTCCCAAAGGGATGTCGCCGCCGCATCACCGTTAATCGTATCGATAAGGAGCACCGTGTTATTGTGGATAGCATTTTCTTCGGATGTCTTTTGCAATAGGGCCTCGGCATCGCGTATGCCGGTAAAGAGGATGTCGTACGGACCGTCTTGAAACTTTACAGACAAAAATTCGTGCTGTATCACATTTCGGATATTCTCGTTTTCAGGAGGAAGATACACCCGTTCGGCCCCAAAATAGGCAATACTTTTCAGCAAGATGTTTTTGGATTTGATGTGGCTGTACTTTTTTTTGGCGTACAGGCATTTCGTAACATAAGCATATATAAAAGGGGAGTGCACACCGTGTTGGTTCGTGGCGGTCAGTCGGAATTTTATTTGGTTTAGGATGTTTCGCACAAAGCTAGGATTTTAAGTCTGTTACAACATCTTTTAAGCGTTGGAGCGATCAACTTCGTTTGAACTTCGAGCCCTTGCCTCAAATTCAACTATTTTACTTTACCATCTCGAAGTCTCAAAGTCTCAAAGTCTCGAAGTCTCGAAGTCTCGAAGTCTCGAAGTCTCGAAGTCTCGAATTTCCGTGGTCTCAAAATTACGAAACCCCGAAGCATAATGCACCGAAGCCTAAGGCCCCAAGGCCTCAAAAGCTTTTGACCTTTTATCTGGTTAGCCCTCCAACATTGCCGACAGCTCGAACCACCGCTCCGTTTTGGTTTCGATGGCATCTACAATCTCTTGTAGCTCAATGGATAGCGTATCGATATCCTCACCGGAAAGTTCGGGGTCGGCGAATTTTTGTTGGACCTCCGTCTTCTTTTTTTCCAGCTTCTGGATGTCTTTTTCCAGGTTTTTATGTTCTTTTTGTTCTAGATAGGTGAGCTTGGCTTTTAAGTCGCTTGGTTTTTTTTCGCTAGTAGATTCCGAACTGGCTTTACCGCTGGCCTTTTCCTTACGTTCTTCAATGACCTTACTGTCTTCATAGACCCTATAGTCGGAATAGTTGCCGGGAAAATCCTCTACAACGGCATCCCCTCTGAAAACGAAAAGGTGATCGACGATCTTGTCCATAAAATACCGATCGTGGGAAACTACGATGAGACATCCGGGAAAATCCAAAAGAAAACTCTCTAAAAC
>JBATUY010000060.1:0-15843 GCA_049671465.1 Pricia sp. | reverse complement strand
GTTTTTTGGTGACTACATTGATAAGGCCGCCGTAGGATGAAACGGCGTTTCCGAACAAGGTGGCGGATGGGCCCTTTATGACCTCGATACGTTCGATATTAGCGGGATTGATGGTGCCGTTGGTCAGCCCGGGAAGGCCGTTTACCAACTGCGGCTGCACCGAAAAGCCCCGTAGGGAATAATAGCCCGCTCCGTCGCCTCCCCGGCCGGTCGAGGCCCATAGGTTTTCGACCCCGGTGGCGTTTTTGAGCGCATCGTCAAAATTGGTAACCACCTGAGATTCCAATAGTTCGGTCGTGACTGTACTGTAGACTTGGGTGTTTTCGATATCCTTGATCGGCAATTTGGCGACATAGGCGGTTTGCTTTCGGGAAAATTTGTTTCGGCGTTCGCCCTGTACGACCACTTCGCTCAGCACTTCGTTGCCCTCATAGAGCATGATTCTTCCCAGATTTACTTCGGCGGCATTGGTAATGGCGGCGGTGTTGTTTTCGTTTTCCGGATTCTTTGCTGCACCGGAATCGGACGAGGCGGGAACCGTAACCGCGATTTCCTTGGTCTTAAAACCGAGGGAGGACAGCCTAAGCACATAGTCGCCGGTCGGGATGTTGTTCAGCATAAAATTGCCGTCCGAATCGGTCTGCCCGCCGCGGGTGGTTTCTACGAGCATTACGTTGACATCGACCAGCGGGGCGTTGCCGGCATCGACCACGGTTCCGGAAATGGATGCTTCTTGCGCACCGGCCATCAGGGAAAACAGAAAAATAACGATTGGAAACACTCCGAATTTCATCTATTGTTATTTAGACTGGTTAAAAATGAAGTACAAATATAGAAATTATCTGGAATAATTCTAAATAGAGTGGTGTTGATTTTTCAAATAGTTCTGAAGGAAATTTTAGGCTGATTTGCGGTCGCCGATAAAGAGCTTGATTTTTAAAAATGTAGTGAAAGCAATGATGGAATTGCTATTACTTCCAAGGGATTTTGCACAAGATTTTTTAAATATTAGAATTCCCCGATGTTTTGCGTTGGAAGTTTAGAGAAAAGTTTGAAAACGGATGGTTTTTATAAAGAGCTTAAACTTTTTTCCGATTGAAACTTCGGCGGCTTTACCCCGTGGTAGTTCGTTAGGATTATAATTTTTGCCATTGCTCGGAAAAATAGGTCGCCCGACCGCCCAATTTAATTTTCTGTATTTGTGCGCCGGTATGGTGGCAGGTCGCGCCTTCTTTTCTGAAGTGCATCAGAAAATCCTCGGGAAAATCGCTGTAATGGGCATCGTGTTCAATAGCGGTTTCAATGACTTTTTTCATCGCATTAAACACGTACTCCGCATCTTTTTCGGTCATATCCTCGACCTTTTTCTTCGGATGCATTTTAGCCTGGTATAGAATTTCGTCGGCCATCCAATTCCCAACACCGGCCGCGACACTCTGGTCTAGTAGTATTTTTTTGATATGCGTTTTTCTGGTTTCTAGAGATGCCTTGAAATCCTCCAATTTTAGGTCGCGGGCATCATCGCTCAGACCATGGTCCGTCTTGTATTCCTCAATCGAATCGATAAGGTTCCACCACCCGAACTTGCGTTTGTTCTCAAAAGCGAAATGGAATCCGTTTTCAAAGGTCAGAACGATATGTGCGAATTTCGGACGGTCGTCTTCATCCTTATAATAGTTGGGACGGCCTGTCATCCCGAAGTGGATGACCAAGATTTTGTTCCCAGAGGTTTCGAGGAACAGATATTTTCCGATACGCCGCGTACCGGTCAGGGTCGCGCCGACCAGCTGGTTTTCAAAATCTTTTTTCGGTTGCTTGAGCAGTTTGATGTCCCTACAATCAAAAGAAGTAATTGTTTTGTACAGGCAGGTACTGTCTATATACACTTTATAACCGTGAACCTCTGGTAATTCTGGCATAGCTTTTTTTCAAAGTTACGCAAAGCTTGCATTTAGACATTCATCCATGCCTTAAAACCGCCGGTTTTCGGTCGGCTCACAATAAACTCTTGGTCACGCGAATTGGAGACCGAAAGCTTCACCCGATGATTGAAATAAGGGTCGATTTTTAGGATGGCCCTTTTGGCGACAATCTGTCCGCGGTTGATTTTATAGAAATCTTTATGGTCTAAGGAATTGAACAAGGTATCTATGGTCTCGTCGATGATAACGCGCTTATCGGTGGTGACCCCAAAGCTGATGCTCTCTTCTGAATAGCAATATAAGAGCTCCGAGGTCTGGATTTGGAGAAATCCACTGCCTTCCTTGACCAGTATGCCCTCTCTTTTTTGGGGCGTTTGCAGGCTGGCCAGCAGCTGTTTTAAAATGGCGGGGTCTATAGAAACTGGTCTATTGGCTTTGATGAATTTAGCCAAGGCGTGATCTAAGTCCGCCTTTTGAACGGGTTTCAGCAGGTAGTCTACGCTGTTCACTTTAAAGGCCTGAAGGGCATATTGGTCGAAAGCGGTCGTAAAAATGATGGGTGCGTCGACGGCCGTTTTCTGGAAGATTTCAAAGCTCAGGCCATCGGCCAATTGAATATCCATAAATACCAGGTCTGGGGTCGGGTTTTTCTGAAACCACTGCACTGCATCTTCCACGGTATCGATGATGCCCAGCAGTTCATATTCAAAATCACATGATTTCAGCATCCGTTGTAATTGGTTGGCCGCCCTTGCTTCGTCTTCGATGATCAATAATTGCATGTTCTAGATGTTTTGTTCGGTGCTTTTCAATAGGGGTAGGGATACGGTGAATCGATGTCCGTCATCCACTATCTCGACCGCTCTGTTCGAGATGAGCCTATACCTTTTCGTGATGTTCACTAGACCCATTTTGGTCGAGGGCAGTTGTGTGGACTTCGGTCGCATCTCATTATCAACAATCAAGGCATCCTTTTTTACCTTGACATTGATGTGTAAAGGTTTCGCTTTGGAAATCACGTTATGTTTTATCGCATTTTCCAATAGCAGTTGTAGGCTCATGGGTACGACCATGGCATCTAGGGCAGGTTCTGGAATATCCCAATAGACGTTGAGATTATCCCCGAACCGCTCCGATTGAATATGTATATACGCTTTCGCAAATTTAAGTTCATCCCGAAGGGGAATCAGATTGGCATTTCCCGATTCCAAAAGAAAACGATAGACCTCCGACAGCTTATCCACAAATTCCTTGGCATCTTCCTTTGAATTTTGATCGATGATATCGCGAAGGGTGTTCAGGGTGTTGAAGAAAAAGTGGGGCTGGGCCTGGTTTCGCAATACATCCAATTCTGCCTGAACGATTGCCTGTTTCGACTGCTCTTCTTCCCGAATGGATTTCTTAAGTCGGATGTAGAAGTAGACGGCTTCATAAATAGCCATAGTCATGGTGCTAATGAGAATTATGGATAGCAAGGCTTGGGAACGGTTCAGAAAATTGTAGTCCTCTTTCGTAAGGGGATATAATAGGCTGATACCCACAAAGTCGACGAGTAACACCGTGGTGACAATGGCGAGGAAAAATAAGGAGATACGCAAGACACTATCTTTTAAGGCCGGATACCTCTTACGTAAGAAAATCATGATGGCCCTTGTGATAAACCAATCGCAGGTGGTGAATACCAGTGATACACTATAGGTTAGTACCGTTTCTATTAGAGAATGATTGTGCAACGGATTGCTGAAAAGGTAAAAGGTGACCAAACTGATGATCAGAATACCGATCGATTTGAACCAGAAGTCGTCGAAACCTAGGTAATGTATGCGCTTTTTTTTGCTGTAGAACATATAGGTCGATTATTGGGCAATCAATGGGATACCCTGTTTGGCCTGATAGAATATATACCCGATCCATGAGGCGAAAAGCAGGGCGAAAACGGTAACGGCAATGATCTGGTTTCTCGTGCCGGCGCTCCATTTTCTGGATGCCCATACCGCAAATAACGGGATTATCTGCAAACCATGTACCGCGAAAAAGTGAGCGACCCTTAGATCCCCGCCCTTGGTGCTCCAATTGACCAAGGGTAATCCTACGCCGCCATCGGCCACGCCTACGTTGTGGGCCGCTTGACCGATCATCTGGCCGCCCACCCAGCTTCCGAAGAAAATCGTTAACCAGCCTAGGAGTATGGCCCACTGCATGGGTTTGGTCGTATTCAATTTAAGGCGTAAGGTGTCAAAAATAAACAGGGCCATCAGTATCACATTGATTCCTACAAAGACGCCCATCAACAAAAATAGGATGCCATCGAAAGGGGTAGACACGTTATAATGGGAAGGTACCCCTCTGGCACCCTGAAAGGCGATAATGGCGAACTCCAGCAATAGCGACCAAGCCGTCGCATGGTTTATGATGTTCTTTTTCAAGTTCGAATACGGATATCTTGTGATCAGATACCCCACCGTAAGAAAATAGAGAACTATGGAGACCGCAAATTTTAGGGGTTTGACCCATACATTCACGCCCATCAGCGTTCTATGGTCTAGCATCATCCCCAGCACACAAAATATACCGACACAGAAAACCACTGCCGCCATCCAGTACAATATGGTGCTTTCTGTTTTGACCGTAGAAAGTAGGTTTCCGATTTTATGGCGATAGGTTTCAAAGAATTTTTTAGTTGTGTCTCGACGCGAGCCATTTTGAACCGATGGAGTGCCGTGCGAAAATAATCTTTCTTCAGTGCATTTTGGTGTGCTTACCTTTGTTGATGTCATTTGTTATGTCTGAGAGTTGAACGATGACACAAATATGCGGTCATCAAGTGGATGGTAAAACCGCTTTACTTTGAATTGTCGTAAAAGGGGATTGAATTGTTCGGTAGTCGATAAATATTTAACGGCGGCGACCGAAGAACTTTGAACGTATTTCAGCTTATTTGCGGATTGGGTCGCCAAACAGGGCATGCAAAAGGCAGCTAACTTTATAGAGGTCCAAAATCTTTTTGAAGGCTTGAAAATAAAGCTCGATCTAAGGCGCCTACGTGAATGAGGCCATCGATAAAGGAAACCATGAAATCGACCGCTCAAATGTTCTTTTGGGGGTCATTTTGGAGAGGGTATTGAAGTAGAGCGTGTTTCCCAACGTTGGTATCATGGCCTTTTGTAATCACATAATTTGTAGGCGTTAACTTAGTCAAGACCCTTTTATGAGTGGCATAACTGACCGGGATATTTGTGCCATCAAAAATTTCTTTTGAGCAACTGCCTTTGTTTTACTGATAAAGTCGATGATTTCTTGGTCTCGGTTGTCAGGCATCCTAACGTTTCAAGCTCAATAAAATAGTATTTTAAGCTCAAACATACAGCTATTTGACTCGTAATTTAGTTTTACATGAGCTACAAGGTGGTTGATGGCTAAAGATGGATGCTCCGGAAAAACTTTTGAGAAAAGCGATGGACGGTCTGTTGTCATTCCATTCTCTCTTCAGTTTTTCTTATCGAAATCAAGCGCGTAAGATGCTCGGTAAGGGTATTCATCGAACTTTTCTCCCCCGCCGATGATACGGGGGTCTTCCGAATTTTCTAAAAGGGTCTTGAGCCTTTCGGACAAATGCCGTTTGATGTTTCCGTACGCGGGTTCATCGGAGAGGTTGTTCAGTTGATCGGGATCTTTTTTAATGTCATACAATTCTTCGGCCGATCGCTTTGCAAAGCTCCATGCATAAAAATCGCTATACTTTGGGAGGTTGCCATGTTCGATCAGAAATGTTTTTGTCGGTCCGTCGTCGGTGTCGGCAAAGCTGTTTATCGGGTGGGTGGCACCATCCGGGACGCCGACCGGCCATCGGTCAGGGGTTAGATTGTGTATGTATAAATACTGTTCGGTGCGTATTCCCCTGCTGGGATAGCCGTCCATTGATGGCGCGAGCTGAGCGGGTACATGTCGTTCTTTTCCAAAGATGGCTTGGTTACGTTCCGGTTCGATCCATCCTTCTTTTTCGGATAATAGGATGGTCTTTAAAGATTGACCCGACATTCGTTCTGGGATATCCAAACCTGCGATATCCAGAAAAGTTGGGGCCAGATCGACAAGCGAGATAAAGTCTTTCACCAATCTATTGCCCTTCACCTTTTCTCCCCACCTAATGGCC
Source organism: Pricia sp. (assembly GCA_049671465.1). GTDB lineage: Bacteria > Bacteroidota > Bacteroidia > Flavobacteriales > Flavobacteriaceae > Pricia. The sequence goes on along the minus strand of JBATUY010000060.1, from coordinate 9,768 downwards.
ATCGGCACACGGACACCCATATCGTATAGATTGCTTTTACACCTTGGAAATGGCATGCCATGGTCGCCGGTCATCACGATAATCGTGTTTTCAAGCTCGCCGATTTCTTTCAACATTTGTATGGCCTTGCTTACGTCGCTATCGAAGCGTTGGACTTCGAAATAGTAATCCGCAATATCCGAACGTATTTCCTCCTCATCGGGATAAAAGCCGGGAACCTGAACCTTATCCAAATCAATACCGGAAGCTTTACCACTGCCTTTTTCATAATCTCTATGTGGGTCGGAGGCCCCAAACCAAAAACTGAAAGGCGTTCCGGCCTCCCTGGCTTCGAGAAATTCCTTGAATCCTCCCGGATAGTTTTTGCCGCTGGGGTAATTTCCATCGGTATACCCTCCCGCTTCAAGGTTTCCAGGGCCCCAACTTTTACGCCAGTGTCCGACATGGTAACCCGCCTGCTCCAATAATAACTGATACACGGGAATATCAACATCCAAAGTAGACCATAAATTGGCAGCCTCACCCAGACGCCAATGGTACTGACCGGTTAGAATGGCGCTTCTGCTGGGGGTGCACGAGGGACTGGAAACATAGGCATGTTCAAAAAGTACGCCCTCTCGGGCCAGCCGGTCAAATGTGGGTGTCTTTACTACGGCATCGTTGTAGATACCGGCATGGGGCCAGCCCCAATCGTCGGCGATACAAAAGAGTATGTTCGGTCTTTTGGGAATTTCCTTTTTGATACTCGGAAGGTGATACGCCCCCAATAAGAACCAGGCAGTGAATACTGCACAAGTACTTACTACCGAACGTTGAAATAATTTCATGACTTTTGATTAGCGACTACTTTCAAATATAAATTATTCCTGATCAAGAATAACATATTTGTGTCAATGTCATTATGTCTGTATTTAGAGCAGACCATATTTGATATTTCGCTAGCAACCAGATTTTTGCGCTTTTATTCCTCAAAATTAGCCGCTATTTATTACGGTTTCTTTCTGAAGCCCAGTTTATTTGTTCCCATAATCAAAAGCCATAAACAAATTGCGATTTCGCCTATTGATGCCGGATATCCGACCACGTCAGCGATAATGGTCTGAAGACAACAAATGACAAGTTATACATAGAGTATTTCCGCAATTCTTGCTTTTTTGTTTCAGGACATAGTTTCCTTTATTGAACAGTTTTTTCCTTAGGCCACTTCCACGCGTAAAAAACGATCAACGCGGTAATAATGCTTTCTAGAAACGCTAAAAAGACATAAAATAGATACCATTCGTTGGTTGACATAATTCCGATCGACACCATCATAATTGTAAATGACGTACCAAATGCGATATTGAGAATTCGGTTTAATTTTGGTTTGAAGAAAATGGAACCGGCGACCATCACGGAAGGGATCGCCAAGATTATGGAGGCTATTAACAATATGGCGGGACTGTTCAAAACATTATCACCGGTAATCAAGCTGTTGATTTTATTCGGTGTGTAAAGCTCAAAATAGTCGCCATACAAGTAACAGAAAGTTACGGCGGCCCATAGAGAGGCGAGTTTGATTTTGATGTTCGTTTTCGGGTTTTCTAACATTTTGGCACGGTATTCATAATTTGTAGCGTGTCTCTATTTATAGAGACGCGTCTCTTTTATAAATGGTTGCCTGCGTTTTTATATTTGATAATCTTATTATAGTCATTCAATCTCAAATACTTGCTGTTCCTTTTGTATTTGAGTTGTTCTTAAGCTTGTTGTTCACTTGATTTATATAGGGCCGCTGCCAATTTCGATTTTCTCTTTGTAATCCACAAAATTATTTAACCGGGTTAAATCGATACACTTCTTAAAGTCTGAAACCTTCTAATTCCATTTTCGTGAAGCACTTCTTAACTTCACTCTCTTATAGATATTGCCGAAAGGATTTTATTAAGCCTTTTATTGAGTTCATCGGGATTTTCCAGCATAGGATAATGACAAGTTCCTTCCATAACAAACAGCTCGTAATTATTGCCAAGGTACTTTTTAAGACTTTCTTCATTAGTGGGCATATAATTTACATGGATGGAATACAACTTTTGTGGTAGCCCTTTCAAAAGTTCCGCTTCGCGACTGGGGTAGCTGAAACTGTATTGGAGTAGGTGAATGCCCACATCCGGGTACATGTTTTATAGTCCGTCAGCAATTTAGAAACTATTGCGGGGTCGGTCGCTTCGGTCAACAGCGCCTGTCTAGCGAAATGCTCACAGGTATTCTCAAAATCGGCCTTTAGCCCCTCCATTAATTGGTCCACAGCCTCTTTGGGCAATTCCGCCCCGACGTTTTTCAAGTGATCGATCTCGATTAGACCCATGATTTCGGATGCATCCGCCGTGACGGTCTCCAGCATTACGTCAGACCCGAAGGAATGGCCAATCAGAACTACATTTTTTAGGGACAACGCTTTTATAAAGTCACCAATGTCTTTGCCGAACCGTTCACCGGTCACAAGGTTTCGGTTGAACGATGACGCCCCATGCCCGGGCAGATCAATGGCCAGCACCCAGTAGTTTTCGGAGAAATGAGATTACTGCTCGTTCCAGTAGGTTTTATTGATGAAGGCGCCATGAAGGAACAATAAGGTCGTGTCTCCTTTTTCGTTGTCAAAATAGGAGAATTGCTCTTCGTTGATAGTGATACTTTTATTTTCATAGTTTGTGCATTTGTGATTAAAAAGCTAGTGATTGAAAGTATCGAGATGAATATTTTTATGGTTGGTTTCACACGCGAAGGATATTAATGAATATTTATTCATTTTACGGATAAAATTTTTTATTTTTTAATGGCCTCCCAGCAAAGGGAAAATGATTCGTCGATTGATTTTTCTGTGAGTTGTCCGTTTTCAATGGTGACGAGATGGGTGGAGAAGGTCCGTATGAAACCGATAATCAAAGATATCAGCATATCGGTGTCGACATCCTTGATTAAACCGTCCTTTTTCCCTTTGTCCAACAGATTTTTCAGATAGTTTTTGAACGTGGCATCCATCTTTTTGTTGGTCTCCGAAACGTAGGGGGAGATGAGAAATTGTTCCAAAAAAGTTGTTCTCAGATTGTTGAAAACCAATCTTTCCAAGGCTATGCTCCACATTTTATATAGCTGAATGTCGATGGGTAGATGGCTTATCTCATCGATGAGGGCAGGGGCACTTTCCTTTTGTAGTTTATGGTAGAGCGCATTGAGCAACTCTTCTTTGCTCTTGAAATAAATATAGAGCGTACCGCTTGCCATTTGTGCCTCCTTTGCGATACTTGACATTTTCAGACCGGCAATCCCCACTTTGCCGGTGAGGTTGAGCGTAGCCTTGAATATCAGTTCTAGTTTAGTTGCGGTTTTATTGTTCATCTAAACAAATTTATGAATAAATATTCATAAATGTAAAATTAACTTATTTTTTGAAATAGTCTCATAGTGCATACTGCACAACGACCCTCTCACATATTTAGGCTTTCTTTTAAGCTGACCGATAACGGCTGAGATATGGCAAGTAGGGCTCTCGGCAAGCACTTGCCAGTATGCCTAGCCCATTAGCCACGGCTTTTACATTTTGTATTTATCTTTTTTCGGTTAAATGCCAAATCAAAAGACTTGGCGGAGTCAGTAAAGAAGCCCAGACCAAGGGGATAAGCACTTGCCGCCCTATTGCTATAGGATACGGTGTTAGGCAACGTTTTTCCTCGAGTACAGCTTAATTTTACTAAGTTCTTTCTCCTTATTTTCTTTTTCCTTCTCGATGTCGTAATCATCTTGGATCCCAAGCCAGAATTTTGCTGAATTTCCAAAATATTTGCTCAATCTTAATGCCGTATCCGCCGTAATCCTGCGATTACCTTTTATAATTTCCGAAATCCTGGTTTGTGGGATTTTCAAGTCTTTCGAAAGCCTATATGCCGTAATTTCAAGAGGCTCCAAAAATTCGAGGTTCAAAATCTCTCCGGGATGAATGTTCGCTAACTTCTCCATAATTTTCTTCTTAATGATAATCGATTATTTCCACTTCTTTTGCGTTTCCGTTGTCCCAGATGAACATAATCCGCCATTGTCTGTTAATCCGGATGCTATGGTACTCCTTCAATTTTCCGGTAAGCTTTTCAAGTCTGTTGGATGGCGGGATTCGAAGGTCGGCAATGTCTTGTGAGTTGTTCAACATTCTCAATTTCCGACGTCCGATGCTCTGCATTTCCAGCGGCATTTTTTTAACCCTGATACCTTTCCAGATCCGTTCGGTGTCTTTCGCTCCAAAAGAGACAATCATATTGCCGTTTTACGTTACTAACGTCAAAGATAAGTAATTATTTTGAATGCGGCGGAAGGGTTCTTATTCTCATTATCGATTCTCATAAGCTTTAAATTATGTGACCAACTCAATACAAATTCATCTTGTTTCAATTCCCGAAATGTTGTCTCGGAAATTGATTTAGAGGACGGGATTCCTTTGTTTTCAGATTTCGAAAACAGCGTTGACGATTTTCCATAAATCTGATAAAACGACCTCCCTCGTTGGGTCATCCCCAAAACCGAGCATCTCACCAAGGTCCATTTCATTCAATCGACCTTTGTTTCCATCAACGACAAATAGTATTTTTCTTTTAAGGTAAGGCGTTTCAAAATAAACGTAACAGGATAACTATTTTTGTAGAAAGCCATTACTCACCTTGTCAATATGCGCCAATTATGAAGGACACTTATAAAATCCCCGCTAAAGCTTCCATCGGCCATGTTCACCTAAAGGTGGCGGATATTCAACGTTCCCTCGACTTCTACATCGACCTGCTTGGTTTTGAGCTTAAAGCAATGATGGGCACCGATGCCGCTTTTATTGCAGCAGGGGGCTATCATCATCACATCGGATTGAATACGTGGCGCAGCAAAGGCATGCCTCCGGCCAGTACAACGGGCGTGGGACTGTTTCATTTGGCGATTGTCTACCCTACACGAAAAGACCTTGCCTTTATTTGTAAGCGGTTATCAGACCACGAATATCCGATCAGTGGCGCAGCCGATCACGGCGTTTCCGAATCGCTGTATCTCGAGGATCCCGACGGAAACAGTATTGAACTGTATTGCGATAGACCTTCGGAGGAATGGAAGTATGAGCCCGATGGTACGGTCACGATGTATACCGCACGCTTAGATATAGAAGGTCTACTGCATGAGTTGGATTAGTAGGAAAATGTTTAAACAGATAGCACCAGTTGAGAATACATCAGTTGAGGATACATCGGATGGGCAAACTTGGATACGGCGAATTCCTTTTTAAGTAGAGCTCCCAATTGTTCAGCTCGCTTCCAAATACTGCCTTTCCGTTTCTTTCCTCTCCAGTTCCGTAATTTTTTCGATTTGCTTATCGATGTTCAAGAAGAGCATGACCACCCAGGCCAAAAGCATAAATCCGACAAAAAATAAGAAGGATATTTCCCAACTGAAGTTTTCCTTGATGGGGCCGATCAGAGCGGCACCCGCTATGGAACCGGTAGCCCCGGTAGTCATATAGATGGTAAACTGACTGGCGGAAATATTGCGCGAACAGCACTGCATGGCGATGGCGAAGACCCCGATTTTGGCAAAGGCATTGAACAGGCGATAGGTAACGATAAACCCGTTCATAAATTGGGTCTCTTCCCATAAAGGTTTTGAAAAGGCCAATAAAAGCGCCATCCCCATAATGACGAAGAAATAAACGTTGACCATGCGCTTTTTGCCGAATTTTTCGATAAGCCATCCTCCGGCCAGAATGCCTCCGATACCTCCGACAATATCCGCCGTAGCGAAAATTTGGGAGTAATCGACGTTACTCCATCCGGTAATCTTGACGGTGAAAATAGGGAGCAAATGCTCGAAGAAATTATAGGCCCCCATGGTGATAAAAAGTAGCAGCACTACTAAAATGGAATCCTTTAGCCGAAACACTTTATAAAGGGCGGTCAATATCATCCGCCAGTTCGACATCTGCATATTCATCGAAACTACCGATGCCTCACCTGTAGTGAAGGGTAGCAGTTTTTCACCTTTTCGTTCCCTGAGTACCAGGGGTACGAGCGTAATCAGGGTCACCAATGCACAAATGGTCATCATGGCCGCCTGAAAACTGTATGCGTTCAAGACCCAACTTCCTAACACCAATGCCAGTGAACTCCCCAGCATCCGGGAACCTTGCATATAGCCGTTCGCCCGTGCCTGCTGCTCATCGGGAATCACATCTACCGCCATTGCGTCACCGGCCGCATCTTGAATGGCACCGCAAGATGACAGCGCAAAGGCGGCCACATATAATATTTCAAGATTGTTCAAGGGGTCGGGTACGAACGAGATGCCGATGAGACTGAGGATAAGTCCGATATGGCTGATTAGCACCCAAGGTCGTTTGCGGCCCATGGGTAGATAGGTGTAGCGGTCCATCAGCGGGGCGACGACGAACTTAAACGTCCACGGGAGGGAGCAGGCGACGGCAAAGGCACCGATTTCCGCGGCTGATTTTCCTTCCGCGGCCAGCCAGGCGGGAATACCGATAAAAAGCATCCCTTGGGGCAACCCTTCGGTAAAGTACAGGGCGATAAAGTTAAAGTAGCGCAGAAAGGCACTGTCCTCCAAAGCAGGGAGTTTTTGTGTACGCGATAGTATGGTTTCCTTTTCCTTCAAGATGAATGTTGATCAAACAGTACCCTGGAGCCGCAACTCCCAGCTGTTTTTTAGCATTTTGTATAAAAATAAGTGTCCATGCCCAAACCGTATTCCTTTTGTGATTTTTCCTATTATCCTATTGATAAATAGGAAGTTTGGTAAACTGGTCCGGAACGGGGTTGGGTACGTTGGGGTTGGTGTTGATTTCCTGTTCGGGATAAATAAATCGCTCGGGCTTTTGGTTTCCGGCGTTTAAGGGGATGGGCAACTGTACCACCGGTTCGGCCTTGGCCAAGCGACGGTAATCGTTGAACGCTTCATACTGCATCAAAAAACAGATGTAACGTTGGGAAATTATCTCATATAAAAGAGCTTCTTGTACGGATGGATTTTCGGTAGGATTGGCCATCCCGTCGACCGAAAAATCGTCTTCGTCATAGTTTTCGTATTGCGCATTTTCGGTGGCAAAGGTCTTACCGTTGATATATCCGGATGCCAGTCCGTTTCGGACGCTGTTCAAGGCGTTGATCGCTTCGGACGTATTCCCGGTTCTGGCCAGTGCCTCCGCCAAAATCAATTGATTTTCGTAGTGGGTCAATATGGGATGCGGCGCGTCTGCAGTGAAAGCTCCGTCGGTAGTGTTCGGGTCCAAGCTTCCGGTAGCAGTGGCGCCTATTTCGATATAATGGTTGTAAAGGGATGTTTCGTCGGTCTTTGTATTTTCTGAATTCAGACGGGACTCTAAAAGCACGGGCAAATAGGCCCCTTCGAACCCCGTATCACCGGCACGGGCCACTTTAAAAAAATCAAAGTTCTGATTGGTGTCTACCCCTTGGCTGTTGCCATGGGGCACCAATAGATCACCTTGGTTATCGGCGATACCCAGTTCGGCATTTTCGATAGCTTGGGTATATTCGCCGGTATGAAGATACAAGCGTGCTTTTAAGGTACGGGCGGCGGCGCTCCATTTCGCCACGTCACCTTGATAGAGAAAATCCTGGTCTGCAAAGGCGAGTCCGTTTGCGGCGGATAGATTGGCAATGGCGGCATCAAGGGTGGCCTGCAGTTGCACATATACTTCGGCCTGTGGGTCGAAAATGGGATTCGGAAATTCCTCTGGTTTGAAAGCTTGGCTATAGGGTACATCGCCATAAAGCGCGGTCGCTTTGGCGACCGTTAAAGCCTCCAATACTTGGCCTACGCCTTTGGTCCATGGGTCACCGAGTTCATCCGCCTTGATTTGTATCAAACGGGCCTGACTGGCTACCGGATACAGGGTGCTCCATTGAAAATTCGTGGAAGAGACCAGATACCGGGCATAGCCTTGGTGTGCCCGTGCCAGTCCGTTGATCTCACCGGCCCAGAGGGAAGCGATCCGCACGTCGGTATCTTGGTGCAAATAGGAAACCCCGAGCATGGTGCCGGAAAGTAGGGTTCTGACGTCTACATCGGTGACCGCGTTCGGGTTGGTCTGAATGTCTTCTTCGTCGAACGAATTTTCGCATCCGGTCAAAAGGCCGAACGCGAACAGAAATAGAAGGAATTTGGGGGCGAATATCGTTTTCATGGTTTTTGTGTCCATTATAATGGTAAGCTTTTAATTTTTAGAGTTATGTGCTACGACTGTGTGTACCCTGCAATAGTTTTAATTTTTAATAGTCTCGGGTCTCGGGTCTCGGGTCTCGGGTCTCGGGTCTCGGGTCTCGGGTTTCCAGCCTACAGTTCCCAAAAACTCAATCTTGGTCGCATGCTGCGTAGCGGTCCGTCAATAATTAAGTCCATTAGTAATTGATCAATACCGAAAACACCAAAGACCGGGTATTCGGGTTCGTAAACCAATCTTGGCCCCTTGCCAAACCTGCTCCCGATACATTGGCTTCAGGGTCGACGCCACGATAGTCCGTCCACAGCACCAAATTTCGGCCGGTCAGGCTAAAATCAACGCTGTTCAGGTGGGTGAAATCGCGGAAGCCTTGGTTTCGTAAACTGTAGGTCAGGGTAATTTCCCGTAATCGCGTAGCACTGGCATCCTCGACGAACTGTCGATAAGACGCCGTGTTCGACGCGGTACCGGGGCCGGTATACCAAGATTGATCGAGAGCGACAGGGCCTCCTCCGAAATCCCTGACCTCACCTTGAAAGGCGGTACCAGCGGGAATGACATCTCCGTTGATATTGGTCAGTCCACCTTCCGGAGCGATGACCGTGTTGCCCTGATCGCCATGCGTTCCAAAGGCATATAGAGAACCTCGCGTTCCGTTAAAGAAATCATTGCCGGCAACGCGCGTGAAAAGTGCGTACAAGGACAAATTTTTATAGGAAAACGTACTTCCCAATCCCCCGCGCCAATCCGGATTCGGGTCTCCGATGATTTCGGTTCCCGTTCCTGCCTGCGGGAAGTTGTTTTCATCTAGGATATAATCTCCAGCCTCATCCTTTAAAAAATCCGTAGAAAGGAAGACCCCGAAAGGTTCCCCGGGAATCAAAGAGGCGTTTTGGATAAAACTATCGGGTAGGGTATAGGCCGTAGCACCCGCCAAGGAAACCACCTCGTTCCGGTTGGTGGAGAAATTTGCGGACAGGTTCCATTTAAAATCCCCGGCCCGGATCACATCACCACTGATTTCGAGTTCAAGTCCCTTATTTTTCAGTTCGGCGGCGTTGCTGTTTCGTACGGTAAATCCGGTTTCGTTAGGTACGTTGAACGGCAGGATTACATCTTTAGTGCGGTTGGTGTAGGCCGTGGCCGAAAGGCTGAGCCGATTGCGGAAGAAGCGCAGGTCGACCCCGACCTCGGTTTCCGTTTTGATTTCGGGACTTAAAAATTCATTGCCCTGGGTGGTACTGCGTACATAACCCCCGTTATATAAGGTAGAGACCCCCGACAACCCATTGGTGAAAGAATCGCCATAATTGGCGGGTACAAAAGTGGTAAAGTTCTGATAGGGCTGGGGCTGAATACCTACCTGACCCCAGGTCAGCCGTAATTTTCCGAAACTGAAAACCGTACTTTCTACAAAGGGTTCAAGATCGCTGAACTGCCAAGCCAAGGCCGCGGAAGGAAAGAAAAAACTGCTTTTCGTCTCCGAGCCGAAGGTAGAGGCACTTTCTTGA
>JBATUY010000059.1:0-2229 GCA_049671465.1 Pricia sp. | reverse complement strand
GTTTCCGTCCTTTTGTGCTTTGTTATTCTACATATTCGCTTTTTAAATTTTGCATAAGTTTCTAAGAACACGGTTTCTACTCTGCAATCATAAAGTCTCCTAATTTTGAGATAAAAACCTTAAATTGGGAAAGAAATAAGTTGAACTGACCAACATGTTTGGTAATCTTTCTTTCAGTACAATTTTTGGATATTCAAAGAGGAGGTAAAATATATGATATGGACGGCGCTCCCAAAGGATATTTTTCGTCCCTTCTTGGAATTATGAATAAGATGGAAGAACTGAGACAATACATCTTTGCCCTATCCATTTAATTTAATAAATCGTTTAAATACACGCTGTTTTACCGGCGGTTAATATATGGTGTAACTTGTATGGATACGATTTAAACTTTAAAATATCTAGGAATTGCCTCTTAATATTTACAGCGAAACAGAAATCAGGGAGTTTAATAGTGTTCCCATGCTTGATGACGATGAGAGACATGCCTATCTGGACACATCATCTTCTGCTGAATATGGGGAGCACTTTAGGAAACCCATGATTTTTCCGGCTTTCGTTCTCATTAAAGGTTTTTTCAGATACAGCGGAAGGTTTTATAAGGTCAGCGAATTCCGAAATGAGGATGTCCAATTTGTTGCCGAACAAATCAATATCGGTAATATACCCGATTTTGAAGAATATTCGAGAAACACCTTTGCCAGACAAAAGAAGATCATTGCAAAGAGCCTTGGAGTTAAACTGTTTGCCGATTGGAGGGAAAATTTTGAAAAGGAGGTGGACGGCTTGGTAAAGACCGCATTAAAACCGAAACAGATTATCAAGGCACTCGTCAGGATATGCCTTGAGAACAAGGTCGAGCTGCCAAGCTATCGCGTTTTTGTGGCGGCGATATCTACCTCCCTAAAGAAACTCGAAAATGAACTTCTTGAAAAAGTAGGCTCATCCTTGAGCGATTGCCAAAAGAGAACAATAGATACACTTTTGAAAATGGGGAAGTCCAGCGAGCAGCCAATATCCCCCACTAATCCTTATCTAATTACGACCATAAAAAGACCGGAGCAAGAGATTGCCCCTAGAAAGATCAAGGAGAGCCTACGGGATTTTTCGATCGTGGCCGATATGTACGGGGAATTTAAGGATTGCCTTGATAAGTTGGAACTATCCGATCAACTATTGAACTACTACGCCGTCTGGCTCATCAAATCGGCCCATGTTCAGTTTTTGGCATTGAAGGAACGGGAGAAAAGGTATCTCTATTTTTTGGCCTTTATCGTTTACCAGTACCGCATGAGGCAAGACCTCTTTGTTGACACCCTACTAAAATCAGTACAACGTTTTGAGAACGAAGTTGAAAAATCGGTAACGGAAGACTTTTTGGCCCAGAGACCGGTAAAGTTGAAACAGGCCCAGAAAATCATTAGGATGGTAATGTCACTCTCAGATTTTGTAGATGACATGAGAGGGGCTGCGTTCAACAATTCAAAGACCGACAGGGAAAAGGTTCTTCATATACAGGATGTTTTCTCCCAAATGGACAGCTCAAAAGGAGAAAGACAGGCCCAACGCAAGAAAATCGAGGAGGAGCTGGAAAAATTACAGAACTCGCTGTCCTCCAATGTGAAGGACCAACTGGTAACCGAGAAATATATTTCCGGCCACAGAAAAATACACAACCGGGTGGCAGGTATTGTTTCCATTCTTGATTTTAATCTGGAAATATCAAACAAAACCATTTGTGAGGCAATCGATTTTTTCAAATCCAATAATCTTAAGACGATGCAGAAAAACCTGCCAAAAGGCTTTTTGGACAAAAAAAGTAGGAGCGCTCTGAGGAACAACAGCGAGTCGGAGTGGAAACTCTGGAAAGTGCTGCTGTTCATAAGCGTGAAGGAGCTGATAAAATCCGGTGCCCTCAATCTTAAGAATTCCAACAGGTACAGGGCCGTTGAAGAATACCTTATACCTAGTCAGAGGTGGAAACATGAAAAGGCCGAACTATTGCGGCGGGCAGGTCTCCCCTTTAAAAATGGGTGCGAAGATTTTCTTAAGGACATGACCACTATCCTGCATGACCGATACGTGATGACAAACAAAAATGTTTCTCAAAACCAGCATTTGAGTTTCACCAGGTCCGGCACGCTAAGGATTGCCACTCCGAAGGATGAAAAAAAACAGGAGAGCGGCGGTCTTTTAAAACTGCTCGAAAGTGAGGATAGCTCGGTAATA
>JBATUY010000058.1:0-5435 GCA_049671465.1 Pricia sp. | reverse complement strand
GGATAGCTCATAGGCGTCATAAAAGTTAGGGAACAGGCAAACATGACCGCCACCAAGAAAGGACGATAACTGACCTCCATGGCCGCGGCAAGGCTAATAACCACCGGGGCCATTAGTGCGGCGGTCGCTTTGCTCGATATCAAATTGGTAGAAATAAACGAGACGAGATAAATAATGCTCAAGGTAATCCGTGCATCATACTGCCCCAGATTGGTTTCGATAAAGGTTGCGATAAGTTTGGCGCCCCCGGTTTTCTCCAACGCTGCCCCCATCGAAAGTACACCGGCCATCATAAAAATCACTTTCCATTCCACTGCCTTGTAGGCTTCGTTCGGGGTCAGTACCCCTGTCAGTATCATTAATAGCGCCCCGACCATGGCACTGATTAAAATACCGGTGAGATTGAAGGCGGCGACCGAAATGACCCCTATTCCGATGAGAATGGCGGGTATGGCCTTTTTATAATTGGTCTTCTTTTTGTCGTATTCCGAAAGGGTGACGATCAACTTTTGCGATTCAAGGCGGTCGATGGTGTCTTGTTTGCCGAGTACCAATAGCATATCGCCTTCCCGAAGGGCCACTTGCGCCAGTTTGTCTAGAATAATTTCGTTTCGGTGGCGAATGGCCAATACCGATAGATTATATTTTTGGCTGAACTTTAAGGTTTGTAAAGAGCTTCCGGTCAGCGAAGAGCCGAAGGGCAGAATGATTTCGTACAGTCTATAGGTATCATCTTTTTGATCGGTGGCCTCGCGTTTATCGCCGATGATATGATATCCTTTGGCATCTAAAAGCCTATTGAAACTCGAAGGGGGCACGATGACCTTGAGAATATCCTTTTGCAACAGTATCGTTTCGGCGCCGATGTTATGGTTTAGGATGCCATCCCTTAAAATGGAAAGAATACGAACGTCGAAGTTCTCTACCAATCGCGATTTTACGACCGAGCGATTGGCATCGGGAGAGTCGTCGCCCACTTCAAGCTCGGTAATGTATTCTTCCGCTTTTTTGGTCAGATGTTCGTTATCTTTTCTATGGGGAAGCAAAAAGGGACTGACCAAAAACAGATACACAAATCCCACCAGCAGCAAGCAGAGTGCCGCCCCGCTGAATTCGAACATCCCGAACTCCTCCAATCCGAATTTTTTGGCGTAGCTGCTGACGAGAATGTTCGTCGACGTTCCTATGAGGGTACAAGTGCCACCGAAAAGGGCCGCAAAAGAGATGGGCATCAATAGTTTACTGGGGCTGATACCGGTTTCCCTACACACCGTTAACGCAATCGGCAAGAGCAGGGCGACTACGGCGGTATCGTTGATAAAAGCCGAAAATACGCCCGAGAGCAGGCAAAAGGTCACCAGGGCGACAGAGTAGTGTATTTTGGCCAATTTGATGATGCGATGGCTCAATCCGTCTAATATACCGGAGTTGAAGACGCCACCGCTGACCACAAAAATGCAGCCCAAAGTCAGTGTCGCAGGATGGTTAAAACCCGAAAAACCCTCTTCAGGACTCAACACGCCGGCAACGATAAAAAGGGCCATAATCAAGATAGAGGTGGTATCGATCGAGAAGTAATCCTTTACAAAAAGAAAGACCCCGATGCCGATGATACAGAACGTAAGAATCAAATCGATGCCCATAGCGATCACTACATTAAACGTGCTAAATTACGGGTTTTGATTTTACGATGTAGGAAAATAAAAGGCCCCGAATTTTCGGAGCCTTAGTAATCAATGCTGTGGTAGGTATGTCTACGACACTTTTACTTTTTTCTTGTTCAGCGTGCGACCCTTTTTCTTGAGTTCTTCCAATTTCCGCTCTAGTAGAGGTAGGTATTCGTCAGCATTCTGACCTGCTTGGGAGGTAATGGCATTTAAACTGGATTCGAGACTGTTTTTGCCCTCATAATATTTTTCCTTTGTGGTTTTTTTCAGTTTTTCGCCGGCTCTTTTCAGGGCATCCGTTGTCTCTTCCGCACTTTTACTTATTTTTTTTCGCGTGTCAATTCCTTTAGCGGGGGCAAATAAAATAGATACTGCTGCACCCAGTGCCGCTCCCGTGATAAGTGCCAGACCGATATTTCCGTTATTTTTCATTGTGATTGTCATTTTTAATTAGCTCCTAAAGTATAATAAATGCTTCGAGACTACCGTCTGCAACGATGAAGTTTTTGATGCTATCGCCCGAAGATTAGCGTTGACCGTGCCCCGCTGCCTAAACCGGCCATCGGTGCTACTGATTACCGGGTAAGTGGTCTACTATTTAAAGGCTTTTTAGGGTATACACTTGCTTGGCAATTTCCAGCTCCTCGTTTGTCGGAATAACCAATAGCTTCACCTTCGAACTATCGGCATTGATTTCCCGCAGTGAACCCGATCGAATTTTGTTTTTTTGATCATCGAGTACGACGCCCAAAACATCCATATCGGTACAGATCATTTTTCTGAGAATGGCCGAATTTTCACCGATACCCGCCGTAAAGATAATCGCATCCAATCCGTTCATGGCGACCGCGTAGGCCCCAATGTATTTTTTAATGCGATAGGCGTTCATGCTTAGCGCGAGCTGGCAGGCGGAATTTCCTTTTTCGGCCCCGGCCTGAATGTCGCGCAGATCGCTGAAACCGGTCAGGCCGAGCATCCCGCTTTCTTTGTTCAAGAGGGTATTTACCTGTTCGGCGGTATATCCTAAAGTATTCATAAGATGAAAAATTACCGAATGGTCGATATCCCCGCTTCGGGTACCCATGACCAGGCCGTTCGACGGGGTGAAACCCATACTGTGATCTATACTTTTTCCATCGGATATGGCCGTCATACTGCATCCGTTTCCTAAGTGGACGGAAATGAGTTTGGAAGATTTTTTAGCCAAATGCGCTATGGCTTTTTCCGAAACATATTTGTGGCTCGTACCGTGAAATCCGTAGACCTTGATTTCATGTTCGGAAAAGTATTTGTCGGGAAGGGCATACCTACGGGCCTTGTCCGGCATGGTCTGATGGAAAGCGGTATCGAATACCGCCACCTGTCTCGCCTTCGGAAAAAGCTGTTCCGCCACCCGGATGCCCTCTAGGTTATGCGGATTGTGTAAAGGGGCCAAGGATGCATATTCTTCTATTTCCGCTTTTACGACTTCGGTAACGGGCGTGGTTTCGGCAAAGGAATCACCGCCGTGCACCACTCGATGGCCGATTGCGTCGATGTCGTCGACACTTTGTACCGCGCCGGTTTTCGGATCGAGCAGATGGGTTACGATTTTTTGGAGTCCCGCATAATGTGTAGCAATTTTTTCCGTCTCCTCGATTTCGCCAGCTTCGGACGTATACTTGAAAGCAGAGGCCTCTGAACCGATGCGTTCTACGAGTCCGGAACAGATGACCTCTTCGGCGGGCATAAGGATCAATTGAAATTTTATGGAAGAACTACCGGCGTTAAGTATCAAAATGTTCATAAGGTGGTTATCGGTTTAGAGTTAGTCGGAAGCATACAAGCCTGCGGGCCTCTTGGCCTCGATGGCCGAGCGACACAACAAATAGTCGATTACTAAATTCCTTGTGCCTGAATCGCCGTAATGACCACGGTGTTGAAAATATCATCTACGGTACAACCACGGCTCAAATCGTTCACGGGTTTATTGAGACCTTGTAGCATGGGGCCGATGGCAAGTGCACCGGTTTCCCTTTGTACCGCTTTATAGGTGTTATTACCGGTGTTGAGGTCGGGGAAAATAAATACGGTCGCTTTGCCGGCCACTTGAGAATCGGGCAATTTGCTAAGACCCACTTTCAGATCAACGGCCGCATCATACTGAATAGGGCCTTCAACTTTTAGGTCCGGCCGTTTTTGCTTTACGATTTCCGTGGCCTTGCGTACACGATCGACATCTTCGCCAATACCCGACGCCCCGGAAGAATAGGAGAGCATGGCGATACGCGGATCGATTCCGAAAGCGGTGCTGGTGTCGGCGGATGATATCGCGATTTCCGCCAATTGCTCGGCAGTGGGGTTCGGGTTGATGGCACAATCGCCAAAAACAACGACCCGGTCTGGCAAGCACATAAAAAATATGGAAGAGACCAGCGATACTTCCGGCTTGGTCTTCACGAACTGTAAGGCGGGCAAAATGGTGTGTTGCGTGGTATGGATCGCGCCGGACACCATACCATCGGCGTGGCCTTGGTACACCATCATCGTGCCGAAATAAGATACATCTTCCATCAGGTCGCGCGCCATGGTCAGATCAACGTTTTTATGCTTACGCTTTTCGAACAGGGTAGTAGCGTATGCATCAAAATTCGGGGACGCTACCGGATCGATGATGTTCACCTTCTTCAAGTCCAGCCCTAATTCTAATCTTTCGATTTCATCTAAAATCTGTTTGGGATTTCCCAATAAAGTGATGTCGACGGCATTGATATCGGTCAAGAGTTTGGCGGCGGTAAGAATGCGCCCGTCGGTACCTTCCGGTAATACGATATGTTTTTTATGGGCTTTTGCCCGCTTTAATAGATTGTACTGGAACATTCTCGGGGTAATGCCATCCGCCTGAAAGGTAACCAAACGTTCCGCAAGGTCATCCGTGGAAACGTATTTGTCAAAATCGGCGATAGAGGTCTTTATTTTTTCGGTGTTCTCAGCGTACATTTTCGACTTGATGGCGCCGATCTGGTTGGCCATCGCAAAGGTGCCGCCGTCAACGGAGATAATGGGAACCACTTCCGAAAGGCCTTCTATCAATTGATTGATGCTATCTTCCGGTGTAATACCACCGGTCAACACAATCCCCGAAACCGCCGGATAATTGGCCGAAATATTCGCCTGCAAGGCTCCCAAAATAATGTCGGCCCTATCGCCGGGGGTAATGACCAATCCGTTTTCCTTGAGATGGAGCAGATAGTTTCGCAGCTGCATCGCACCAACGCTAAATCCGTCTACCTGATTGTTGAGATAGGCCTCGCCAAAAAGGATTTTCCCGTTCAGGGTATCACAGATTTCCCTGACCGAGGGGTTGGCAAGCACGGGATTCAACGGAATGGCATTGACCAAGACCGATTTGGGAAGTTGATTTTGAAGTCCCCTGATGACTAAATCTACATTCGCCGGCAATACCTTGTTCCCGATAACAGCGAGCACCTTCACGCCTTTATCCTTAAAAGTATCGTAAGCGATCTGAAGGTTGCCGACCAAGCCTTCCAAAGTTTTACCCACACCACTGGCCAGCAGAATCGCGGGAATACCCAGATTTTTGGCAATCACCACATTGATATCGAATTCGATGATGGTACCTTCCCCAGAAAAACTGGTGCCTTCGACCAATACAAAATCACAGCGCTCTTCGACCGCCTTGTATTTTTCTATGATCCGACCTATAATCTCGTCATCACGGTCCTCATTTTTTCTTTGGATGACCTCGCTACGCGTAAAGGCGTAAGC
>JBATUY010000057.1:0-11449 GCA_049671465.1 Pricia sp. | reverse complement strand
GGCCATAATCTGCAATCCGATGCGATCGGCCTCGGTCTCATGGCTTCTGCCAAATGGCAACATTACACCTACTGTTGATCCCACGCCGTAGGCTTGGTTGAAAAGGTTTCTTTTTTGGGGGTCCTGTATGGCAACATTACCGGCTACGGCCCCTATCTGTTGTAAAGTACCTGCACTCATACGCTGTGCCCCATGGTCGGCCAAGGCATGGGCTACTTCATGGCCCATAACGACAGCTACGCCGGTTTCCCCATCGCAAATCGGTAATATACCGGTATAGAAAACGATCTTACCACCGGGCATACACCAGGCGTTGACGGTTTCATCCTTTACTAGATTATATTCCCATTTGTAGTCTTTTAGATATCCTTGGTAGCCGTTTGCCGATAACCATCGTTCTGCAGCCGAGCTGATGCGCTGGCCCACCTTGGTAATCATTTTGGCCTCGGCCGTATTCTCGACCACGTTATTTTCTTGTAAAAATTGATCGTACTGAGCGAAGGCCATCGGGAAGATTTGACTGTTGCTCATGAAATTCAAGGTTGACTTGCCCGTAAACGGATTGGTCTTGCAGGCGGTAACCCCTAAAAATATCGTCAGAATTAAAATTATTTTTCTCATTGTCCTTTTATTTAGTGTTCAAAAAGTGTTATCAAAAAGTAGGTTGCGTTGAGGGTATGACAGTTAACTGCTTATTTATCCTCCTCGACATCCTCTGTCTTTTTAGGGGATTCCGTCAGTCCCGTGATGCGCAACTGGGTAAAATCTTTATTGACCTCTATGCTATTGTTTCCATTCAGTTTCATGTCTTTCAAGGCTACCTCTTCGTGGTCGACCTCGACGCTCTCGATTTTGAACGGCAGGCCGTGTAGCTGTATTTTAAACGTCTCATAACTGGTAATAAAGGTACCATCTTTAAACTGCTGTATGATCAGTTCGTTTTCTTTGCCCAAAAGCTTAAAATTCCGCAGGCTGTACTTGCCGTTTTCGTAGGCATATCCATCCTCTGCATCTTCATAGACCGTAGAATTCTCATCGCCCTTGGTATAATATACGTCCAAAATCAATTCCTCGATCACTTTTTCACCAACATACTGTTGCACCGGATATTTTGGAATAATCGCGCCGGCCTTAATGAAAAGTGGAATTTTGTCTAGATCGGCCTCGACCCATTTTTCTACTCCTCCTTTAATCATTTCGTCGTTCCAATAATTATACCAATTTCCGCGGGGTATGTACATTCGGCGTCCTTTGGCGTTGGGTTCCTGCACGGGGCAGACCAATAGCTGCTCTCCGAAGATAAATTCGTCCGTTCTAAAATGGGTCTGAAAATCTTCTTGGTCAAAGCATACCATAGGTTGAAGCATGGGCTTGCCCTCTTTAGTGTACCGCCAGAACATAGTGTATAGATAAGGCAATAACTGGTAACGCAATTCAATGAATTTACGCACAATATCGGTAATCTCCTTCCCGAACGACCAAGGCTCTTGATCGCCGTGGTCCCCGCTGGAATGCACCCTACAAAACGGGTGAAAGATGCCTAACTGTATCCATCTGGCGAACAGTTCGCCGCTGGGCTGTTCGGCGAATCCACCAATATCGGAACCGGAAAACGAGTAGCCGCTCATACACATACGCTGCATTTGCACATTGGCTATCCACAGGTGTTCCCAAGTGGCAACATTATCGCCCGTCCAGGTCGATGAAAAGCGTTGGGTGCCAGCATAGGCGGCGCGGGTGATGACCATGGGTCTTTTGGGGTACACGTATTTTTTGACCCCTTCGTATGTAGCCCTGACCATTTGCATCCCATAGACATTATGTGCTTTGCGATGACTACAACGGTGGCCATCGTAGTCGTGCCGGGTATCTAAAGGGGCGGTCTTGGTCGGTACTTCCATCACGGCCGGCTCGTTCATATCGTTCCATACGGCATGCACGCCAATTTCGGCCATAAACTCTTTGTAAAGACCGGCCCACCATTCCCGCACTTCGGGATTCGTAAAATCCGGAAAATTACATTCGCCAGGCCAAACCTTTCCCTTCATATTCGGCCCATCGGCGCGGGTACAGAAATAACCGTTTTTCAAGGCCTCTTGATAAACGCTAAAATCTTTGTCGATCTTGATGCCGGGGTCGATCATCACTACGGTTTTGAAGCCATCTTCTTCCAGTTCCGCTATCATCCGCTTCGGATCTGGAAATTTTGTTTTGTCCCAAGTAAAGCAGCGAAACCCGTCCATATAATCGATATCGAGATATAGGGCGTCGCAGGGTATTTTTTTATCCCTGAATTTTTGGGCAAGATCTTTTACTTGGCTTTCGGGATAGTAGCTCCACTTTGATTGGTGGTATCCCAATGCCCATAGCGGGGGCAGTTCAGGAGCACCGGTCAGATTCGTATAGGCGCGAACTACTTTTGGCATTTCGGGGCCGTAAAAGAAATAATAGTTCATCTCGCCGCCATCGGCCCAAAAACTGGTCGTATTCCGTCGTTCGTGGGCAAAATCGAAATGGGTTCGGAAGCTGTTATCGAAAAAGATACCGTAAGCTTGGCCGTTATGTAATCCGATGTAAAACGGAATGGCTTTGTAAAGCGGGTCTTGGTCTTTACCATAGGCGTAGGAATCCGTCACCCAGTTGTTTACTCTTTTCCCCTTTAGGTTACTATGGGTCGCTTTATCGCCCATACCGTAGAAACTCTCGGAGTTTTGGGTGATTTTACCCATTTTTATGGTATTGCCACCATATTCGTAATTTTCCTCCCAGTGAAAACCCAGTTCGTCTTCATTGATGATGTTTCCCTCAAGGTCCGATATCTGGGTGCGCAGGGTGCGCTTGTCTATAAGTACTTGAACCTTAGAGGTCTCAATAATATATTCGGTCTTGGTCTCGACGATATCAAGATGGTTGTATCCCCTTCGGGCATCGGGATCGATAGCGTACGAAAAATCGGGTTCAAAGGTGTGCTCCGTGGCGTATCGGAAGCGAATCGTGCGGTCTTGAATTACCGTAATCTCCAAAATCACCCCGTTTTCGGTCGTGAAGTAGAACCGATCTTTATCCCTTATAAAATGGACGACATGGTTGGGATAGAGATTGCCCTTATACTCGAGTTCTGTATTGGTAATCATACGCTATAATTTATTTGAAGCGCAGCAAAAATAAGGATATTAACGTTTAATTACGAACCCAGTTGTCAGCATTTGTAAACTATACGGTTCTCGCGCCGAGGTATTAGTGAAATATGACAATGCTCAAAGGCGGAATGGTCAGTTCGACCGATTGCTCGCGCCCATTCCAGGGCTTTTCGATGAGTTGGGTGAGTTTGCTCTTCATGCCCGAACCCCCGTATTTCTTGTCGTCGCTGTTCAAGATTTCCTTTATTTTTCCGGAGTCTTTTGGTACGCCAATTTTATATTTTTCCCTGGGGATGGGGGTAAAGTTACAGGCTACAAAAATATCGTTCTTGGTATCGTGTCCCCTGCGGATGTAGGTCAGAACGGAATTTTCATGATCGCCATAATCGATCCATTGGAAGCCATCGGGACTAAATTGCTTTTCATACAAAGCGGGATATCCTTTGTATACTTTGTTCAAATCTTTGATCAGCGCCTGGACCCCGGCATGCACTTCGTACTGGGTCAAATGCCAATCAAGACTTTGCTGGAAGTTCCATTCGGAGGTCTGTCCGAATTCCCCGCCCTGAAAAATCAGGTTGGTACCGGGATGCGTGAACATATAGCCGAAGAGCAGGCGGAGGTTCGCGAACTGCTGCCATTCGTCACCGGGCATCCTGTAGACCAGCGATTGCTTGCCGTAAACGACCTCGTCGTGTGAAAAGGGAAGCATAAAGTTTTCGGTGAACGCGTAGGTCATACTAAAAGTCAGATCGTTCTGGTGGTGTTTGCGGTAGATGGGTTCCTTTTTAAAGTACTGTAGCGTGTCGTGCATCCAACCCATCATCCATTTCATACCGAAACCGAGCCCGCCGTATTGCACGGGTTTTGACACGCCGGTAAAGGCCGTCGATTCTTCGGCGATGGTCTGTACATCGGGAAAACTTCCGTAAACAGCCTCGTTGAATTCCCTGATAAAGGATAAGGCTTCGAGATATTCGTTGTTGCCGTACATATTCGGCTGCCATTCGCCCTCTTCCCGTGAATAATCCAAATAGATCATGGAAGCGACCGCATCGACCCGCAGGGCATCGACATGATATTGGTCCAGCCAAAAAATGGCATTGCTGATCAAAAAGGCGCGGACTTCGTTTCGGCCGTAATTAAAAATAAGGCTCTTCCAGTCAGGGTGATACCCCTTAGATCGGTCGGGATGTTCGTAGAGGTGCGAGCCATCAAAAAACCCGAGGCCATGGGCATCTTCCGGAAAATGGGAGGGTACCCAGTCCAAAATCACGCCTACACCGGCTTGATGCATTTTGTCGACCAATAGTTTAAAACCTTCGGGGTCGCCAAACCTAGAAGTAGGGGCGAAATATCCGGTCAGTTGGTAGCCCCAAGACGGGTCGTAGGGGTATTCCATGATGGGCATAAACTCCACATGGGTAAAGCCCATATCCTTAACATAAGCCACGAGGTCTTCGCCGAACTGCTCGTAAGTCATAAAGTTGTTGTCGGCATCCCTTTTCCAAGAACCAAGGTGTACTTCATAAACAGAGAAGGGCGTATCCAACGAGTTTTTTGATTTTCGGTTGGCCATCCAACTTTTATCCTTCCAATCGTAATCGGCATCCCAGATGATTGAAGCCGTTTTTGGGGGCTGTTCGCAATAGCGGCCGAAGGGATCCGCTTTTTCGGTTGTTACTCCGTGATTGTTCGAATGGATTTTATATTTGTAGATTTCGCCGTGGCCGACCTCAGGAATAAAACCTTCCCAGATACCACTGGCATCCCAACGTACGTGCAACAGATGCTCGTATTCGTTCCACCCGTTAAAATTACCGACTACTGAAACCGAGCGGGCCGAAGGTGCCCAGACGGCGAAATAGGTGCCTTTAATGCCATTGAGTTCCATGGGGTGGGACCCCAGCTTTTCATAGAGGCGAAAATGTTTGCCCGATTTAAAAAGGGCGATGTCGAATTCGGAAAAAAGACTGTATACGGTTACGTCGGCCATTGTGTTCTAGGTTGGATTATGAATGGAAATAGGCGCCAAAGCTAAACAACTTTGGCCAATGCCGTACTTCTTTATGGGTTTTACTTTTAGACTTTGCTAGTTTTTCGGACAAAAGATACGGATTTTTAAAAAATGGAACGCTTTTTGAAACTTTAACTTTCAAATACGAAATGTTAACCTTCAAAAATTTAGAATTATGAAAAATGTAGCGATAGTACTTGGGGCTTTTTTGACCTTGTTTTTAGTGGCCTGTGAAGGGGATCCGGGACCTCCGGGATTTGATGGGCCTCAAGGGCCACAAGGACCCCCAGGAGAAGATGGGTTGCAAGCTCAGCTTTTTGAGGTCGATGGCGTGAATTTCAATTATCTCCCCGAAGATAATTTGTACGAGGCGATTTTGGTATTCGATGACTTTACTGGTTTTCAAGTTGGGCCCAATGATGCAGTTCTGGTATACCGCTATGATCGTACCGTTGATTTTGACGATGGAACCGCGGAGGATATCTGGAGTTTGGTTCCACTTGATTTCTTTCTAGAGCAAGGTACGATTCAATATCTATCCGGACATACCACCAGGGATGTTGAGATATTAATAAATGGCAATTTTAATTTAGCCAATTTAGATACGGGTTTCATCGATAACCAATTATTTCGTGTGGCCATTTTACCGGGTGTTGCCGCAACGGCCAAAATGGACAAAAGTAATATCGCCGAAGTAATGAATTTCTTGGGGCTTGAGGAAAAAGATGTTCAAAAAATACGAATGAAGTAGTCAGCCACTGACAAAAACTTAGTAGAACCCTGCCCACAAAGTAGGGTTTTATTTTTTACTTTGGACGTATCTTTGCTCCAAGACAAACTTTGGTAATGAATTTACGTAGATATTGTTGAAAGGATTGCCTTTGAATAACGTCTAAAACAAAATCACCTTAAAACAAAAATACCATGTATATTAAAATAGCGTTTGCTCTTTGCCTTTTGCTTACCGGCTGCAAAGGAAACTCACAGGAGAATAAAACGGCAATGACCGACGATGAAAAGACCGAAAAGAAATTCGAGGTCACCAAAACGGATGCCGAGTGGCAAAAGGAACTGACACCGATGCAATATCAAGTATTGCGAAACGAGGCTACCGAGAACCCGTTTTCCAGCGACTTGCTCGACAATAAAGAAGAAGGCACCTATGTCTGCGCCGGCTGTGGCACCGAAGTTTTCGAAAGCGAGACCAAATTCAAATCCGGCACCGGATGGCCCAGTTTTTATAAGGAAATCGAAGGCAATGTGGCCTATGATGTAGATTACAAGATCGGTTACAAGCGTACCGAAGAGCATTGCGCTACCTGTGGCGGCCACCTTGGCCATGTTTTTGAAGACGGTCCCGAACCTACGGGTCTGCGACATTGTATCAACGGGGCGGCCTTGAAGTTTGTGCCGGCGGCAGAGTAGCGACCCGTAGTTGAAGTGGATTTTGAAATTTCAGTATTGGATAAATGATTCCCCGCATTACTGTGGGGTTTATCAGTTGTAAGGTTTATGTTCACCAATGATTTGAACTAATTGTTTGCCGCTTTCTAGCATGGAACTTTGATTTTTCATTGGCTCTTATATCTTAAATGCTGTTTAATAATTGATCACAAGATTTCGAGAGAATTCCTTACTTTTGCACTTCTTTAAATTCAATAGCTAAAACATACAAATATGGCCGATTTTGATATCATTGTTTTGGGCAGTGGCCCCGGAGGATACGTAACCGCGATCCGCGCTTCGCAATTAGGGTTCAAGACCGCAATCATCGAAAAAGAAAGCCTTGGGGGCGTTTGCTTGAACTGGGGCTGTATTCCGACCAAAGCCTTATTGAAATCCGCCCAAGTTTTTGAATATCTTAAACATGCAGAAGATTACGGCCTGAAAGCGGACAATGTCGAGAAAGATTTTGACGGGGTGGTGAAGCGTAGCCGGAACGTGGCGGGCGATATGAGCAAGGGCGTACAGTTTTTGATGAAAAAGAACAAAATTGAGGTCATCAAAGGATACGGCACCTTGAAAAAAGGAAAAAAAGTATCGGTCAAGACCGAAGACGGTAAGACTACCGAGCACGGGGCAAAGCATATAATTATCGCAACGGGTGCCCGTAGCCGGGAATTGCCCAGCCTAAAGCAAGATGGTAAAAAAATCATCGGATACCGCGAGGCCATGACTTTGGAGAAGCAGCCAAAAAAAATGATAGTGGTAGGTAGTGGTGCCATCGGTATCGAGTTCGCCTATTTCTACAATTCCATGGGGACGGAGGTTACCGTTGTGGAATATCTTCCGAATATTGTTCCGGTAGAGGACGAGGATATCTCCAAACAATTGGAGCGTAGTTTTAAAAAAGCGGGCGTAAAAATCATGACCGCATCCGAAGTGACCAAAGTGGATACTTCCGGTGACGGGGTCAAGGCCACCGTTAAAACCTCGAAAGGCGAGGAAGTGCTGGAAGCGGATATTGTTTTATCCGCCGTAGGCATTAAATCCAACATCGAAAATATCGGATTGGAAGATGTCGGTATCAAGACGGACAAGGATAAAATTCTGGTCAATGATTTCTACCAGACGAACATTCCCGGATATTATGCAATCGGCGATATTACTCCCGGCCAGGCCCTGGCTCATGTAGCCTCCGCGGAAGGTATTCTTTGTGTCGAAAAACTGGCCGATATGCACGTCGAGCCATTAGATTACGGCAATATTCCCGGATGTACCTATTGTATGCCCGAAGTGGCATCCGTTGGACTTACCGAAAAACAGGCCAAGGAAAAAGGGCTGGATATCAAAGTCGGCAAATTCCCTTTCTCCGCCAGTGGAAAAGCGAAAGCATCGGGTAGCCCTGATGGTTTTGTAAAAGTTATTTTCGACGCGAAATATGGGGAATGGCTGGGCTGCCATATGATCGGTGCCGGTGTGACCGATATGATCGCCGAGGCCGTTGTTGCGCGTAAGCTGGAGACAACGGGACATGAGATCTTGAAAGCGGTGCACCCGCATCCGACCATGAGCGAAGCGGTCATGGAAGCGGTAGCAGCGGCTTACGATGAGGTTATCCACTTATAAACTAATATTTTTCGAATGCTCCATCTGTTCAGAATCACCGCCATTCTCGAAGGTATTTCGTATTTGGCCCTATTTGCCGTAACCATGCCGTTGAAATATATGGCGGACTTGCCGATGCCCAATAAATATGTTGGCTATGCGCACGGGATACTTTTTATCGCCTATATCGTTTTGGCGATTGTTTTCTGGAGCATGAAAAAGTGGGGATTCAAAAAAGGCTTTGTTTTACTGTTAGCTAGCCTCTTACCTTTTGCCACATTCTATGTAGATAAGAAGTATTTGGCACCGCAAGCGGATTGAATTTCGGCGGAAAACTGCAGTTTCATTTGCATTATTAGGAAACAAATCGTCACGCAATATAAAAAAGCACCTATCTCCCGTACTGACTGGAAATAGGTGCTTTTTTTTGCAAATTTGGTGATCACATTCGGCACTATCTAAAATGTCGTGCCGATAGAAAGGTGTACACATAACCAACGGTAACGGTCGACCAGGTCGCTTCCCCAAGGTCAATGGCTGTGTACGAGAAATTGATTTCCGATTGGGGGCCTACCTGAAATCCGATTTGTGGGCGGTAGTAAAAGCCCCCGTCATTGCCTTCGTTCAGTCCGATGGCATGACCGACGTCGCCGCCGAAAGAGAATGATTTTGCCGCCCAGATGCGAAGGGAGGCCGCTACCGGTAAGAACTGTACGCTGGGCAGTTTTACGGTTACGGTTTCTGCCTTGAACGTCTCCGGAAATCCGTGAACGAATCCTGCTTTTACGCCTATATCGAATATTTTGTTGGGTGCCCAGAGGTAGCCGACATCGGCCCCGACGACAATACCGATTTCGTCGTTTACATCTCCCAAGGGTATTCCGCCGTGGGCGCCGATTTTAAATCCCTCTTGGGAAAGGCTCGATGTACTGGTAAAGGCAAGGACTGCGAGAAGCAGAAGTTGTTTGATGCTATTGATGGTCATTGTAAGGTCGGTTTTAAATCGATTTGGCTAAAAACAACCATTAGAACGTATTTTTATATGGTTTTGTTGTTGGAGATTAACTTTTTGCAAAACTTCAGCATAAAAAAGCTCCCTTATTTTTTAGATATGGGAGCTAAATTAATTCGATATACGCTTTTTATCCTTTCGAAATGTCCCCTGACCCAGAGGTCTTGGTGTCCACTTTTGTGGGATTACCGCGATAGCTGATGTCTCCTGATCCCGAGACCCGGGCCTTTAGCATTTTGTTGGCGGTGACCTTGATATCTGCGGAGCCCGAAACGGTAGCTTCCACTTTGTCCGCAATGAGGTCATACGCCTTGATATCCCCTGAACCGGAAATGGTCGCATTGAAATCCGTGGTCTTTCCGCTGAGGTTCATGTCGCCGGAGCCGGACATCGATGCGCTTATCGATGACGTTTCCAGGTCTAGGGTAATGTCGCCGGAGCCTGACATATTGGTCTCGAATTTTGAGGTTTTTATCGTGGTTTTTCCGACAATATCCGCAGAACCCGACAGGTAGAGCGCATCGATGCGCTCTACCGGAACGGTAATGCGAATACCCCCATTTCGATTTGAAGGCTTCAAATTGACGCCTTTCTCTTGTTTGATGACCAATTTGCCGTTTTTTACCTCGGTGACAATGTATTCCAATAAATTTTCTTCGCCTTCGATGGTCAGTTCGCCTTCTTTGCCGTCGACCAGGTCCACATCGAACCAGCCGGCAACCGCTATTTCGTCGTATTCCCCGACGCTGCGGTCGATGCTGACGGTGTTGCCATTTCCCTTGATGCCCTTGCCCCACTGTCCGGCGCAAGAGGTTGTGAAAAGTACTACCAAACCTAAAACTGCTACTTTTTTCATGCTGTTCTTGTTTTTAATCCTGATTCCGCCGTGCGACAGAAGAGTATCAGGAATTGATTGATGATTTATTTGAAATTAATTTTGGTAAAATGTGATTCCCCCGTAATCACTACTGATGGAAACTGTGTTGCCGCTATTCTGCGACCCATAATAGCCTTTATAATATTTACTGGTATTTTTTTCTTCGCTGATGTTAATTTGAAAATCATCTTTACCGCTCACGCCGGAGTAGCTCGTACGAAGCTCGAAATTGAAATGGTATTCGGGATCATAGCCGATTTTTACTCCGGTATAATCCGTATTTACTTGCAGGTTTCCGGCATCGGCCGCCATTCTGTCGATGTTCAGGGAACCATAGTCGGCACTAACATCAACATTGCCGTGAACGGTTCCTAGCTGTACATTGATGTAATCGCCATTGCCCTGAACATTCTTGACCTCATCGATTTCGATTTTCCCATAATCGCAAGAATATTGAAGGTTGCCCATCTGCCGGACTTCCGAATTGGTATAATCGGCGCTGATAACTAAATCTCCCGCTTCCTCGATGGTGAATCCGGAATAGTCTGCGGATATTTTACCGCTTTTGATATACCCGATGGTGGATTTCGAGGTATAATCAAAGTTCAATTGATTATCGCGGCCGTTGAGTTCCCCGACGTCAAGTCGGCCATAATCGCAACTGATCTTGGCGTGGCCGTCTATGCAGTCTAGAATGATACTTCCATAATCATTGGTAAGGTCCACCTTACTTTTCACCGGTAGTTTGATGGTGTAATTGATCTGCATATCGACATTGTTATTGCGGCCCCAGTTCCATCCCCATCCGGAATCGTTGTTGTCAAAAATGGTTCGGGCGGATACCCGGCTGCTACTGTTCTCGAAATCGATGCGAATATCGTCCAGTTTTTCCTGAACTTTTTCGGCATTGTTGCCACTGGTCTTGATTTTCACCTCGATGACGATACGGTTTTCGTTCCAAGAAGTGATGTTAAGGTTGCCGTAGCTGTTATCG
The DNA here is from genome assembly GCA_049671465.1 of Pricia sp. Classification (GTDB taxonomy): domain Bacteria; phylum Bacteroidota; class Bacteroidia; order Flavobacteriales; family Flavobacteriaceae; genus Pricia. The sequence continues at coordinate 361 of JBATUY010000057.1, read as the reverse complement.
ACCGACAATAGGGCATCTGAAGAAACCTTAAATTCCTTTTTGACGGTTTTCTCCTTGGTATATTTCCCCTTGGGTTTCCCATCATGGGCCGATATCGCCAAGGGTGAAATCAGTAACGCAAGGGCTATACCCTTAAATAGTAGTTTTCGTATCATCGTATTTTTTTAAGTTTTTAAGGGATTCAATTTTGTCCATCACATCTTGCAGTAAATCGATGCGGGTGCGAAAGTTGGTGATCATGGCGCTCAATAAAAGTTTGCTGTTACCGCCATTTACCAAATCTTGTTCTAGCTGTGCGTAATCGGCTTCCAGTTTTTTGAGTTGTGCCATCGAGTCATCGATAATGCGACGGGTCTGCGGG
>JBATUY010000056.1:0-1719 GCA_049671465.1 Pricia sp. | reverse complement strand
CTGTATTGCGCTCTGGGTGTCCGACTTGCATTTCAACAGCGCTGATCACTGTCTGCTTGGTCCCGCGTAGCTGTCATCAATTCAACCTGCAGCAAATGTCAGGTTTCCGCCCGAGGTGCTTTTCGCTGCAAGTGCAGCCCTGGAAAAGCGGCCATTAGTTGAAAGAGTCGCAAGGTCGGTTTTGTCCGCGTCTTTCGAGTTCATGCGCTGTGCAGCGAATGGCGCTGTTTCCCGAACCGGTCACTCGCGACCAGTGCGGCGAACGTGTCAGGAGAGCCCTTTTTGACAAATGCCGCGCGTAGCTCAAAGGTCGGCTTTAGGATTGGTACGGGTCAATGCTGAAGCCTTGTCACCTCTGGCTTGCTCTTCGGAAGAGTTTTAGAGTTAAGACCAGCCTGTTCTGCAATTGACGCGACAGAACATGAACAGGACTAATAGTTGTTCGTAAAAAGTGAGATCCAGAAATGGCGATGTCCGCATTATGATAGCCATGTAATGTCCCACAGAAACACAGCTTAAGACTAAGACGAATCCAGTTGAACACGCGCAAGAAGGAGTAAAGTATAAACTTGAAGTCGCTTGGAAGATGTAGGTTTTACCCAAAATGCCAGGTTTCGTAAAATCGATTATCAAACAGAGTAATGCCCGCATTTTGCACATGCGTACAGAGACGTCCATCAAGGGCCCCGCGACCCTTGATCTACGCATTTTTGACTTCGGTGAAGAGAACGCCCGCCTCCGTGCAGCCTTCGGAAGCCAAGTTGCACTAGTCACCTTACCGGAGGATGTTCTAAGCATGTCCGCCGTCGTCGCCGCCGCCAAGGACGCGTTGTCGAAAGCTGGGGAGGATGCTCACATCCCAGCCCTCACAAAGCTATGGGAGATCGAACGTCAAAGGCTTGAAGCTAGATGGGAGGAGATCGCGGCAAACGGTTTTTGTCTTAGCGAGCTCAAGCTTGCAGCCTCCGGAACAGACGCTCTGCCAGCTATCGTTTATCAGACGACTAAAATGGGCGAATGCCTTCCCCGGCGTCGGGGTGAAAAGGCTGATCAATTTTGGGGTGTTGCTCTTCGCAGTGATCGAACGACATCGAGTATCTATGACACCAGCTGGAGGATCAAATCGTATAGCGACGAGGCACTTGCGCTACTGAACGACACGAGTCTCACAGATTCCTCAAGTCCCTTTCCTTCCTCAACGCACGCTGTTCTGGCGGATCTGCTTACAGCCGTTGAAGAGATCAGAATGCGCAAGGATCTCTGCAGTCTGCGTCCGCTGGACCTAGACGGGGTTATCGCTTGGGACACGGACGTTTATTACCCTAACGGTTGGAGTGGATTGTGCGCTTTCCGCTACTATGACAACGGGCGATCATCCTTCTTCGTACGTCTTGAGGGAAAAACCTCCGGCCTGTGGCTCGACGCAAGCCGCAGTGAAAACCTGCGATATTCCAGGAATGTGGGCGGCGACGACCGGTTTAAATCAGCCGAGGATTTTCACGGCTGGCTGCGCCCATTAATCGAAATGGTGCTGGCTTATGACCTCGATGTTAAGGGCATCATTGCCGGGCATACACCGCCAAAGTGGCTGAAGGGTTCATTTGATCCAGATCACCCATTACTTATTGGCTTAAACGTCCCGCCGCTGCAGCGGCCCCTTATGGGGGCTATGCTGGGGAAACCGTATCAACAGGCTCTGCGCTCAATTTCCTCTAAAAT
>JBATUY010000055.1:0-1843 GCA_049671465.1 Pricia sp. | reverse complement strand
CTCTTGGGTAGTATTTCCGTCAAAGGATATCGATATACGTTCCGACCCATCTTGGGTAAAAACGAATTGCGAAAACACAAAAGCTAAAATGAATACTACATGCTTCATTGAATCAGTTGGAAGGTTTTGTTACTGCTCGCGATGCAATTTTCTGTATGAGGGCAACCAGTTGCGTATCACTTGGAGAAGTGCGGCCCCTATTTTTGAAATATGAACCGATGTCTTGCTTTGCTTTGGGAAACAAACGTAGCAAATCTTTACGTCTATTGGCCGGATAGTATTTACCATCGTAAAAAAGTAGATATTCATTGTCATCTTTAAACTCGTAATACACAAGTTCTTTGCGAACTTTCTTCACGATGTTCTTGCTGTTTTTTTTGAACAGTTTGAGGATGTCAGTTTCGAGTAATACTTGATAAAAGCCTGTGGCCTCTAGCCCTTTGGTATTATTCTCTGTCAGGCGCACGAATTCTTGACCTGTAATAAAAAAGTGGTTTATCTGGGAAGATTTCAGGGCTATAGTGGTACCGGGTGCACTTTTTGAATTCAAAAGAAGGTTGTCTTCATACAGATCGTACTTTAATTCCAGGTCATAATAGGGTTGACCTTCAAAATGCACCATGCCCGGTAAAAAAGTTTCGGAACGAAAAAACTTATGTTTTTTATTGATAGTTCTATATTTTTCGGTGTAGTTGTAGCCGTTATAGATTCCTTTGTTAGCTGTCCCCATTTGTTGATCGAACCACTGGTACAGGGGTTTGTGTTCGCTTTGGGCATAAGAAATATCAAGGTTTGTAAGAACAACCAAAGGGACTAGAAATAGTTTACCATGAATTTTTAACATAAATAATTTTTGAGGAAACTTATGATACCGATGAAGCCATTTGAGTACTATAACCGATAAAAAAAAGACCAAATGCATAGTGCAGATGGTCTTTTATTAATTTACTGACTCAGTAATTTAATCGTTGTCCCAGAACAATTTGCTATCTATGGCATCACCATTGCTCAAATTACTGGCTGCCGTCGATCGGTTAGCGCCATTCAAGGTTTGCAAAACAACCGGATAGGTCAATCTACTTGGCAAATCATCGATGTCGGGAATGGCATCAAATGCGAAGCTTTCGATTCGGTTGTCCGGACCTTGTGCCTCCACTTGGTTCGGTGGTAAATTATACACCTCGCCGACCTGTATCAAGGTGTTCGGGAAGCCTGTTTTTCTGTAATACGTATAGGCCGTATTTGGCTGCATGTACAGCGCGATATACTTCTGATTACGCACGTTGGCTTCGTTAGCAGGAGGGAGTGCCGATACATAAGCCTCAATGTCTTCACCGGCTACCCCCCACTTGGTCATGGATGCCCTTACCCCGTTTTCGTACTCATCTTGAGAGAAGCCATTAATTTCCGACAACAGGAAAGCTACCTCGGAATACTCCATAAATATCTCACTGTAATCTGGTTTCAAGACTTTGCTACTCATAAAAGAATATGATGTAAACGGTAGAAAGTTGGCGTTTGGAAAAGCATATGGAATACCGATGTAATCATCAAAGTCTTCACTTCTTTCATAGGAATCAGATTTGATATCTTCGATATCGGCACTTATAGGTGCTGCCATTTCGAATAGTCGCGGGTCTGGAGGAAAATTGCCTCGATCGCCCTTAAGCAACTCTATGAAAGGTGCAGTTACGGCAAAGTCGGTACGCTCAATAAAAGCTCTCCAAAAAGGAGCTGCCAATAAATCCTCATCCGAAAATATTTGAGCGGCATTATCATCGTTAGAAGTCATTACACCACTCGCTATGGCAGCAGAAACGGCGGCATCGGCAGCGGCTTGGTC
>JBATUY010000054.1:0-3513 GCA_049671465.1 Pricia sp. | reverse complement strand
CCTGTAACGGCTATCAAAAGGATTGCCGATACCATTACCGTTTTCATTGTTTTTTTCATGATGTATTTGTTTTAAATGAACGAATAGGATTTTTTGAATTTTTGCTTTACGAATTCGAGGATGGCGGCCTGCATATCCTTATGTTCGGCATAAAGCGACATTATAGTTTCGTTTTCCTCGCCATCCGTGAGATAGGCGGCATATACTACCGGTGGGACTTCCAATCGGAAGATGTTGCTCTCCTTGCCGATCTTGATAAAGATCTCCGTGTATTTGCGCTCGCCCTTCAGATCGTTCTTTATGGATTTCAATTGTTTCAGGTCATGGTTGGAGAGGTTCAACCGCTTCACGAGTTCGGCGTAGCCCTTCTCGTTCCTTAGACTGTATATGACCTGGGTATTCTCAAGGATGCTGGCCGAGGTGGAATTGCTGGGCAGTTGGTTGATGGACTGCAGTATGATGCCGATGGCGCCGTTCTGCTTCCGGATGGCCTGGTAGTAGAACTCGACACTTTCGAGTACGTTGTCGAATTTCAGCTGTTTGGCAAACTCGTCGAAAAGGATGATGCCCTTTTCGGCCCGGTTGCGCCAAATGGTACGCTGTATGGCCGACTTGATGAGTTTGAGCATTACGGACAGTACCTCCTTGTTGTCCTTTACCTCGTCCAGTTCGAAAACGATCAGGCGTTTGTCCTCTATCTTATAGGATTGGTCCTCGCTGATCTCGAACAGGAAACTATAGAGACCGTCGCCCACATATTCCGACATGATGTGCAGGAAGTTGGTAACGTTGAAATAGGCCTCGTCGATGCCAAGGTTTTCCAACAGCTTTTCCCTGTCGTCCCTGATGAAATTGTAGAAGGCCTCCAACGAATGGGTACCATCGGGATGACTTCTGTAATAATGTTGAAGGATTTTCTTCAGGGCCACCTCCTGTGCCTTGGCGACCTTAAGGCCCGAAGCGAAGAGCTCCAAAAGGAAAACCGTCAGGTCTTCCAACCGCTCCGGGCTTAGGTCATGTAGACCGTTTATATAAAATGGATTGATACCCAGACTTTTCCCCGGTTCGTAGCGCAAAGTGATATATTGGCCGGGGTACAGTTTGGCGAATTTGCTATAGCTTCCACCAAGGTCGATGATGACCAGACGGACACCGCCCTCGAAATACTGGCGCAGGATGTTGTTGGCAAGGAAGGACTTGCCCTCGCCCGTGGGGGCGAAAATGGCAAAGTTCCGCGCCTTGATACGTATCTTCCTTTCGTCCCAGACATCCTTCAGCACCGGGATGTTATGTTGCCGGTCGTTGAATATGATGCCGGTAGTGTCCGATCTGTAGTTCGTATTGTTGATGAGCAGGCAAAGCGCGTGCTTCAGGTCGGTCACGTACAGATCGTCGTCCGAAAAATTGGACGAGAAACAACAGTAACTGTTGAGCAGGTAATTTTTTCGCTCCTCCCCTTTCGGATAGTAGGGTACGATATCCAGTTCCTTGAACTCGGTCTTGATCCTTGATGCGATACCGCCCAGGTTCTCCTTGCGGCCGCTCCAAAAGACAATGTTCAAATGCCCCCTGACGATGCGGGAATTGTCGTCCTGGTTGATCTTGTCCAGGACTTTGCCAAGTTTCTCATGGATTACCTTGTTCTGTGTGCCGAAACTGGAGCTTTTGCTGAGTTCCTCCAATCGCTTTTCCAGCAGTTTTCGCCATTTGTGCCTGTCGTCCAAATAGATAATCTGGTTGACGATATGGTTTTCGTTAAGGCCCAGGCCCAGACCGTCGATAAAGCCCTGGTGGAACACGAAATCGTCCGAGGTAAAGGCATCGTTGGTCTTACTGCTCTGAACGCTATCCCCGAAACACAGTTCGTTGTTGACCGCCAGTACATCGAAATAGTTGTCCCCGATCTGGGCGTGGTCCTTATTTAGCACTATATCGGTGTCGAATCCTTCGTTGAACCCGTTGAAAAAATTATCGGTAAGGAGCAAAATCTGTTTTCCCCCCATCGGTGTAAAATCCAGTTTGTAGCTATTGCTCAGAAAGCCCACCGAATCCCGTACGGAATTCACAAAACCGTTCAATGTGTCGTTCATATCGCTTGGGACAGTCTTGGAAAATTTTTTAAAGGGATTTACATACTTGGCCTTGTTCAGCCCCTTGTTCCTGGGCCAGATAAAGAACAGATAACTTTCGTGGGCGATATGTTCCCTATCCTTAAAGTGGTCATGTGTGGCCTTTTCCAGGAAAGTGGAATTGGGCAATCGATCGGCGGAATAGTCCAGTTTTCGGAATACGTCCTGTTTGTGGACGACCGTACCAGCAGGAAGCGATTTCATCGACTGGAACCAACTGCCGTGCAGGTCCTCAAAATCCTTTTCCGAAAGCGAGTATACCTCCGGAAGGCTGGCCCTAAAGCAAAGAACTATATTCCCGTTACTGGCAAAGATCAGATTGTCCTTTATATCCGCTATGGGATAATGCTGTGTCAGGTTAATCCTCATAACTGATAACGGTCGTTTTCTTGTTGGAAATGGCGGTCGGGAACACCGTGGCAAAATGGAGCAGATGGGGCTGCAGCGTCAATTTCAGCAGTACGATGTACAAAGTGATATTGATGGTTACGGCACCAAGTACCAGGGCGAAACTGAACGAGAAGATGACTACCAGCAGCGAGCCGATAACGCCCAACATCTGCAGGGCGAACAGAGCTATCGGAAGCCCGAAGATCAATGCCCGCTTACGGATGTTGCGATATACCCGGTACCCCTTCATTATACGACCAGGGTTATGAGGTAAGTAAAGACGCCGACGACCGCCCCTGCTATCAGTACAAAGACGAGCACCCGGGTAATGCCTTTTTTTAGGTCTGCGTTCTCGCCAAAAAAATGGCCTGCGTTGAACAGGAAGCCGACCAAAAAGATGACCCCCAATATGATAGGAAAGATGGTCCGGATGGTATCCGAGATGTCGTTCACGGAATCCTCGATTCCCCCGATCTGGGCATAGGTCGGTGCCGTTGCCAAAAGCGACAGCAAAAGCGTACTCCTTAGTTTTTTCATAACGGTTCGTTTAGATGCCTTCCCGAATCGCTCGGGAGAGGGCGGTTGATGATCAATTCGTTATGAAATTTCCAAAGGATGGGAACGAACGCAGAGAATCGGTTAAAAATTAACAGTCGCAAGCGTTAAAATTTCGTGGATTCTAGGCGAAATCCTGAAATCGATGAAAATTGTGCAACACGCAGGTAAAATTTTCGATAAATGGCACGATTCCCGTTTTTGATTTTTGGCTATATCCTTTTCGCCTCGCTTGCCGCTGTTCACGGACAGGAAAGAAGGGAGAAACCTATTGTTGTAATCGACCCGGGCCATGGCGGTTCCGATACGGGTGCCATAGGGGTCAACGGCTTGGAGGAGAAATCGGTGGCCCTTGGGATAGCGATGGAAGTAATACGATTGAACAGGGAACTGTACGCCGGCAAGTTTGAGGTTTATAGTACCAGATATACCGATACCC
>JBATUY010000053.1:0-9959 GCA_049671465.1 Pricia sp. | reverse complement strand
TCGAGCAATGGCTCCTTCAAAAAGGATACCCTGAGCTCAAATGGGATTGGAAATACCAAAATGGAAAAATACGTGTCGATATCGACCAACGGCAAGACCATCATATCTTTCAGTTTCCTTTAGAGATCGGTATCGTCAGTAAGGGTAATTTTCAAATTCGCACCCTAGAGATTGATCAAAAATCTAAGACATTTGAGATACCTGCTTCCGCAAAGCCGGATGCCCTGGTTCTCGATCCCGAACTTTGGTTATTGTTCGAGGAGAAAAAATGAGTCTGTTGGAAGAGGTATCATCCTTATATAATGCTTCAGTCGATTACATCGACGCCTACCGGAAATATTCCATCGGCCTCGTCCCCTGTAAAAATCTGAATAAGAGATACGCGAAACAATCTCGATAGCATCCTCTTTTTCAGACCATCAAGTGGCGACAAACTACACAAAATCACCGCTGACCTACAGGATATTCCATTTCACAACAAAAAGTTTTTCCCGGAACACTTCCATCCTATTTTTGGGATTCATTGGATGACCTACAAATCCCACATCCAAAAAACAATCCCAAATCATGAGAAGAATAGTCTTACCTATTCTATCGCTCTTAGCGGTAGCCTGCAGTAAAGAAATCGATGAAGTAAGCTTCGAGGAAGTCAATGAAGAAATTACGGTCGTGGAAAATCCCGATGAATCGGCAAAAGAGGAAACTCCCGAGGACCCTCAAGAAGAACCGGCGAACAACGTACCGGTTTTCGAACAACTATCTTTTAACGTTGCCGAACATTCTAAAGCCGGTACATCTATCGGTTTTTTAACGGCTACCGATGCCGATGAAGACATTATCACCTATACCCTTGAATCACAGACCGATATCGATATCGATGAAAACACGGGCGAACTAAAAGTCGGCGCAAACCTAAAACTAGACTTTGAAAGTAGCCAAAATGTAACCTTTTCCGTTTCCGCTTTCGATGGTAAGGCCATAACCGAAGAAATGGTTAGCCTAAGCATTGAAGATATCGACGAAAAAACGCTGTTGACCGACGCGCAGAAAGAATTGGTCACCTATTTTCAATACCTAACCTTCTGGAAAGGGCCCAGCCATAATGGAAATGACGTGGTTCAGAAATGGTACAGCGAGATGAAGCTGCACCTCGGCGGTGCGATAACGGCAAATTATAAAACCACCGTAGAAAGTGTTATCGGCGAATATAACGACCTTTTTGAGGGCGGAGATTTTAGTATCTCGTTGACCGAAGACAGCGAAGAAGCCAACGCCGAACTCTTTTTCGGCACCAAAGAAGAAGTGGAAGCCCTCTGGCCCGACATGTACGACGTAATCAAAGATGGTAACTATAGTGGCTACGCCATGACGCCCTCTCAAAATGCCGTGTTGGTTTCGACAAGGATATGGATTTCAAATCCCATCGAAGTTCTTTTTAAACACGAATTGGGTCATGCGCTTGGTTTCGGACATTCGAACAAATGTGACGACGAGCACAGTTTTTTATGCTCACAAATCAGCGCCGATAACGATATACTGCCCGTTGAAGCCGATATCATCCGGTATTTGTATAGCAACGATGTTTCCGCCGGAATGACAGAAGCTGAAATCGCGGATGTTCTTGCTAGTCTGATCATTAACGAACAGTAGCACCCTTCGACGGAATTTGTAGAAAATCTGACCCGTCTCGACCATCAACGAATATTAGTCTACGGAGTTTCTGTACATGTTTGCCTAAAATAGGGCTTTCGCCTTCCCGAAATCCGCACAAATAATCCCATATGACCAAAAACCTTCTGCCCCTACTGTTATTGTTTATAAGCGCTAACGCTTTTTCCCAAACGTTCAATTCCATCTGGAATACGGCCAATACCGGCTCGGGGTCTTCGGCGGTCAACGAAATTACGATACCCACAAACCCAGCCTACACCACCTACAATTATACCGTAGATTGGGGCGATGGTGATACCGATACGGGGGTAACGGGCGATATTACCCATACTTACGCCTCCCAAGGCACATACACTGTAACCATATCGGGTACTTTTCCATCTATTTATTTCAACGATTCGGGCGACAAACTAAAGATTATTGAAATTTTACAATGGGGCGATATTCAGTGGCGGACCATGGAAAGCGCTTTCCACGGCTGTGAAAACATAAACTTCGACGCCATCGACGAGCCGGACCTTTCACTGGTCACCAGCCTCAAAGATATGTTCAGGGAGTGCACTTCGTTCAATGGCATCCTAAATGACTGGGATGTAAGTACGATAACCGATATTTCAGGGCTCTTTGCAGAGGCGGAAATTTTTAATAGGCCTCTTGACAACTGGAATACGAGTGCGATAACGGATATGTCGTACACCTTTCATAGGGCCAGACTTTTCAACGAACCCCTCGATAACTGGAACACAGGTTCCGTAACCACGATGGAATTCCTGTTTTCGGAAGCAAGCAGATTCGACCAAAATATCAATAATTGGAACGTCACCCAGGTAACCAATATGTCGGGTACGTTCAGATACACGGGTAACTTTGACAGACCTTTAAATAATTGGATCGTAGACGGCGTGACCGACATGTCAGGTATGTTCCAAGGTTCTGCGTTCAACCAACCCATCGCCAATTGGAACGTTGACAACGTGACCACTATGTCGGCCATGTTCAGGGAATCTCAATTTAACCATCCTATAGAAATTTGGAATGTGGGCCAAGTGACCGACATGTCATTTATGTTCCATAGACATCGAACCTTTGACCACCCCTTGAACAATTGGAACGTAAGCAATGTGACCAATATGGCCAGTATGTTCGATGGATGGATCTGGGGCGCCATCTACAATCAGCCCCTTGATAATTGGGATGTAAGCAAGGTCTCCGATATGAACTATATGTTTAGGGACAATTCGGGTTTCGACCAAGATATCAGTGGTTGGGATGTGAGCCAAGTGACCAACATGAGCGGTATGTTTAGGGAAACGGTCAGCTTCAATCAAGATGTTAGTATTTGGGATGTGAGCAGCGTCACGAACATGGCCAGCATGTTTCAAGAGGCCGTGGCATATAATCAACCTTTAGAGGCTTGGGATGTCAGTGCCGTAACGGACATGAACTCCATGTTTTTCAACACGCCCCTGTTCAATCGACCCTTGAACGGTTGGGTGGTCAATCAAGTGACCAATATGGCCAACATGTTCAGGCAAAACCCGGTCTTTGACCAACCCCTGAACAACTGGAATACGGCATCGGTCACCAACATGAGCGGAATGTTTCAAAGTGCAAATGCTTTTGACCAAAACTTGGCCGTCTGGGATGTTACCAGTATTACGAATATGGCCACTATGCTTTCCAACTCTGGGCTGTCACAAGAAAACTACGACGATACACTGATCGGATGGGCGGCTCAAACCGTGAATAACAACGTTAATTTAGGGGCTGCCAACCTTACCTATTGCGACGGGTTAGCGGAACGACAGCAGCTCATTGATAATCACAACTGGAACATAGGCGGTGATAGCGTCAATTGCTCTTATGTACTTTGCACCCAAATAACCTCTCCTTACGACGGTGATACCAACGTACCCGCCAATTCGGATATCCGTTGGGCTCCCGCTCCGAACGCAACGGGGTACAGGGTCAGTATCACCCGTGAAAACGGCGGCTCGACCCAAGTAATCTATAATAATCAAGATTTCGGCAATGTGGTAGGCCTTGATTTTACCAATGAATTCACCCCGGGCGATAACGTATCCGTTACCGTGGTGCCCTACAATGACGAAGGCCCCGCCACAGGCTGTCAAGAAATTAATTTTACCACGGTGGCAAGCTGGGTCAATAGTCCCGATGCCTTTAAAATAACCGTCGACACCCGTAATCTGGATACGAACTCCTCAGCGGCCAATCAGTACAGACTGGAACTCAACGATGGGTATCCCGATAATTTGACCTATGATTTCTCGATAGATTGGGGAGATAACCAGTACGATAACAATGTGACCAACGATATTACCCATACCTATTTGACCCCCGGCATCTATGCGATCGCTATCATTGGTGATTATCCATCGCACTACCATCCCTCATCGAATAGGGACAATCTCAAATTGATCTCAATGGACCAATGGGGCACTCAAGTATGGGGCAGCATGGCATCGACCTTCTATTTCTGTGAAAACATGGAGTATAACGCGACCGATATCCCGAACCTGTCCCAAGTGACGAACATGCAAAGTATGTTCCGTAGGGCGGTTTTGTTCAATACAAATATCAATGACTGGGATGTCAGCAATGTTACGAATATGGGCAGCCTGTTCTACCAAGCCTACGAATTTGACCAACCTTTGAACAATTGGGATGTTGGCAGCGTCACCAACATGTACAACATGTTCGCTTCTGCGACCAATTTCAATCAAAATATAGATGGATGGAATACGGAGAATGTATTGTCCATGAACAACATGTTCAGCGGCACCCAGCTATTCGATCAACCTTTAAATGGTTGGGATGTGGGCAATGTGACCACGATGGCAGATATGTTTAGTAGAGCGCAAGCTTTCAATCAACCCTTGAACAATTGGAATGTAGGCCAGGTCACCGACATGTCAAGTATGTTCGAAAGTACCGATGCATTCGATCAGCCCATTGGCGTTTGGAACGTAGGTGACGTTACGCTAATGAACGAAATGTTCAAAAACGCAGAAGTCTTCAACCAGCCCCTGAACGACTGGAACGTCGCGAACGTGACCAATATGTTCGGCATGTTCGACGCTGCCACAGTTTTCAACCAGCCTTTAGATCAGTGGAACGTAGGGCTGGTCACCAATATGGCACAAATGTTCTACCGTGCTTCCGCTTTCAACCAAAATATCGATAGCTGGAACGTAACCAACGTTATCGATATGCGCTCTATGTTCCAAAGTGCGGTAGCTTTTGACCAGCCCCTGAACAGCTGGAATGTAAATTCGGTGGTAAACATGCAATCCATGTTCCAATCTGCGGAGACCTTCGACCAAGCTTTGGATGCTTGGGATGTCAGTGCCGTCGCCAATATGTCCTCGATGTTCAATTCGGCTTTGTTGTTCGATCAACCACTGAATACATGGAACGTATCTTCCGTAACCTTAATGAACCGAATGTTCGAGAATGCCGAGGTATTCAACCAACCCCTCGACAATTGGAATGTATCTTCGGTAACCACTATGGAGGCGATGTTCAAGGATGCCGTCGTTTTCGACCGACCCCTGATCACTTGGGATACGGGAGAAGTGCTTAACATGCGCGAAATGTTCCATGGGGCATCGGCCTTCAATCAATCCATTGATACGTGGGACACTTCTTTTGTAACTACCATGAGGTCAATGTTCGAAAATGCGATCGCTTTCGACCAAACCTTAAACGCATGGAATGTCGCTTCGGTGTCCACCATGGAGAAAATGTTCAAGGGCGCAACTACCTTCAACGGAGCTATTGGCGCATGGAACGTAAGGGGCGTTGATACTATGGAAGAAATGTTCAACGAAGCAGCTGCATTCAATCAAAGCATCAACAACTGGCGGGTTACCGGCGTTACCAATATGGACGCTATGTTCGAGGATGCCTCGACCTACAATCAAGCCATGGACCTGTGGAACTTGGGCAGCGTCAGTATGCAATCGACTTTCGCTAACGCCACCGCCCTCGATCAGTATTTAGGAGACTGGGATATCAGCAACGTTACCGACATGACCGATATGCTCGACAACACGGCATTAACCCGGGAAAACTATGACAACACCTTGATCGCATGGTCTGAACAGACCTTGACCAGCGGTATTACACTGGGCGCAGAAGGCTTGCCCTACTGCGATGCGGTCGAAGAACGCCAATCGATGATCGACAATTACGGTTGGACCATTTCCGATGACATTCTCGATTGCCCCGTTCCGGTCTGTACAACATTGACCTCACCGCTGAATGGCGATACTGATGTGCCCGTAAACACCAATTTAACTTGGGAACCCGCAGTTTTTGCCCGAGGCTATCGCCTGACCGTGGGCACAACGGTAGGGGGAAATGACATTGTCGCTAACGAAACCATCAACGACGCTACTTCCTATGAATTCGCAGCGGATTTCTCCGGCGGCGAAACCGTATTTGTGACCTTGATTCCGTTCAATGATACCGGAGATGCGGTAGGTCCGTGTACGGAAGAAAGCTTTACGATTTCTAGTGATCCCGCAACGGTACCCGATTGCACCGACCTTATCGAACCCTTGAACGGCGCAACCGACGTATCCATCGATACCGATCTAAGCTGGAACCCGATCGCGAACGCCGATGGCTATCGCCTGACCATAGGCACATCGCCCACCGGCACCGACATACTTAACAACGAAGACGTCTTGAACGTAACCACTTATGAGCTACCGGCAGACCTTCCTGAGGATAGTACAATATACGTTACCGTAACGCCATACAATGACCAAGGCAATGCGATTGCTTGTACCCCGGAGAGTTTCGAAACCGAACTGATTCCCGTGCCACCGGCCTGTACTACTTTAGCGGGACCGATCGACGGGGCTACCGACATACCCATCGACACGAATTTAAGCTGGACGGCAGTGCCCGAAGCCACGGGATATTTAGTTGTAGTCGGCACGACCTCGGGCGGTATCGAAATTGTAAACAATGTGGACGTGAACAACGCCACCACTTATGATATTCCCGAAGACCTTCTCGAAAACCGCACTTACTACGTAACCATCATCCCTTACAACGCCGTCGGAGATGCCACCGGCTGCATAGAAGAAAGCTTCACGACCGGTGATTCTACGAGTCCGCCTTCTTGTGCCTTGTTATCCACGCCTGTAAACGGTGCAACCAATGTAGCGCTGGACACTGATTTGAGCTGGAACGGCTCCGGGTCGGCAACGGGGTATCGCCTGACCGTAGGCACCACATCCGGTGGTACCGAAATATTTACCGGAGATATTGGCAACCTGACCACCCATGACCTGACGGCCGAATTGCCCGCGAGCACCATGATTTATGTTACCATAACGGCGTACAACGATAATGGCGATGCCACGGGCTGTACCGAAGAAAGTTTTATGACCGACGGACCTCCGGCGTGCACCACCTTGATTACCCCGGCCGATGGCGCAACGAACCTCCCGATCGATACGAACATCGAATGGAACGCAAGTACCGATGCCGATGGCTATAAACTGACCGTTACCGCGAGCAGCAGCACCGCCAACAACTTGACCGATTTTGATGTTACTACTGGGACTACCTATGATTTTCCAAACGATTTTGAGCGTGGCGAGACCGTTACCGTAACCATTGTTCCCTATAACGCCCTGGGCGATGCATCGGGATGTACCTCGGAGAGCTTTACCATTATACCGCCTCCGGTGCCGCTATGTACTGCCCTGAACGGCCCGGGAGACGGAGACCTTGACGTTCCTGTAGATACCGATATCTCATGGATAGCGAGCACCGGTGCCGAGGGCTATACACTGACCGTTACCGCCAGTAGCAGTACGGCAAATAATCTGACGGACTTCGATGTTACCTCAGGAACTTCCCAAAGTTTCGCGAACGATTTCGAGCCGGGCGAAACCGTAACCGTGACCCTTGTACCTTACAATTCCGTTGGAGATGCCATCGGATGTACCTCCGAGGTTTTTACCATACAATCGCTTCCCGCTTGTACGAATTTGACACTTCCTACGAATGGCGCAACTGATATTCAGGTCGACACCCGTATTGAGTGGACGCCCATTGCAGATGCCGACGGGTATACGCTGAATGTTACCGCAAGCAGCAGCACAGCGAACAATCTCAACGATTATGTACTTACTACGGGAAATACCTACGATTTCCCCAATGACTTTGAACAAGGGGAAACGGTTACTGTGAACATTGTACCGTACAATGCGGCCGGGGACGCCATCGGATGTACTTCGGAAAGTTTTACCATTCAACCTTTACCCGTCTGTACGAATTTGATCACACCGGCCAACGGCACTATCGATGTTCCCGTCGATACCGATATCGAATGGGCGCCTATTACCGATGCCGATGGGTATCGATTGACCGTGATCGCAAGCAGCAGTACGGCCAACAATGTGACGGACTTGGTCGTGTCTACCGGAACATCCTATAATTTTCCCAGCGACTTCGAGCAAGGTGAAACGGTCGAGGTAACCCTCGTTCCCTATAATGCCGTCGGCGATGCCATTGGATGTTCCTCTGAAAGCTTTACCATCAAATCCGTACCATTGTGTACCAATTTGAGTGCTCCGATGAACGGAGCAGTTGTGGCCGGAGCTAACGAAATATCATGGAATGCCATTGCCGAAGCCGATGGATACAGACTATCAATAGCCGCAGGCAATACCACTTCTAATAACATTACCGATCTTGATGTTGTCACGACATCCTATGTTTTCCCAAATGATTTTGGTCAAGGGGAAGTTGTAACCGTTACCATTATCCCGTATAACGAGATAGGTGACGCCATCGGATGTTCTTCGGAAAGTTTTACCATCAGGCCTTTGCCATCGTGTATAAGCTTGGCCGTCCCTCTGAACGGAGCTACCGAGGTGCCCGTTACTACAGATATTGATTGGGAAGCCGATTCCGATGCCGATGGCTATCGCATTTCGGTAGGCACCGCACCGAACGGAACCGACATCGTAAACAACGAAGATGTGGCCTCCTTGACCAGCTATACGTTTGCAGAGGATTTACCCTCCGAGAACCTGATCTATATCACTATCGTACCGTACAATACGTCCGGGGATGCCGTTGGATGTACCTCGGAAAGTTTCGAGACCGAAGTTATCGTTCCCAATTGTACCGCATTATTGAGTCCCTTTACTAATGAAACGGAAGTTCCTTTAGACACCGGCATCAGCTGGGAAGAAACAGAAAAAACCGATGGCTATCGTTTATCCCTGGGAACTTCCCCCGGAGGCAGCGATATCGTAAACAACCAAGATGTCGGTGCTGTGACCAGTTATCGCCATACTGAGGAGCTGCCTTTCGGAACTGAAATTTATGTAAGGGTCATCCCGTACAACAGCAAAGGGGATGCCGTACAGTGCGAGCCACAATCCTTTACCACGGAAATTCCCGAAGACGAAACCAAATATGGGTTCTCGCCCGACGGCGATGGTATCAACGAATACTGGCATATCGAAAACATTCAATACCATCCAGAAAACATCGTGACCATTTATAACCGATGGGGCGATGCGGTATTCAAGATCGCGAATTACGATAATACCGGAAATGTGTTCCGGGGAGAGGCCAATCAAATGACCAAAATGGGCGCGGGCACCTTGCCGGCCGGCACCTACTTCTTCACTATTGAAGTCGAAGGAGAGTCCATCCTCAAAAAAACCAAAGGATTCTTAGTCTTAAAGCGTTAGACCATGAAAGTAAACAAAAAATTGGGCACGCTGGCACTAGGTGTTCTGTTGTCGATAGTTTCTCTTACTCATTTATCCGCCCAGCAGACGGCCGTATTTTCGGAATACAATTACAATCCGTTTATCATCAATTCGGCCTACGCCGGACTGCTGCCCACCACGGAAATCACTGGAACGAATTCGGGATTCATCAGCGCCGTCGAGGGAAGTCCACAAAACTTTTCGTTGAGTTTCAACTCGCCCTTGAATGACGGAAAGGTCGGGTTGGGCGCCGGAATCGTACGGGATCAAATCGGTGTGACAACGAACACCAATTTCTTTGCCGCCTATTCCTATAAAATCTTTTTTGACTTTGAGAGCAATAGACCCTACTGGCAAATCTATCAACCTGGTGTACTATCATTCGGAATCACGGCAGGCTTACAACAGTTTCAAGACAATCTTTTGGAGCTGGGCATCGCCAACGACCCCAACTTCGATGAAAATATCAACGCCAGCATCCCGACCATAGGCGTAGGCTTTCTGTTCAACCACGCA
>JBATUY010000052.1:0-25468 GCA_049671465.1 Pricia sp. | reverse complement strand
CTTCTACAGTGTATTTAAAGTTCTACGAAACAGCGTCTTGATCGAGTCTAGTGAAAGCACTACAACAAGTACGGCACAAACAAAAAAAAGGTGCTACTTTAAAGAAAGTAACACCTTATATATTTTAAAAAAAATGAAATCATTATTTCTTGTGTCTCGGCTCAGAGGATACGGATAGTTTTTTTCTTCCTTTTGCTCTTCTACGAGCCAAAACTTTACGTCCGTTAACGGATGCCATGCGTTCCCTGAACCCATGTTTGTTTCTTCTCTTGCGCTTTGATGGCTGATATGTTCTCTTCTGTCCGGGCATTTTTTGCTACTTTTCTTGATTGTGAAACTTGAAGGTTCGTCCCCAAAATTCCGGTGGCAAATATACAAAGCCTTTTTCTTTTACCAATAGATTCATCAAAATTATTTTTACGAGGCTTCACTCTGCCACAAAACGCTTTTTTGTTACTTTTGCAGCCTGAATACAAAATGGCGATCTGCTTTCTATGAAACACCTTGCGACCTTACTTTTTATACTTTTTTGCGGTGTCGGCGTGATGGGGCAATCCGTTTTGGAATATACTTTACAAAAGGATGACGTATTCACCATACAGCAGAACGCCGAGCAGATTATCACACAGGAACTCGACGGAGCATCCCATGTCATCACTAACAACATCGACGGAATTCTAGAGTTCAAGGTACTGGCCGAACGCGACAGTGCCTACGACATCGCATTGACCTTTAAGGACCTCAACCTTAAAATGACTTCCAGCATTCAGGGCGAACTGATGAACGTGAGCGCCAAAACGGTGGACGAAGACAACATGCAATCGAAGGTTTTCGGCAGTTTACTAAACCGGCCCGTTCAGGTGCGGCTCGCCAAGAACGGTGACATACTTGAAGTTACGGGCGGCGATAGTTTGGTGTCAAAAATGGCCGCGGCATCAGGTCTGGAAGACGAGTTCTCGTTGAATATGATGAAAAAATCCCTTAAAAAGGAATTCGGTTCGGAGGCCCTTTCGAACAGCTACGAACAAATGACCTTTATTTATCCCAAGAAACCTGTAGATGTTGGGGATAGCTGGGAGAATGCCTACAAGGGCAAACTAAGTGCCACAAATAATTGGACATTAGAGGCCCTATCCGACGAAGAAGGAAGCATCAGCGGTACGGCAAATATTACGATGGACGTAACCGAAATGGCCACGACCATGAAACTCTCCGGTACGCAACAGACCAAAATAACCACCGAACCATCCTCCGGATTTATGAAAAAAATGACGGTCGAAGGCGAATCAAAAGGCGTTTCGACCATGACCCAAATGGGAGACCAAGAAATACCGACCACCATCAAATCAACGATTACCTATGAATTGATGGATGGCGTCATCGAATAAATTCAAAAAGAAATGTTCAACAAAATTTTTAAACTTATCATTGCCGGTCTGATTATCGCCTACGCTGTATACCAATTCGTAGACGGTAACATCGGTAACGGAATCGCCCTGATCTTACTTTCGCTCATTTTTATCTTTCTCTATTTTAGGAACGAAATCATTTTACTGGCCTTTCTTAGAATGCGAAAACAAGATTTAGAGGGCACACAGAAATGGTTGGATAAAATTAAAAATCCGGAAACGGCCCTGACCACCAAACAACAAGGGTATTACAATTATCTCCACGGTATCATTTTTTCCCAGAAAAACCTTACCACGGCCGAAAAATATTTCAAGAAAGCCCTCAAATTGGGGCTGACTATGGATTATGACGTTGCCATGGCCAAATTGAGCCTTGCGGGTATCTCTATGCAAAAGCGTCGGAAAAGGGAAGCTACCAAATTACTTCAGGAAGCCAAAAAACTGGATAAGAACAATATGCTGACCGATCAAATAAAGATGATGCAGCAGCAGATGAAAAAGATATAAAATTATAGAAGCGGTGCCCAAAGCCTACAAAAAGATTCCTTGAGCCTGCGCCCGATTCCGCGTTCCTTCCAGCGTTCCAGTTCCACTTCGGTACAATCTTCGAGGTCTTTTTCGAAAACCTCGGCCATCTTTGTGTTGAGGGCATCGTTATAGATCATAGCGGTTATTTCAAAATTCAAGGCGAAACTTCGATAGTCGAGATTGGCCGTACCGATAGTGGTCAACCGGTCGTCTACCACCATGGTTTTTGCGTGAACAAAGCCCTTGACATATCTAAATATCCGCACTCCCGACTCCAGACTTTCCTCGATGTATGAATCAGAGGCGTACTGGGCGGCCCAGGAATCTGATTCGTAGGGTAAAATGACCCGTACATCTACCCCGCTGCGCGCCGCAGTTTTCAAGGCCGTAAAAATCGCCTCGTTGGGCATATAATAAGGTGAGGTCAGATAAATACGCTCTCGGGCCGCGGTGGTGGCGCAAAATAAAGCCTCCATGATATTGGCCCAATCGCTATCGGGCCCGCTAGCCGCCATCTGAATGGCGATGGGTTCTTGGGTTTCAGGCTTATTTTCCGGAAAGAGCTCTTGCTCGATTTCGGTTTCATCGTTAGAGGCAAAGTTCCAATTCAGTAAAAATGAAGATTGCAAAGAACCAACGGCGCCGCCCTGTACGCGAATGTGGGTATCACGCCAATATCTTTCGTTATCATAAGAGTTATCGTATTTCTGATCGAGATTGATACCGCCAACGTAGCCATATTTCCCGTCAATGACTACAATTTTACGATGGTCCCGATAGTTCAACTTACTGGTAGAATTCGAGAATCGCACCGGCATAAATGGAAAATGTTCGACCCCTGCATCGGTCATTTTCTTTTTGGATTTTGACGCCATGTCACTTCCCACATCATCGTAAACCAACCGTACCTTGACCCCTTCCTCGGCTTTTTTACTCAGAATATCAATAAGTTCGGTACCCAGTTCATCGTCGAAAAGCACAAAATACTCCATGTGAATATGGTGCTTTGCGTTCGCCAGATCTTCCCTTAGCATTTCAAACTTTTGCTCCCCGTTGATAAGCAGATCGACTTGGTTGTCAAAGGTGAGCACCGCTCTTTCGTTGTTCTTTAACAGGGTGTAAATCTTATAGATACCTTCTCCGAAATCTGCCTTGAAATTTTCCTTTTCCCCCTGTTCGAGTTTAAATTTTTTTCGCCATTCACGGATTCTATCGTTGTCCAGGATATACTTTTTCTCAAAAATCTTCGATTTTCGGTAGTCCTGTCCAAAGAAGTAATAAACCACTAAACCCAGAAAGGGAAGCACGGCCAACGCGAACAGAAACGACAGTGTTTTAACGGGATTCTTATTCTTTAGGATGATAAAAACAGAAAGGCTAATGACCAACAAATAGTTGATAACCAAGGCGACCGCCCAGATGTTGTCACTAAAAAAGGAGACTATGGCATTCACGAATATGGGTTTAGGCGGCTTCGGAATCCAATATACATAATAATTTCAAGGTTGTACCGATTCATGAAGAAGGATAATGGGCAGAACACGAGTGCAATGAAATAAAAAAAGGACGCCATGGTGTGGGTCCTTAAAAGGGAAATGGTGTGCATCCTTAAATGGGAACAACCTAATTGGACGATTGCCCTCTGCGTTTTACAGTTCGCCAGTAGCCGGCACCTCGTACAATCCAGATATTCAATCGTTTATTTGGTGGCCTTATAATATCCTGTTTTGGGAATTTCGATGACGTACTTCTTTTTTGAACTGTTGTTCAAATGTGGTTCGCGCAACCAGGGGTTGTGTCTTTTCAGAATCTTGTAGTTGATGTCATACTTCTGGGCAAAATCGGCGAAGCTCAATACGGGCTCATCCAAATCGACTTTGAACGTGGGCACGGCTTGGTACATATCGTCTTCTTTCACATCGAAGCCATATTTTTCGGGATGACTTAAAATCTCCTTGATTGCCATAATCCTGAATACGTATCTGCCGGTTTCTTGGCCGAGCAACAGATCGTAATAATCATTGACCTGCTGTATGCCCAGATATCTGTCGATAGCTCCGGTACCGGCGTTGTATGATGCGGCCGCAAGCGTCCAGGTTCCATATTTTTCATAGTATTTGTTCAGGTATTCACAGGCGACCTGGGTCGATTTTTCCAAATGGTAACGCTCATCGACATTTTTATTGACCTCTAGCCCATATTGTTGACCGGTCGCTTTCATACTCTGCCAAAATCCGGTCGCACCTGCGCCAGAAACAACATTTTGAAGCCCACTTTCAGCAACGGCCAAATATTTAAAATCATCGGGAATGCCGTTCTTGGCCAATATCGGCTCAATAATCGGAAAATACATATTGGCCCGTTTTATCAACAATACGGCATTGGATTGCCAGTAGGTGTTGACCAAGAATTCACGGTCAATACGCTCCATAATTTCGGGATCGTGCTGGGGCACGGTTTCACCCGCAAAATTAAGGTCTTCGGGAATATCGATCGCGGAGATACGATAACCGGGCGCCACATTCTTTTCAATACCGGCCTCCGCGGTATTGGCGAGTTTACTAGAGTCATCCATTTGTAGGCCGCTGCCCTGAACTGCAAAAATTAGGGTGCTGACCACGAAAAAAAGACCCAATATCAGTAAACCGTTTTTTAAAATCTTCATAGTTGAATTTGGTGTTTTCTCAAAGTTAACGAACTCATTGAAATTCCTTCTATACTACAACTCGATTATTCCAAAATAATTGTAGGTAAGTGCTCATTAAACCACTTTGCCCGATGGATGATCATCGTATGGGTTCCATTTTTTACGGGAATACAATCCTTGATACGACTGATAGGAAAGACCGGATCTTTATCCCCGTGTATGTGAACAAGATTTTTGGGTAAGTCTATCTGCGACCAATTGACGATTTGATCGATGCACCAATCGATGTACCCTTTGTCGCGAACGGACAGATATTCTTCATACAATGCCAGTCGTTTCGTGGTCGTTTCACCAAAGGCATACTTGGCCAAAAGCTCCACATTGTTCACCAACCCCGTGGGCAGTAACTTATGTACGTTGGTGTGCTTGGCAAAGCGCATTCGTTTGGGCAGCTCCGAGGTTTTTTTAACGCTTGAGATGATTATCGTTTTTTGTACGGGGATGTGTTTTGCCATCTCCTGTACCAGCATACCCCCGAAAGAAACCCCGATCAACACCACATTATCATGGCGCACCTCTTCGTTCATCTTCAGCGCGTAGTCTTTCAAGTTCATGTTCTTTGAAGGGATGAACCAATCTAATAAATGTAACTCAAAGGTATCGGAAGGCAGTACGATATTTTTAAAAATGGATGGGCCGGCCGCCATTCCCGGCATAAAATAAACATGAATTTTAGAATGTACCATAGCGGAATGCGAATTGAAACGAATCGGATGCACGAAAATATTAGGAAATTAACATAGTATTCACTACTTTTGTAAAGACTTTGGGAGAATCCATCGTTTGTCTAACCCTGGCAAAAGTAGTCAAAATTGAGGTTTGAGAACGCCTAAATTTCACTGCTATGCCGAAATACAAATCCTAACTATATGAATGAAGTTGAAATTAAGGACAACAGTTTCTTACGCCAATTCGAAACTTGTGTAAACGGTCACTTAGCCAAAATCGAGTATTCTTCACAGGAGCGTAAAGTATTTCTAACCAAAATGGTGGTTCCGGAAGAAATCACAAAAGCCGGTTTTAGAGAAGATTTCATCAAAGCGGTTCTTCACCGAATTCAGGAACAAAACATGAGGGTGGTTCCGACAAGTCCTGAAATAGCGGGATTTTTAAGAAAGAACAGACAGTACAAAGAGATGCTTCCCGTAGGCATCAGAATCTAACAAGGTTCAAAAAAAGCATTTTAAAATCCCGCCACGAGGCGGGATTTTTTTGTTCTCGACCCGTTCATGGACGCTTGGCAAATACCAAGCACATATTGATGAACTTTTCTACGGTAAATCAGAGCTTTCAGAGACCGCTTTAACGGAATCGCTGGCATCTACCTCCAAAAATTGAAATCGGACTAGGCCGTCATCGGCAATATCGGTCAAGGTCACAGCACGTATTGTATTGACCAGCGCGGGGTCCCATGGCGCCTTGACCTTCACGTAATTTTTTGTAAATCCGTGAATGTAGCCTGCCTTATTTTCACCCTCGAACAAAACGCTCCGCTCAGTGCCCAATTGGCTTTCGTAAAAGGCCCTTCGCTTTTTGGCTGAGAGTCCCCGTAACATCTTACTACGCTTTTTTCTAACTTTAATGGGCACTACCCCATCCATGTTGGCCGCAGCGGTATTTTCCCTTTCCGAATAAGTGAAAACGTGAAGATATGAGATATCCAACGCGTTCAAAAAATGATAAGTTTCCAGGAAATGCGCATCCGTTTCTCCCGGAAATCCCACTATGACATCTACCCCGATACAGGCCTCTGGCATGGTCCGCCGAATTCGCGCCACCCTATCGACATAGAGCTTGCTCATATAACGACGCCGCATGCGTTTGAGCATGTGATCGCTTCCGCTTTGCAAGGGTATATGAAAATGAGGGACAAAGGCGTTGCTCTGCGCTACAAAATCGATGGTCTCGTTTTTAATCAGATTGGGTTCTATCGATGAAATCCGAAGCCGGTGAATGCCTTCCACAGCATCTAAGGCCTTGACCAAATCTAAAAAGGTATGTTCGTGTTTCTTGTTCCCGAACTCGCCCTTACCGTAGTCACCAATATTGACCCCGGTCAAAACAATTTCCTTAATCCCCTGAGCGGATATTTCAGCGGCATTGTTGAGCACATTCTGTAAGGTATCGCTACGGGAAATACCCCGAGCTAAGGGAATGGTACAATAAGTGCATTTGTAATCGCAACCGTCCTGAACCTTAAGAAATGCACGTGTTCGATCGCCGATCGCGTAGCTGCCCACATAGAAATCTGCATCGGCTATATCGCACGAATGCACTTCAGCCGTGCCGCTACTGCGATTGCTTGCCGGCAAAGTGGACTCCGGACGGCCGAGCAAATCATGGATATAATCCGTAATCTTAAATTTTTCAGTGGCCCCCAGCACAAGGTCGACCCCATCGACCTCGGCCAGCTCCTCAGGTTTCAATTGGGCGTAGCAGCCGATGGCCGCCACGAAAGCATCCGGATTCGTTTTTTGGGCCTTTTTGACGATGGTCTTAAAACGCTTATCGGCATTCTCCGTCACCGAGCAAGTATTGATGACATACATATCCGCAGCTTCCGAAAAATCGACGCGCTCGAAACCCTCATCGGTAAATCCCCTAGCGATGGTAGAGGTTTCCGAGAAATTGAGCTTACAGCCCAAGGTGTAAAAAGCGACTTTCTTTTCCATTTTGTAAAGTAACATTTCGGACTGCAAATATAGCAAGAACAGCAAGACTTTGGTATTGCTACCAGGTACTCGATTTTATTTGAACCATCCTATTATGCACATCCTTTTGCACAGAATTAATACTGGTTTTCAGGTATATATGGAAAACTGGAAATTCCATACATTTATCTCACGATAAACACAGAAACATCCCAGTTCAAAAAAACAGCTTATGAAAATCTCACTACCCTCCCCAAAATACATAACCAGCATCGTGCTTTCATTATTTTCTATATCCGTTATTGCTCAAGAACCGGAACTTCAAGAATACATCGATGATATGAAATCGCTCTTGAGCAACGTTGAGGCGAACAATAGAACCTATAAGCAAAGCATAAGCTCACCTTCGGTTGGTAAGGTCGAGATTACGGTCAACGAAATTAACGATAAGGGCGGTGAAACGGAGGTGAAATACGCCCTGGCACTTTCTGACATCAACCCCAGGGCGTTGCGTTCCTTCACAAGCCGGGACATCAAGTTGGTGGAAATCGTGACCAAAGGCAATCAGAAATTGATTAAAAAAACATGGGATGGCGGAAATAAAATCGCCTATATATCCGATTTTATACTATACGCACTTGATGATGACAATGGCGTTGACCTGAAACAGGCCTTCGAGGAATCCGTTCCCTTCGCGTTGGAAATCGAGCAGAAAGCGCTTTCATTGAAAACCTATGATGATCACCTGAACTGGTTAATAGAACATATCGACCCCGTGCAATTGTCCGACGAAAAGGTGGAGCAACAACTGCGTGCCGCTGCCGATATCGGTGATGCGGTGCAACTAGAACAGGCAAAGGGTTCGCAACGCACAGTATCGGCCTTTAATCTATCGCAATTGAATGCCAATTCAATCGAATTTCATGTTTCGGGAGATGAAATCTTCATTGAAGTACGCACCAAAAGCGGCATCAAGTCGATCAAGTATTCGGTAGATGGGCGGTTGAAAGACTATCGTGACATCATTACGATATATGCGAACTCACCGGATACACTTAAAAAAATTCAGAGCGTTTTGAAGGAAGCCATTTCTTTGGCCGAAAAGCAGTTCAAGGGCGGAAATCAGGAATTTACCTCAGCATCGGAGGTGCTCGAACAGATTAACCAAGATATAAAACTGGTAAATACCGTCGATGCCAGAATCAAGCAGCATATGGCGCTTAACGACGAGACTGTAAATCTTTCGATCGAGGAAATCAGTGACAAAAGGCACTTAGAACATGAGTATATGTTCAGTTTGACCGACATCAATGCCTCGGGAATCAGAAACGAGACCACCAAATCAGGACTTTTTCTCGAACTCATCGTCAAAAACAAGGAACCGTTCATTAAGCACATCATGAACGGCGAGCCCCAGAACTACAGGCATTACGTGCGACTGTACCTAGACTCTCGCGAAGACGCCCTTCGTACCGAGGCCGCCCTTAAAAATATGGTTTTAGAGGTGCAGCAACAAAAAGATGATGCCCGATCGAATTCCAGAACCACCCTTAAAGAAGCATGGGCCAATCTAGAGCGCCAAGTTACCGACGTCGAAAACAGCGAGCGGGACTATGCCCAAAAACTCGAGATGCAAGATATCGAGACCAGCGCCCTGACCTATACCAAAACGGTAACCGACCGGAGGAATACGACCGAATTTGTCTATGAATTCGGGGCCAAGGAAATGAACCCCTATACCATGGAAGTGCAAGTTTCTGGGAACCGTGTCTGGGTAGAATTGCTTACCAAGAACAAGAAGAAAGCGATAAAACTCACCGAAAATGGTGATTTGCAAAACTACCAGTACGCCCTTGATATCGAAGCTGCATCGATTGCCAATGCCAAGGATATCGTGGCGACCCTGAAAAAATTACAGGAGCTGTACGATGCGCGTATCGGGCGATAGGGATGTAATTACCAGTTTGCGAATTTTGATTGGCGTCTAAAAATTGGTGTCCGTTAATATTTCCGCCATTTCTTTGTCAGTTCAAAGACATGGGCCAGAATGCGGGCCTCTACATCATCAAACTCTACCTGTCGTCTTGCCATCATCACTTTCGCGGCCTCAAAGGCTTTTTCGGGAAGGTAGGTCGAAAATCCGCTCGCCCCGCCCCAACTAAAGCTTGGGATAAAATTTCTGGGAAATCCGGGCACGTAAAGGTTCACATTTACCCCGACGACCGTACCGGTATTCAACATCGTATTGATGGCCGTTTTGCTATGGTCACCCATCATCAGGCCGCAAAACTGGAGCCCCGTCTGTTCGAAGCTTTCACTGGCGTAATTCCATAGACGTACCTTGGCGTAGTTGTTTTTCAGGTTAGAGTTATTGCTGTCCGCCCCGATATTGCACCACTCCCCTAGCACGGCATTGCCCAAATAGCCTTCGTGACCTTTGCTTGAATATCCAAAAATCACGGAGTTACTGATTTCCCCGCAGATTTTACCGTGTGGTCCAATGGTAGTGGCTCCATATACCTTGGCGCCCATTTTTACGGTAGCGTGCTCACAAAGGGCAAAAGCGCCACGGATCATGGCCCCTTCCCAAATTTCGGAATCCTTTCCAAGATAGATAGGCCCTTCTGTAGCGTTCAGAATACTGAATTCTACTTTAGCACCTTCCTCCAAGAAAATATTCTCGGGATGTATTACGCGGTTGGTATCCGAAATGGGCGCGCTTTCCCTTCCGGCGGTTATCAGGTCGAAATCCGCTTGCAGGGCTTCCCCGTTCTTCTCGAAGATATCCCAAGTATTAACGATCCTAAGAATATCATCTTCAAATTCTAAGGCCTTGTAGGTTGAAAAGTCCACTTCATCTTGCGTATCAGCGGTAAAAAAGGCAATGACCTCTTCCCCTTGAAAAATCGCCTCGTTTTCTTTGAGTCCGACGACGAGATCGACCAGTTTTTTAGTCGGTAAATAGGAGGCATTTATCAACACGTTCTCCGTCATTTCTACCATGGGAAACTTCTCTGAGAGGTAGTCTTCGGTAATAGTCGTAATGGTGTTGCCTAGGTATCTTTCCCATTTTTCGCGAATGGTCAATATACCGATTCGGATATCGGCGACCGGCCTAGTAAACGTAAATGGCAGTAGGTTTTCCCGTACCGTACCATCGAAAAGAATGTAGTTCATTGTTGCGTTTTCTATTAAAATTGTGAGTTGACGATATGGCTTTTAAACGCTCAAGTCCCCCGTTTATTCTCCGTGGCACAATTGTTCGGAAGTTAAAAAAAAATGCCCTCGATATTCGAGGGCATCCTATATAAATTCATTGAGCAAATACGATTACTCTTTTTCTTTAGCATCAGCGTCTGCTTTCGGAGCTTCCTTTTTCGGGGCTTCGGCCTTTGCATCAGCTTTTGGGGCCTCTTTTTTAGCTTCAGCCTTTGGAGCCTCTTTCTGGGCGGCCTCTGCTTTCGGAGCAGCCTCTTCGGCCGGCTTTTCAGCGGGAGCGGCTTTTTTCTTCTTGAACTTATCGTACTTGTTCTTGAACTTATCGATACGTCCGGCAGTATCCAAAAGTTTGGCTTTTCCGGTGTAAAAAGGATGCGAAGTTCTAGAAATTTCCAATTTAACTAAAGGATATTCAGTTCCGTCAACCTCTAACGTCTCTTTGGTATCGGCGGTAGATTTTGTCAAGAACACCTCGTCGTTCGACATGTCTTTAAAAGCTACCAATCTATAATTCTCTGGGTGGATGTCTTTTTTCATCAAGCTAAAATTTTACGCGCCCATTCCGACGGGCACTCATTTAAAGGGTGCAAATTTAGGCTTTTTTGATAAACTTGCAATGATAACCGGTAAAAAGAACCATAAAAATAATGTATATTTAGATGTAACAAAACGGGTACGAGAAGCACTAATCATTTGAACAACCTTTAATCAAAACTGAAATGGAAGAAAATCAACCCAAAACCGGAAAATTCGCATTAAATTACGGACTCATTGCCGGAGGAGTCGGAATCGCATTCGGCATTATGCTGTTTGCAATGGACATGCAATATGAGCGGGGTGCCGCCGTTCAAATAACCCAAATCGCCATATTGGCTGCCGTCATTGTCTGGGCCGTTGTGCAGTTCAAAAAAGCCAATCTTGGTTTTCTATCGATTTCCGAAGCCTTAAAAGTAGGCGCAGGTGCCGCATTGATTGCCGGTATCTTAGGCCTCATCTATTTTTTCATATTCTCCAATTTTATCGAACCCGACTATATGGCCAACGTTGCCGAAATGGGAAAACAAGAGGCAATGGCCAACAATCCGGAACTCACGGAAGAGCAGATGCAGCAAGGTATCGAGATGCAAAAGAAGTTCGCATGGGTAACGTACCCGATCATCTTAATCTTTAATATTATCATAGGGCTTGTCGTTGGTTTGATTACCGGGCTTATCGTCAAAAAACAAAAACCGGCCTATTAAGGTCAAAATCGTATTTTTGGACAGATTTTAGAGCAGTAATCCATGAATCTATCCATAATCATCCCCCTTCTCAATGAAGGTGAATCGCTTACAGAACTGCACGATTGGATCGTTAAGGTGATGCGATCCGAAGGCTATTCGTACGAGATTCTTTTTATCGACGATGGCAGTACCGATAATTCTTGGCCGCTTATCCTACAGCTTTCCAAAGCGAACCCCCAAGTGCGGGGACTTCGTTTTTTTAAGAATTACGGTAAATCGCAGGCCCTGCATGCGGGATTCAAAGCGGCCCAAGGTGACGTGGTCATCACCATGGATGCCGACTTGCAGGACAATCCCGAAGAAATTCCCGAGTTATATCAACTCATCGTAAAGGATGGGTATGACTTAGTTTCCGGTTGGAAGAAAAAACGCTACGATTCCGTACTCTCCAAAAACATGCCCTCTAAATTATTCAACTGGGCGGCACGTCAGACCTCTGGGGTTCAACTGCACGACTTTAACTGCGGGCTCAAGGCGTTCAACAAAACCGTGATCAAAAACATAGAGGTCTCCGGAGAAATGCATCGCTATATACCCGTACTTGCGAAAAATGCGGGCTTTTCGAATATCGGTGAAAAAGTCGTAGCCCATCAAGCCAGAAAATATGGTAAAACAAAATTCGGAATGGAACGCTTCACCAATGGCTTTCTAGATTTGATTACCATCTGGTTCGTGTCAAAATTCGCCCGCCGCCCCATGCATTTGTTCGGCGCTTTAGGTGTCGTTATGTTTATTATCGGTTTCGGATTCGCAATTTACCTGGGCATCGACAAGCTCTTCATCAATAAATTTGGCAGATTGATTACCGATAGGCCCCAATTTTATATTGCCCTGACGGCTATGCTTCTCGGAACCCAATTGTTTCTGGCCGGTTTTCTCGGGGAAATTTTGGTGCGGAATCGGAGAAATGAGACACGGTATACGATTTCGGAAGTAGTCAACGCTAAAGGTGAGTAAGAAAGGGCTTCTTTTTGCCCCAAAAATTCTATATCTTCCTATCTTTATCGGCCATCACGATCATACCTTAATTTCGCAAAACAATTTTACACCAAAATAACCCAATACATGGAGAACATACTAAACACCGCAAAGACCTGGCTCACCGATTTTTTTGATCCGGCCGTAAAAAAGGAAGTGCAACATCTGATCGATAACGATAATGACGAGCTAAAAGACCGATTCTATAAAAATATGGAGTTCGGTACCGGTGGAATGCGCGGCATCATGGGTGTTGGCACCAATCGTATCAACAAATACACTTTGGGGAAAAGCACACAAGGTTTGAGCAATTATCTGAACAAGGTGTACAAAGATCAGGAAATCAAGGTAGTAATCGCCTACGATTGCCGCCATAACAGCGATACCTTATCCCAAACTGTCGCCGAAGTTTTTTCTGCGAACGGCATCAAAGTCTATCGCTTCTCCGAACTGCGAACCACGCCCGAACTTTCGTTCGCCGTACGGCATTTGAATTGCCATGCGGGAATTGTTCTGACAGCATCCCATAATCCGCCGGAATACAACGGATATAAGGTATATTGGTCCGATGGATGCCAGATTGTACCGCCGGAAGACGGCGAAATCGTTGCGGCTATCAACGCCCTATCTTATGAGGAAATTAAGTTCGACGGAAATCCCAACTTGATCGAGAGCATTGATACCGAAGTCGATGAGGCCTTTTTTAAAGCTTCGGTCGCCCATGGTAATTTCAATGCTGCAGGTAAGGATGATTTTAAGATTGTTTTTACTTCGCTTCATGGCACGTCGATTACTGCTATTCCCGAAGTCCTGAAACGAGCCGGATATAAAAATGTGACGGTCATTGAAGAGCAGGCTGAACCGGATGGGGACTTCCCAACGGTTGAATCTCCAAATCCCGAAGAACCCGAAGCCCTTTCCATGGCCATTGCCAAAGCGGAGGAAATCGGAGCGGATATGGTCGTCGGTACTGATCCCGATAGCGATCGGCTTGGCGTAGCCGTCAGAAACCTCGATGGTAAAATGGAAATCGTGAACGGTAACCAGGCCATGATAATGATGACGCATTTTCTTTTGGAACAAAAAAAACAAAAAGGTCTCGAGGGGAACGAATTTGTGGCGACCACCATCGTTTCGACCCCTATGATGGAAGCCATGGCCAAAGCCTATGGCGTAACCTTCAAGACGGCGTTAACGGGATTCAAATGGATCGGGAAAATGATAAAGGATTATCCCAATGAGCAATTTTTAGGAGGCGGCGAGGAGAGTTTTGGCTATATGGTCGGTGATTTCGTGCGGGACAAAGATGCCGTTACCGCTACCCTTCTCGCCTGCGAAATCGGCGCACAAGCCAAGGCGAACGGCAGCTCGTTCTACAAAGACCTGATAGATTGTTATGTGGCATACGGGTTTTACAAAGAACACCTGATATCCCTAACCAAAAAAGGGATCAGCGGCGCGGAGGAAATCAAGCAAATGCTGAAAGATTTTAAGGAAAACCCGGTACAGTCCGTAGCCGGGTCAAAAGTGAAATGGATAGAGGATTATAATACGTCCATCGCCAAGAACGTGTTGACCGGTGAAGAAAAAGCGATTGACATTCCAAAATCTAACGTGCTGATTTACGAAACGGAAGATGGTACAAGAATCGCTGCACGGCCCAGTGGCACCGAACCCAAAGTGAAATTTTACATCAGTACCAATGCGAAATTGGACAAGGCCGAAAACTTTAGAAAAGTCTCTGCGGAACTCGATGCCAAAATAGACCGGATCAAAAGTGAACTCAAATTGGGTTAATGACATATTTCAGAAAGATTCTTCGCTTTGCCCGGCCCTATTGGGGGTATGCGGTATTGAATATTATCGCGAATATTTTTTATGCGCTTTTCGGTACTTTGGCGATGGTGTCGTTATTTCCCATGCTCACGGTTCTCTTCGACCAGACCGAGCGTGTAGAAATCGAACCAAAGTGGTCGGGAATCGGCAACGTCAAAGACTACTTTTTAGAATATCTTAGTTATTTCGTGACACAGCGGGCAGAAAATGACAGTAACGATGCCCTCATTTTTATGGTGCTGTTGGTATTGGTCATGTTCTTTCTCAAGAATCTTTTTGGATACCTGGCGATGTATTTCATAACGTTTCTACGAAACGGTGTATTAAAAGATTTGCGAAACGAACTCTATGACAAGACGATAT
This sequence comes from Pricia sp., assembly GCA_049671465.1. Taxonomy (GTDB): domain Bacteria; phylum Bacteroidota; class Bacteroidia; order Flavobacteriales; family Flavobacteriaceae; genus Pricia. Next base: position 10,494 of record JBATUY010000052.1, on the reverse strand, counting down.
CACTGCCGATTTCACACTATTCCGAAAAACGTAAAGGCGATACTATTGCGAGGCTCACCTCTGATGTTTTGGAAATTCAACATTCTTTTCTATCCATTCTAGAACTTATCGTCAGGGAGCCATTGACCCTGTTGTTCGCTATTGCCGCCATGGTATCCATAAGTCCGAAATTGACCTTGTTCGTGTTTATTTTTCTACCGATATCCGGTTTTATTATATCCCTTATCGGGAAATCCTTAAAACGTAAATCCGACAAGGTCCAAACGGAACAAGGCATCTTTCTATCCATTTTAGAGGAAACGCTGGGCGGCCTGAAAATCATAAAAGGTTTTACCGCGGAGAATCGCTTTAGTGGAAAGTTTCGGGAGTCGACCGATCGATTTTTCAGATACTCGAATACGCTGCTGAACCGTCAAAATCTCGCTTCCCCGGCCAGCGAGTTTCTGGGTATCGCCGTTATCGGGGTTCTGCTGTGGTACGGAGGGCAAATGGTCTTGGTAGAGAAATCTTTGGAACCTGGACTGTTTATAACCTACATGGCGCTTGCCTATCAAATTTTAACACCCGCTAAAGCTATCAGCAAAGCCTCCTACGGCGTCAAAAAAGGAAACGCCGCCGCGGAACGGGTATTGGACATTTTGGAAACTGAAAACCCCATTACCGATACACCCGATGCCGTTGAAAAAACGAGTTTTGAAAAAGGCGTCTCCCTTGAAAACATATCCTTTAAATATCAGGATGATTTTGTGTTGAAAAACTTTGACCTGACCGTTCCAAAAGGACAAACGGTTGCCTTGGTCGGCCAATCCGGTAGCGGAAAGAGTACTATTGCCAATTTGGTTACGCGTTTTTATGACGTCAATCAAGGTAAAATTAAAATCGATGGTACGGATATAAGGGATATTACCAAAAAGTCATTACGTCAGTTAATGGGGTTGGTCACCCAAGATTCCATTCTTTTTAATGATACCGTAGCCAAAAACATTGCGTTGAGCAAGGAAAACGCCAGTCGCGATGAAATTATGGAGGCGGCCAAAATCGCCAATGCCCATGAATTTATTGAAGGGCTGCCCCAAGGGTATGACACCAATATTGGTGATGGTGGGAATAAATTGAGCGGTGGACAGAAGCAACGGCTTTCCATTGCACGCGCCGTGCTTAAAAATCCTCCAATCATGATTTTAGACGAGGCCACCTCTGCCCTCGATACCGAAAGCGAGCGTTTGGTACAGGATGCCCTAGAGAAAATGATGCGCAACCGCACCTCGATCGTCATTGCCCACCGGCTTTCCACCATTCAAAATGCGGACAAAATTGTGGTGCTTCAAAAAGGGGAGATCGTCGAACAAGGCTCACATGTCGAATTGCTCTCACAAAATGGGATATATAAAAAATTGGTCGAAATGCAGTCCTTAGGTTAAACTCGGCAGGCAGGCAGGCAGGCAGGCAGGCAGGCAGGCAGGCAGGCAGGCAGGCAGGCAGGCAGGCAGGCAGGCAGGCAGGCAGGCTAAAAGCTTCAAAATTTTCGCCAGAAGTCCAACCTTTCCGCTTAAACCTTTTCGTATTTTTGACATCCTACCTACAGAAAACACCTTCGAATAGTGATTGCCGAAGAAACTTTAGTTCAAGATCTACAGCATCCGGAAACCCGTTCAAAGGCTTTCGAGGTGTTAGTCGATACCCATAAACAACGCTTGTATTGGCACATTCGAAGAATCGTTCTGAACCATGACGATGCCGATGATGTCTTGCAAAATACATTTATTAAGGTATTCAAGAATATCGAAGGCTTTAAGGGCGAAAGTAAACTGTATTCCTGGATGTATCGGATTGCCACGAACGAGTCTCTCACCTTTTTAAAAAATAAGGCCAGAAAACTGGATATCGGCGGCGGGGAACTTCAAGATCAAATGCTCAGCAACCTTAAGGCGGACGTTTATTTCGAGGGTGATGCGATTCAACTGAAATTACAAAAAGCAATCGCGACACTCCCGGAAAAACAAAAGCTTGTTTTCAACATGAAATATTTTGATGAACTTAAATATGGCGAGATTTCCGATATTTTGGATAAATCGGTGGGTGGACTCAAGGCTTCTTACCATTTAGCGGTAAAGAAAATCGAGGCCTATTTAAAAGAAATGCCCTAAAACCATTAAAACCAAGTAGCGGTGCCGTTTATCAAAAAAGATTAAACCTTTTAAACATTTGACAGTCAAACAAAGACGATGAAGGAACAGCATAAAAAATATCCCTTTAAAACTCCGGAAGGATATTTCGAGAACTTTTACGATAGGCTAAAGAAAAAGCTTTCGAAAGATGACGGTAGTATCCCCGAAGCCGATGGATTTATAGCTCCAGAAGGCTATTTTGAAGGCTTACATCAAAACATTCTACAAAAATTGAATGTAGAAGAGGTGAAGGTCATCCCTTTATATCGATATAAGAGATATTATTTTGCCGCGGCATCGGTAGCCGCAATTGTTTTATTGGTTTTTACATTCAATCGAAATACATCCGAAGAGGTTACGTTTGAAGACCTTGCCTTAACGGATATCGAAAATTATTTTGAGTACAATCATTCCGATTTCAGTCCCTTTGAAATCGCTGAAGTCGTTCCCGTAGATGAATTGGAAATCGCCGATTTGATGACAAACACATTGAATGACGATAGTATTTTGAATTATTTGGACAATAACACCGACGAATTTGAAGAACTAAATCTTGAATACGATGAACAACATTAAAATAGCGATCGTATTGTTTATGCTGCTGATTTCATCGCAATTTTTCGCGCAGCATAAGCCCGATAAGGATAAGATCAAATCACTCAAGGTAGCTTTTATTACAGAGCGTCTAGACTTGACCTCTAAGGAAGCGCAAACCTTTTGGCCCGTATACAACGAATATGAAGAAAAACGCGAGGCGATGCGGGAACGGGAGCATACCCAGATTCGGGAGAAAATCAGAAACTCGGAAAACCTTTCGGAAAAAGAGGCCTCCGACCTGATCAAACACTATCTCAGGTTCGAGGAAGAGGAAGAGGAACTCGATAAAAATTTCATAGAAAGCATCTGTAAGGTGATTCCCGCTAAAAAAACGCTCTTGTTGTTACGGGCCGAATATGAGTTCAAAAAGCAGCTACTAAAGCAGTACAGACATAAAAAAGGATAGATCGGCGAGGTTCTGCATTTGGCGACAAAACCTGCGGGTCGATTTGTTTTACCTGAAAACCAGCTTGGCAATTCGATTTTTGCCCGCGGCATACCCCACCGAATCGTTTAGAAAGCGAAGCGTGTAAAAAGAGGCGTCATTCGAAAGCGCCGCCCAATTCGCTCCCTTATCCCCAGAATACGATATGCCCGTAAAACCTAAGGCCACCATACCGTTGCCCTTGGTATTCGGTACAAATCTCACACAACTTTTATATGGCGGATTTTGTCCGTCCGCCATCAACTTCCAAGTTTTGCCCCCATCTTCCGTAAGCGCTTTATTGGCCGTATTGTTATCGGGCTGCGTGTAGTCCCCTCCGATAGCGACCCCTAAATTTTCGTCGTAAAACGCGATGGAATAGATACCTTGGGTAGGGGCATCATTACCGATGGGCGTTTTTTGAATTTCCCAGGTTTTTCCTTTATCCGCAGAATAATAGAGACGACTATTTGTAGTGGCTATCCACGTTTTATTGCCCATGACCGCGATATTGGTATTACTGGCGGCAAAGGCACCCTCGCCCTCGATACCTTCCGGCAGCTCGGAGCAGGGGAGTTTGTTCCACGTATTTCCACCATCCCTCGTGATAATGATACTCAAGCAGCCATCTAAAGTATCCCCGACGGCGATGCCTTCGTCATCGTTCCAAAACGTCATGGCGTCATAGAACACCGCGGCGTCCTCTTCGATATAGACGAGTTCCATTTCGCCATTGCTTCCCGTTTTGTAGAGTAGCGCGGGATTAGCCACGGAAAGCATGAAAAAATCGGATGAGGTATGCGCCACCGCCCTAAATTCGGGGAAAATCGTATCGTATTGCTGTACACTTTCCCTGATTTTACTGGAATTGATATCGATATTTCCAAAAACTCCCCTACTCCCAGTATAGGCCAAACTGTTATCGATAATTTCAATGGCACGAATGCTAACGGAATCTTCGTAAATGGTTTCAATCTCGACAGAGGTATAAGGAAGGGATGGGATATCCTTTTTTTTATCTTCAGAACAGGAGAAGCCGAGGAGAACGACCAGTATAATGGTACAATGTTTCATGCTAGTTTTTTAAGGATGGGTGCATTCGAGTGATAGAGGCTTCTTTTACAATCCTTCGGAGACTTTCAAAATGATAGGAGTCACTTTAGGATGCATAAAAAAAGAATTGAGCCGTACAGACCAAATCCATTTCCCTTCAAAGATAATCGGGTATCGCTTCGAAAACAATACCTTTGCAGGCTTATTCGCAACCTAATTTTGAAATGAAACTACATAGAAATCTTGTCTTTGCCGTAATAGACGCGCTAAATTTAATTTATAACGAGGATCAGTACGCCGATAAAGTCGTACAAAAGGTCTTACGGTACGACAAGCGCTGGGGCAGCAGGGACCGTGGTTTTATTGCGGAAACCACCTATGAAATGGTGCGCTATAAGAGGCTGTATGCCGAAATCGCCGAGGTCAAGGCACCGTTTAGCCGTCCCGAACTGTTCCGCATGTGGGCGGTATGGGCAGTTTTGAAAGGGATAAAATTACCGGATTGGAAACAACTTGAGCCCACGCCCGAACGCCGTATCAAGGGGAAATTCGATGAGCTTTCAAAAATCCGGAAATTCCGGGAAGCTTTTCCCGATTGGATCGACGAGCTCTGCGCCAAAACTTTGGGCGAGAAATTATGGACCGCCGAGAGCGCGGCACTGAACCAGCAGGCCGAAGTTATCTTGCGGACGAACACCTTGAACACTACGAAGAAAAAATTGGCAGAAGCCCTTTTGAACGAAGACATCGCAACCGAACCCATTAAGGGGTATGCGTCAGCCCTACGACTACCCGAACGCGCCAACGTTTTTGTGACCGAGGCCTTCAAAAAGGGACTTTTCGAGGTACAGGATGCCAATTCGCAATTGGTGGCCGCTTTTTTGGAAGCTAAGCCCGGTATGCGCGTTGTCGATACCTGTGCCGGTGCCGGGGGCAAATCACTACACCTCGCCGCCCTGATGGAAAACAAGGGGCAAATCATTGCCATGGATGTTTACGGCAGTAAACTGAAGGAACTCAAACGCCGTGCGCGTCGCAACGGTGCGCACAATATCGAGCCTCGGGAAATCGATTCGACCAAAGTCTTCAAAAAACTCTACGGGAGTGCCGATTGCGTATTGATCGATGCGCCCTGTACGGGGTTGGGGGTCATTCGCCGGAACCCCGATACCAAATGGAAACTACAGCCCGATTTTTTGGATAAGATCACGAAGACCCAGCAAGAAATCCTCCGCAGTTATAGCAAAATCGTAAAGCCCGGCGGAAAGATGGTTTACGCCACCTGCTCTATACTTCCACAAGAAAATTCAGATCAAGTGCAGGCGTTTTTAGGTTCAGAAGAGGGCAAAGATTTTACCTTGGAAAAACAGAAAAAACTCTATGCGAGTAAAAGTGGCTTTGATGGGTTCTACATGGCGTTATTGGTAAAGCGATAGCGCAAAGCAGTCCAAAACCTCCTGGAAAAAGCGCAACTTAATCCCGCTGACATTTCGATATTCATCTTTTTTTTATTTTTTTTGCGATTGGCGAATGTTCATATATCCTTTGGTTCGGCACCCTAAAATAAAACTCACCCAATGAAAAAACTCTACGATTTTAAAAACTTCAAGGGAGATGTCACAGGCGGTCTGGTAGCCGGGGTCGTGGCCCTACCACTAGCATTGGCTTTTGGGGTACAATCTGGACTGGGTGCTGCGGCCGGTCTTTATGGTGCTATCGGTATCGCTATTTTTGCCGCTCTACTTGGAGGTACGAAGACCCAGGCAAGCGGCCCTACCGGCCCCATGACCGTGGTCTCTGCAGCTCTGATTACGGCCGCCATTGAGATGACGGGTAGCCTTGAGGCCGCAATGGGTATCATTTTGCTCACCTTTTTTATCGGAGGGGCCATACAAATCCTCTTCGGCTTATTGAACATCGCCGGATATGTCAAATACTTTCCCTATCCGGTCGTCTCCGGTTTTATGAGCGGCGTTGGTCTGATTATCATTATCCTACAAATTTTCCCCTTTGCCGGACTTGATTCCCCGAAATCTACCGTAGCCGTACTCCAAGACCTGCCTAGATTGTTGAAAGAGTACAACCTCTATGCCATTGCCATCGGATTAATAACCGTGGCGATTTACTATATTTTTCCAAAAATCACCAAAGCTATCCCCGCAGCACTCGCAGCATTGGTGATTACCTCGGTTGGGGCCTTTTTCTTAAAATGGAACGTACCTATTATCGGAGATATTCCATCTGGACTTCCCAAATTGGAAATCGGTACTATGTTTTCCATCAGCGGGGAAGCCATTGGCCTTATCGTGGAATATGGAGTCGTTCTGGCCGTTTTGGGAAGTATCGATTCCCTCTTGACAGCCGTTATTGCAGATAACATGACCAAGACCAAGCACAACAGCAATCGGGAACTGATCGGGCAGGGTATCGGCAATATGGTGGCCGCTATTATAGGGGGTATCCCGGGAGCAGGTGCCACCAAAGGCACTGTGGTCAATATTAATGCCGGTGGTAAGACCCGACTTTCCGGCACCTTACATGGGTTATTTTTATTAGCGGTACTCCTCGGCCTAGGGCCATTGGCCGCAAAAATTCCCTTGGCGGTACTCGCGGGAATTCTTATTCCCATAGGATTTAAAATTATTGATTTTAGGGGATTGAAGCACTTGCGTTCCGTTCCAAAGGCGGATACTTTTGTACTGATCATCGTACTTTTGGTCACCACCTTCGGCAGTCTTATCTACGCCGTTGGGCTGGGCATGGCGTTGTCATCATTGCTTTTTATGAAAAAGGCCAGCGACTTGGGCGAAAAGGGTATGAATCTGGGTCCTGTGTCCGATTTAGATGACTCAAAGCCTTGGCAAGACGAAGTGGAGTTCTATAATAGATATAAGGATAAGGTCATCATCAAACACCTTTACGGTCCTTTTTTCTTTGGATTTTCAAGCCAGTTCAAGGATAGTCTGTCTACACTATCGTCGGAAATGGAAGCTTTGGTCATACGAATGGACAAGGTGCCCATAATCGACCAATCTGCTCTTTATGCGTTGGAAGATTCCATCCATCAACTGAGAAGCATGGATATAGAAGTGATACTGGTCGGTGTTCAACCCGGCCCCTATGACCGACTGCAATCCATAGGCGTAATTCCGGATCTTATCCCCGAAGAGGATATTTTTGATACCGTGGAAGAGGCCTTCATCTACCTAAGAAAGAAACTCGGACCGAAGGCTGCCTGACACGGCCGGATTTTAGGGATTTTGCTTAGGATTGTCCATTTTACTAGAGGACACCGTCTCTCATACCGGAAGTCCGAAGACCTGAAAACAGCAAACACATTCCGAGAGAAAACCGTACCTTTGGTCGCTTCAAAAACGGTACAAAAATGATTCACTTTTTTGGCGATGCGGCGGTTCGAGTCTATGCCCTGCAAGCCCAACGCGAACTGACCCAAAACGATGTCGAGAAACTGGAATGGCTTTTCGGCAACTCCCCCAAATTACCTTCGACCTTACTGGATGATTTTTTTGTCGGCCCCCGTGCCGCCATGATTACGCCTTGGAGTACCAATGCTACTGAAATTACCCAGAATATGGGTATTTCCGGGATTCTACGTATCGAGGAGTTCCAGACCGTCGCGAAAGATTTCGAGGATTTTGATCCGATGCTTTCCCAAAAATTTTCCGGACTCGATCAAGACATTTTTAAAGTGGATGTCGTTCCCGAATCCATCATGGAAATTGATGATATCGCTGCTTACAACCATAAAGAGGGCTTGTCTTTAAGTGATGAAGAAGTAGATTATTTAGAGCAGCTATCCGACAAAATGGGACGCAAATTGACCGATTCAGAAGTATTCGGCTTCAGTCAGGTCAATTCCGAGCACTGTCGGCATAAAATTTTTAACGGCACTTTTGTTATTGATGGCAAAGAGATGCCTTCTTCCCTCTTTAAGCTTATTAAAAAAACATCCCAAGAGCATACGAACGGTATTGTTTCGGCCTACAAAGACAATGTCGCTTTTGTCAAAGGACCCAAGGTGGTGCAATTTGCCCCGAAATCCGCCGATAAGCCGGATTTCTATACGGAAACCGACTTTGAATCCGTCATATCCCTAAAAGCGGAAACGCATAATTTTCCCACTACCGTTGAACCTTTTAACGGTGCGGCTACAGGGTCGGGCGGCGAAATCCGCGATCGTCTGGCCGGAGGAAAGGGTTCCCTACCCTTGGCCGGTACCGCCGTCTACATGACGGCCTACTCCCGGCTAGAAGAAGACCGACCGTGGGAAAAGGCGATGCCGGAACGCGATTGGCTCTACCAGACGCCCATGGACATCTTGATAAAAGCCTCGAACGGGGCTTCGGACTTCGGCAACAAATTCGGACAGCCCTTGATCGCGGGTAGCGTACTGACCTTTGAACACCAAACCATTACTGCGGTACCCGATGCCGGGTACAATATCGCGGAAAACCGGACCGATGATTTAAAAGGGAAGGCAGATGCCAAGCGCACTTGGTACGAAAGCCGCCGCAGGTTGGGTTACGACAAGGTCATCATGCAAGCGGGCGGTATCGGTTACGGAAAAGCGGAACAAGCTTTGAAAGATATTCCAAAGACCGGTGATAAGATCGTCATTCTCGGTGGAGACAACTACCGTATCGGAATGGGCGGAGCGGCCGTTTCAAGCGCCGATACAGGGGAATTCGATTCTAATATCGAGCTCAACGCCATTCAGCGCTCGAATCCTGAAATGCAGAAGCGGGCGGCAAACGCAATCCGCGGTATGGTGGAAAACGACATCAATCCCATCGTCTCCATTCATGATCACGGGGCGGGGGGACACCTCAACTGCCTGTCCGAACTGGTGGAGGATACGGGCGGAAAAATCGATTTGGATCAACTTCCCGTGGGCGACCCGACCCTGTCCGCCAAGGAAATCATCGGTAACGAATCACAGGAGCGCATGGGCCTGGTCATCGGCCAGAAAGATATAGCTTTGCTGGCCCGAATCGCGGAGCGCGAACGCTCGCCAATGTACGAGGTCGGTGAAGTTACTGGTGATGACCGTTTCACCTTTGAATCCAAGACCAACGGCGAAAAACCTATGGACGTGAACCTTTCGGATATCTTCGGAAGCTCGCCCAAAACCGTAATGACCGATACCTCAGTTCAAAGAACCTATAAAGATGCCGAATATTCGTTAGAATTCTTTCACGACTACCTCGAACAGGTGTTGCAATTGGAAGCTGTTGCCTGTAAAGACTGGCTGACCAATAAAGTCGACCGCTGCGTCGGCGGCCGGGTCGCGAAACAACAATGCGCCGGGCCGCTACAGCTGCCCCTGAACAATTGCGCGGTAATGGCGCTGGATTTTAAAGGCAAGGAAGGTATCGCCACCAGCATCGGCCACTCCCCTATTTCCGGATTGATAGACCCCGCGGCAGGAAGCAAAAACAGCATTGCCGAAGCCCTGACGAACATCATCTGGGCACCTTTGAAAGACGGCTTGAAATCCGTCTCCCTATCCGCCAATTGGATGTGGCCCTGCAAGAACGAAGGTGAAGACGCCCGTTTGTACGAAGCGGTCGAGGCCATATCCGATTTTGCCATAGCCTTGGGCATCAATGTACCTACGGGCAAGGATTCCCTTTCCATGAAACAAAAATATCCCGATGGCGATGTTATTTCCCCAGGAACCGTGATTATCTCCGCCGCCGGAAACTGCGATGATATCACGAAGGTGGTCGAACCTGTAGTACAAAAAGACGCGGGTAGCATCTACTATATCAACCTATCCAGAGACGGATATAAATTGGGCGGTTCATCGTTCGGGCAAATCCGGAATGCCATCGGCAGCGAAGCTCCGACAATTATAGATAATGCGTATTTCAAAACTACTTTCAATGCCATTCAAACTTTTATTCGAAACGGACAAATAACCGCAGGCCACGACATTGCCTCCGGGGGATTGATTACGACGCTGTTAGAGATGTGCTTTGCGGATAACGAATTGGGTGCCGATTTGGATTTGTCCGGTTTGGGAGAATCCGATACGATCAAGTTATTGTTTTCCGAAAATGCGGGTATCGTTTTTCAAGGGGATGCATCGCTTGAAAACATATTGTCCGACAAGAACATCGACTTCAAAAAAATTGGTGAAGTCGTTTCAGAAGGTACTTTATCCATAAAAAATGGAAGTATGGAAATGGGACTCAACGTAGCTTCCCTTCGGGATACCTGGTTCAAGAC
>JBATUY010000051.1:0-4433 GCA_049671465.1 Pricia sp. | reverse complement strand
GAATATTTTAGGCTTAGGTATAGGCAGACCACCATAGACCCTTTAACGGAATCAGACCCTTTTAAAGGTCTTGGAGTCGGCACGGCCATTTGGTGGATTCTTTCCAATGTGGCCGCTCTTTTCACTGGCGGTCTGGTGGCTGCGCGTATGTCAGGGCTAACATCGAACATCGATGGTGCATTACACGGTTTTCTAATCTGGGCACTCTCATTAGTCATTGGCGTATATATGTTGACCGCTGCTGTAGGTGGTATCTTGAACGGAATTGGCAATTTGGTTTCTGGCGTGGTTGGCGGTAACGACTCCGAAGACATTAGCGTTCAGGTTGAGAACGCAATGAAATCTGGACAAGAACAGACTCAGAATACTTCTGAGTCTATTAAACAGCAAATGTTCGATCTTATCGACACTGGTGAAAAATATAATATCTTACCGGAAGAAGCTTCGGAGGAAACCAGTGAATTTTTGAGAGATTCCAAAAGAGAGCTGAAACGTATGAACTTGGAAAACGACATCGACGACTATGTTAGTGACCTTTCATTCGACTTAGACCAAAGCGGCAATCTTAAAATTACAACAGGGGATTCAGAAGAATTTTTTGATACTAAAAAAATTAAGCAATCCCTTACGGAAAACACAGAACTCAGTGATGCGGAAATTGATGGTGTGATTGAAAAATGGAACACCAGGATGCAAAATACAATTGATAAAGTAGAAAAGTACTATGCTGAGGCCAAACAGAAGGTAGAAGAATATAGTGATAAGGCGGCCGATGCAGCTGGCACGGCAGCTATTGTGGCTTTTTTAATATTGTTATTAGGAGGAGGAGCCGCTTTCTTCGGAGGTATAATCGGTTCTCCCGATTATGCAGTATTAGTTGAGGAAGATAGAACTAGCCGTGGCAAGATTAAAACTGCATCAACAAAATAAATTTGCATTCAAATAATTTAGATTACCATCTAATTGTTGATTTTCATATAATTATAACCTTTAAATTATTCAATATGTCTTTAGTAACAATTATCTTAAATATCCTCTTGCCGCCTTTGGCCGTTTTTATGAACCACGGCTTGGGCACGACCTTTCTAATCAGCGTACTTTTAACCATATTAGCGTGGCTTCCCGGGGTCATTCACGCATTCATTGTAAATGGATAACCTTCACATTTTATTGATTTAGGGATGCAATATCATCATTTATTTTCGACCCTATTTTCTGCTGTACTTTTGATGTCTATGGATAATTGACAACTATCGGCTTCTCAGAAAGTTTTATTCGTATTAATACTAATTTGAGAAGTGCGTTCAGAAGCATTTTATGGGATAATGTCTAAATATATAAGAAGTTAATTGCTCCAACAAATAGCAGAGGCCTTGAGTTTCATTAGTCATAGCATATACTGCAGCACTCCCTGCAAATTCGTCTTATTTCGAATATATTAAATTTTCATTATCTCATTATTATGCGATATTAAGCAATGGGTTATTAGCAGAATTTTTATTAGAATTATCCGGTAAATGATGCCGCGGATCAGGCATTATTTCTTGAAAAAACAGTTTTTCGACAATGATGCAATAGTATCCGAGCTCCTCGGTAACCGTTCCTACAATTTTGTATATGCCTCTACTTTGAAACTTATATTTCTCAGCTATTTTTGGAAAGTGTACAGTATCGAAGAAAACATCGCTGGAATCAACAAATGTTCCAAAATACATAAGCTGGCCATTATTCGTATTTGTCCCCTTGAATGTTACAAGATTTCCGTAGATAATGATTTGTTTTGCATTGAAATCTGGCAAATCTTTAGCCAATAAATGGCTCTCAGGTGCGTATTTCAATAATTTAAACCTTGAGATAAATGGGAACCCAAAGAATTCCAACTGGTCATAAGCTTCAATTAGATAATTTGTTTCTAACTCCGGTATGTCGTACTTGACGTGTGGAGTTGTGAATAGAACGGGGGATTTCTTCTTATCGGTTCCTTTCTGATGCTTGAGATATGCTTCCCACATCAATCTATGCTTACCGACTTTGGTAAATCTAAAAGCACCGATTTTGATTAGCGTTATCAATTGTTCAACACCGATTGGGACTCGGTCATGAAAATTATCCAGACTCAAAAACTTACCGTTCAATTGTCTTTCGGTCAATATAGCCTGAGTGGTTCGATCTTCAATCGATTTTACCATGCCAAATCCTAAAAACACTTCTTTCCCAACGATTAAGTTTGGATGGTCGCTGGTGTTGATACATGGAGCGGATATTTTACCACCGTATTTCTTAATCTCGTTGACGTATGTTTCTGTTTTGTAAAATCCCCCACCATTATTCAGTACAGCCGTCATATATTCCAACGGAAAATAATACTTTAAATAGAGACTTTGGTAGCTCTCTACCGTATAGGACGCAGAATGACCTTTGGCAAAAGCGTAGCCGGCGAAAGCTTCAACTTGGTTCCAAATATCGTCTACTGTATTTTCGGGATATCCCTTCTTCTTGCAGCTATTCTTGAATTTATTCTTCATTTTAACCAAAACACCCTTAGTCTTGGTCTTGCCGCGCATACCCCTACGCAATACATCGGCTTCCGCCAATGTTAAACCCGCAAAATGGTGGGCTACTTTTAAAACATCTTCTTGATAGACCATGACACCATAAGTATCTTCTAAAATCTCGTACATGATTGGATGGGCCGATGCTCTCTTATCTGGAAACCGATGTCGCAATATATACTCGTTCTTCATTCCACCATTCCCCGGCCCGGGTCTGATAATCGAACTTGCCGCTACCAGTCCGAGATAATCATTCGTACGAAGTTTTGTCATAAGAACTCTCATCGCCGGAGATTCTATATAAAAACCACCAATGCAATCTCCTTTAGTCAATAGTTCATTTAAGTTATTATCCTCATAAAATTTATGTACGTCATCGATATCCTCTACAAAGGCGTCAGGTTGATTATATTTTATAACTTCAAGGCAGTCTGTGATTTTTGAAAGGCCGCGTTGTGATAGTATATCAAATTTGAATATGCCCACATCCTCGGCGATATTCATATCGAACAATACGGTTCGGAATCCCTTTGGAGGCATAAAAGTTGCTGAAAAATAGGTCGTGGGCTTTTCGGTAATGATTATGCCGCAGGCATGAACGCTTACATAGTTGGGAAATCCATGAATGAGCTTCCCATATTTCGAAATTAACTTTAAATATTTGTCTTTTTCGGGGTCTATGAATTGGCCTGCCAAGAACTTATCGGTCTCCTCCTTTGGCATTCCGAAAACCTTACTCAATTCACGGATTACGGCACGATACTGAAAGGTAACATAAGTGCCCATCAAGGCTACGTTCTTAAATGTATCGAACATAAACTGTGCGACATCGTCTCTATCGCGCCAAGAAAAATCAATATCAAAATCGGGTGGCGACAAGCGATAGGGATTGATGAATCGCTCGAAATAAAGATCTAATTTAATAGGATCAACATTGGTAATACCCAAAATATAGGCTACCACACTATTTGCTCCGGAACCACGTCCGATATGAGGCCTATTGTGTGCTTTTGCATCCTCAATGGTGATAAAATTGGCCACAAAATCAAATACGAAATTCATCTTCTTAATAGAATCCAGTTCGTGTGCTACACGTTTGAAGACTGCTTCGTCCGCATCTGGATATCTTTTTTCGACACGCTCATAACACTCCTTCGTCAAAAACTCAAAATCGGCCTCCCTTGAATCGAAGTAGTGTTCTTGGTTCTGATTGGTACGCTGATCCTCAAAAAAGAAATTAACCTTGCAGCTTTGCAAGAGACGTTTTGTATTCTCTTTGATAAAAGGATACTCGGCGAACAAATCCATCAACTTTTCATTGGAATACATTACACTTTCCAATGAACCTTGTTCGGACTTGGGTAGCCTACTTAACAAGATGTTCAAATCAATACAGCGTAGAAGGCGATGTGCGTTAAAGTCGGTACGGTTCCTGAAAGTAACTTGTTGTTGAATTATCAGTTTATCGGTGAACCGAATGTAATCAGTAAAAGGTATTTTTCGAAGGTTCCGTACGGAAACTCCTATGTATTCGTTTGCCATGAAGGATTTTCTATTATCCTCCATCGCATTTTCGAAAGGATAGATCACAAAAGTGTTCTTTAATTGAGGAGCCGTTCTCGGAAATTCTTTCTTAGCATGCAAATGTTCGGACAGGAAATCGTTAATGGCCTTATATCCTGAATTATTGCGAGCCAGAATGACATATTGCTGTACCACACCATTTCTAAAATCAACGCCCACGACGGGCCAAACCGGGTATCTGACCGCATGTTTTAAGAAATTAAGTACTGCCGAGGTATTGTTAATATCGGTAAGTGCCAGAAAACCGGACTTATTTACCGTAGCAAGTTCTAGAAGCTCGATTTCGGTGATTGTTCC
>JBATUY010000050.1:0-4731 GCA_049671465.1 Pricia sp. | reverse complement strand
TCTAGAACCCTCTATTTCCCTGAAAAACATTTCAGAGAAGTTATCTGTAAGTTCTAGGGAAATCTCACAGGCCATCAATGAAAACAGCCAACAGAATTTCCATGAATTTATGAACGGGCATCGAATCTCAAAAGCTAAAAATCTTTTAAGCGATTCGGAACACAAACATAAAAAGATATCCTCAATTGCCTACGATTCCGGTTTCAACACGGTGACGGCCTTTAACGTTGCTTTTAAAAAAAATACCGGTACAACCCCTTCAAACTATAGAAAGCAGCATCTGATAATCTAACTTTTCGTCTTAAGAAACACGTTTCTTATAGGGTTTTACCGTTTTACTATTGAGTTTAGCACTCAATCAAAATCAATAGTATGAACAGAAACAACTTTATTAAAAATGCCATGGGCGGGATTATTTTGGCAGGCGCTGCCCCTTCTTCCTTGTTTTCCCAAGCTCCCCAAGAACCAAAG
This sequence comes from Pricia sp., assembly GCA_049671465.1. Lineage (GTDB taxonomy): Bacteria > Bacteroidota > Bacteroidia > Flavobacteriales > Flavobacteriaceae > Pricia. The sequence continues at coordinate 4,260 of JBATUY010000050.1, read as the reverse complement.
CCGCTTAGCATAAAATTGGTCAAGGAGTTTGTAGTAGCCGGACATAAGAATTTATCGAGAGTCAAGGAAATGCTTCATGAACACCCCAACCTAATTTATTCCAGCTATGATTGGGGAAATTCCGATTATGAAGAAGCCATTGAAGGAGCCGCCCATTTGGGAAACAAAGAAATCGCCGAATACCTGATTTCCCAAGGAGCCCGAGTCAATTTGTTTACGCTAACCATGTTGGGGAAGACCGACTTGGTCAAGCCAACCTTAGAAGCCTATCCAGAGTTATTGCATGCCAAAGGCCCCCATGGTTTCACATTGCTACACCATGCAAATGTGGGCAATGCCGTAAAACTGCAAGACTACCTTATGGAGAATGGGTTGAGAGAAACACAATTACCGATGAGATAGTCCGATCAATTGTTGACCATGGCAATAAAACGCGAAAATACATTGCTGTTGCGCTTAAAAGATTATTTGCTTCAAGCCTGACAGTCTATCACTACGATTTAACAATTCAGTACTAGAGAATGTGTATCACTCAGAAATAATTGGAGTTTTGAGCCATTAACCGGATTACTGACAACATGGAAAATTTAGTTGGAGATACCATAGGACTGATACATCTCATTTCCTCCTGCTGTGCGCTATTGTTTGGAACTTTTGTTTTAGTTTTAAAAAAGGGAACAAAACGACACGTTAGAATCGGCTACTTATATGTAGTCAGTATGGGAATACTATTTATAACCGCTTTTATGATTTATAGATTGTTCAACGGGTGGGGAATCTTTCACTATGCGACTCTTTTCAGTTTGTTGACCATTGCGCTTGGAATGATTCCAATTTGGCGGAAAAAGCCTGCGGGCAAATGGAAATTTCAACATTTTTCATTTATGTATTGGTCCGTTATCGGCCTTTATGCAGCATTTGCCGCTGAAGTAGTGACAAGGATTCCAAAAGCACCATTTTTTGGTATGGTCGGATTAGCTTCACTCATAATAATGCTTTTAGGATGGATAATTTTTGGAAGAAATAAAGCGAAATGGACCAAAGTATTTGAAACTGAAAAATGACGCAAAAGAGCGAACACGCTAAAAATATATGTAAATGAATGCTAACTTAAAAATCGTGGAGCATCGCGACTGCTGGTTTTACTAATGGTCTCTATTTCCTTAATTAGCCACCTAGACTAAGTACCCAATTGCATTATACAATGTTAAAATACAAAACGCTCATCTTAGATTTTGACGGCACATTGGCCGATACCAGAGAGAGCATCGTTCAAACGATGAAGTTTGTTGCCGATACGATGAACATTAAAGATTTCGATGAAAAATCAATAACGAATTTAATCGGATTACCCCTCAAAACCACTTTTGCAAAAGCATTTCTACTTGATGAAAAAAACATTCCAGAGGCGACTTTAGTGTATCGCAAGCACTACAATGAATTTGCTATCGACACCATTTCGCTTTTTGATGATGTCAGAGACACATTACTCGATTTTCACCAGAACGGAGTGAATTTAACGGTGGCATCAAGTAAAGGGAAAGAGGCGCTGATTAAGATTCTCAAAAAACAGGAAATTCATCATCTTTTTTCATTTGTAGGTGGTGAAGAGGATGCAATTCATAAAAAACCTTCCCCGGACATTGTCAATCTGATTATGGATACCAACAACTATCGCCCTGAAGAGTGTTTGGTGGTCGGTGATACTGTTTTTGATATTGAAATGGGACAAAGGGCCCATGTGCATACCTGCGGTGTCACCTATGGGAACAACACTAAAGAGGAGTTAGAAAAACAAGGTCCCGACTATCTAATCGATAGTTTTGAAAATCTTAAGGAGATTATGTGGGAATAGTACCAGAACCTAAACACTAAATCTCTTATTAAAATATACTTTAAGCAATGCTATTTGTACGGCAAACATGGTTGCGAAAAGTACTGCTGAATATAGCATCGCCTTAGATAGAAATAGATTTGAAAGTCCGTTGCTGATTCCGAAATTGTCAAGGATATTAAAATCTACGTTGGTTAGCCAGTTGAGCTCTGTAGTAGTATTGAGAGAGGAATACACTAAAGTTCCAACTAATAAAGCAAATAGCCCGACCCAAATTGGTTTGGAAATTAATGACCTATAGGTAGTAACTTTGCTATTCGCTATCACCTTTACTTGGGACATAATATTAGCCGTAAAGTCTGTTGAAGGGGCTTCAAGAGCGGTTTCCTTCATCATTCTATCGACTAGATGTTCCAGTTTTTTATTTCCTTTCTCGTTCATAATCTGCTATTAGTTCCGGTGCTAATCTATCCCTTAAAATACCTGTTAGCTTCTTTCGGCCTCTAAACAGTTTTACCTTAACGTTGTTTGCCGTTAAATCTACAATTTTTGCAATTTCATCCAACGACAGATCTTCAAAATAAAATAGCGTTAAAAGTGCGCTATCCGCACTCGGAAGCAATTTCAGGCAATCTTGAATAGCGTCTTTCCGCTCTTCTTTTTGCATCCTGTCCAAAGCATTATCGATTGTTTTGACTTGATTCTCGGTATATTCGTCGATGGCAACGACATGTTGCTCCCTTTTCTGTTTTTTCAATCGATCCAGACAGGTATGATACGCCACCTTATATATCCATGTCGACAGTTTCGATTCGCCCCTGAATCTATTTAGCGAACGGAATACCTTGATAAAAGTATCTTGTGACGCCTCTTCGGCTTCCTCCCTATGTTTAAGCATGCGCAACGCCAGCGTAAACACCAAATCTTTGTAACGGTCTACTATACCACTGAACGATTGGGTATCGCCTGCCAAGATAGCATCAATTAGGGGTTGGTCGTTTGTGCACATTTGTATATAGGACGCCAATGGTTCTGTTTAGGTTACATCAATTGGAAAAAAATAGTGGGATAAAAGTGTAACCTCAGTTTCAAAGCTATCGTCATACCCTATGAATCCCATTATATCAATCATTAAAAAACAACAGTTATGGACCCAGAAATTATTATCCCGATCGTATTCTTCGGATCAATCTTCGGAATATTCTATTTGTATATCACGAGCAGAAATAGAGAGCGCTTGGCGCTTATCGAAAAAGGAGCGGATGCCAGTATTTTTGCAAGAGGCGAGGGTAGATCGCCGATTTGGAAAGTCATTATTCTCAACCTTGCTTTATTGTTGATGGGCATTGGTTCGGGCATTTTTGTCGCCACATTAATAGACCATTATTCATCCCTAGAGACAGATGCCATCTATCCGGCAACCATTTTCTTAATGGCAGGTATCGGTTTATTCGTTGGCTTTAAGATGACCAGTGCCATGGATAAGAATTAGTAAAAATCGACTCATCAATAAACCACTTTTACCCACCGCGGTACGAGTGGTTTTTAGCTTCTAGTTATGAAAAATTCACCGGTGAGCTAGCGCAATTGGCAGCGAGGACCCCCGTAATGTTACACATGTAAAATCCGGTCCGACGGCAATCGGAGTGGCATTGAGCATCTGTAAAAATGTATGCAGTCGCTAATTTATTATATGTTTTACAAAAATAATTTGCGTAACCTAATAATTACACATATATTTGTAACCGAACAGTTACATAAATTATGAGGAGAGATGTTTTTCAGGCCATAGCCGACCCCGTCAGAAGGGATATTATCCAGCTGTTATCGACGGAAAAATTATCCGTAAACGAAGTTGCGAATAAATTTGAAATCAGCAGACCGGCCATCTCAAAACACCTTAAAATATTAAACGAATGTGGATTGATCGATTTCAACCAAGTTGGCAGGGAACGGCTATGCATCATTCGACCACAAGAGCTTATTCCCGCTTTTTTATGGATAAAACAGTACAATGGCCTATGGGAAGACAGAATAGATTCTTTCGAAGATTACGTTAATGAACTACAACTAAAAAAGAACAAAAAATGAAGGATTTAAAAAACAGGACGCTGACCATTAAAAAGACATTCAATGCACCGATCAAACTGGTTTGGGATACCTGGACGCAACCGGAACATGTCCTAAAATGGTGGGCACCGAATGGAATGGACATCAAAGTCATCGAACACGAATTTAAAGTCGGGGGGAAATGGAAATATACCATGTCCATGCCGGATGGAACAGCGTTTATATCCGAGGGAACCTACAAGGAGATTGTCCCCTTAAAGAAAATCGTTACATCCGCCGACTTTAGACCCATGACCGAAGGTGTTGAATTACAGACCTTTTTTGAAGCGAATGGGGACAAAACAAAATTCACATTC
>JBATUY010000049.1:0-5413 GCA_049671465.1 Pricia sp. | reverse complement strand
AGGAAATAGGGGGCAGGTGGCTGGCTTATAGGGATTTAAATTCAGGATACGGAAGGATGTCTTTCAAATGGTAATAGGATAAATTTTTATAAAGAAAAAGGATGCAATTCAGTTATAAAACGGATTGAACGGCCATAAAAAAAGGAAGAACTGCAGCGTTCTTCCCTCTTCAATATTTCAGATTTTGAATCTAGGCGGACAAATTTAAGGTGCCAGGCCTTTTATTCGCAGCCCCCCGAGAATCCGTTTGCGTTGAACTTGGTCTGTACCGCGCCCTGAACGCCACTATTTTTTACCTGAATGGCCAGATTATTCTCGCCGCTACGCTTCGGACTGCAATACTCGAAGAGATAAAAACTGCTGGCCCTTCGCGAAACGAGCTCCGATATGTTGTTGAAGGTCGTTTCGAGCTCTTCCTTATTATTGGCCACAACGCTAGAGGTCTTCCCGATATCGGTCAGTACCTGTGTATCGATTTCGCCACCGAGTCCGATGGTAAAGAAAGAGATATTGGGGTCGGCCGTATCTACTTTCTTCTGCGCCGCTTCCTTCGTAAAACGAGAAGCTTGATCGGTTCCGTCGGTAAAGATGACCACTGACGCAGCGCTAATTTTTTCGTCCTTGCTGCCTTCTACCAATAGATTCGAGGCAATGTCGGTAGACTTGATGACCGCACCGTAAAGATCCGTCGACACATCTTCGCTGATATCGACGGTTATACTATCAACGGCTGCAATAAGTTCCGCCTTATCTGCGGTCAAGGGATTCAATTCGTGTAAAATGTCTTCCCCATCAAACCAATAAATGGCCATTTTGAAAGATTCTTCCGTGGTGGCGGGCATTACATTTTCGATAAAACTGGCACTGGCCGTTTTAAGTTCCGCAAGACTGGTCGTCAATACACTGGCACTTAAATCGAGTACCAACAGCGTGTTGTTGCTGAAAATCTGTGAATTGGGCGAAATACGGGAATTCGCTTCCGACTTCGAAATAGTATTGAAGCAGGTATCATTTTGACCTTGCTCGTAGATGGTAAATGCATCGGCAGTAAGGCCCGGTACCGGACTTCCATCCGCATTTGACACCTTAAAAAATACCGAAACTTTGCCCGGGTCGGTGGTATATTGATCTTGAATCGACAGAATAAGGTCGTTTTCGCCGAGGTCAAGACAATCGTCGACCGGTGTTCCCTTGCCCAGGTCACCACCGGTATTGAGTCCGAAATTCACATCGTCATCGGCGTTACCGCAAGACACGAATAAGGTAATGGATAAGATAAGCGTGAGTAGTTTGAAATAGGATTTCATTGTTGAGTATTAATGTTAGTATCATCCATCACAACGTTTAAATTGTAACCCTAGTATATATAGAAGGGATAAAAGGATGTTAATTTTGCTAAGAAGGTGCCTTGAAATTACAACGCAGTTCCCGTTCGACCTCAAATTACTACTGGAATGCAAGCTTTAAGAAAATGTTAAAATAGGTGAGCGGGCCTAGATTATCCTTATCTTCAAGGACTTTATGTAAGAGGGAATCTAGATAGTCACTTAAAACGTATCAAAATGCCGGAATATACTCTGAAAGTCAATGGAAAATCCCAATCCGTAACCGCAAGCGAAGACACTCCGCTGTTGTGGGTCTTACGTGACCATTTGGATATGGTCGGCACTAAATTCGGATGCGGTATTGCCCAATGCGGCGCCTGTACCGTTCATGTCGATGGCACCGCCGCTCGAAGTTGTTCCCTGCCGATTTCCGCCGCGGAAGGCAAGGAAATCACCACGATTGAAGGGCTGTCGGAAGACGGTTCCCATCCGGTACAACAGGCTTGGAAGCAAGTCGACGTTCCCCAGTGCGGCTATTGCCAATCCGGACAGATCATGACCGCCTCGGCATTTTTATCCCAAAATAAAAATCCGACCGAAGCGGAAATTAAAAACGCGATGCACGGCAACATTTGTCGCTGTGCCGCCTATAACCGAATTTATAAGGCCGTTGAAGTTGCGGCCGGGAATATGGAGGGTTAGGCAAGTGGCCTTAGCGGCCCGGTATTTTTACCCGAACGCGAGGAACCCTGGGGTATACAGAACACGGTAATTTAGATTTGGAAGTCGTATTGGCCTAAAAGGTTGGAAACTTCATCTTAAAACAAATATTCATCGAGATAAAATCATAGCTTTTACGACTTGGGTTAAAAACAAGTGCAGGCGCGAATGGTACATAAAAAAGCAAACATCATGTCAACATCAACTACATCCATGACTTTTAGCAGAAGAAATTTTCTTCGCACCTCTTCATTGGCGGGCGGCGGACTCCTGATCGGTTTTAATCTCTTTACCGCCTGTAAATCCGACGTGAAACCGCCGGTGGATTTGGCCGATCTTAACTACAATGATTTCAATGCCTTTATCAAAATCGCAAAGAACGGGGCGGTCACTATATTTTCGCCAAATCCGGAAATCGGACAGGGGGTAAAAACGGCTATGCCCATGATCATTGCGGAAGAGCTTGGGGTGGCTTGGGAAAAAGTTTTAGTGCAGCAAGGTGTGCTTGATACCGAGAATTATACCCGACAGGTGGCCGGGGGCAGCCAATCCATACGCTTCGGTTGGGATGCCTTACGTCAGACCGGTGCAACGGCCCGCCAAATGTTGGTGAATGCGGCAGCGGCAAAATGGGGCGTAGACGCCGACGAACTTACGGTGAACGAGGGCGTGATTACGAACGCTGCCGGAGAAACCTTGGGATATGGCGATGTTGTCGATGAAGCTGCGAAACTCGAAGTACCTGGAGATGTTGAGCTAAGAGAGCCTAAGGACTATAAAATCATTGGTACGGACAGGGTGAATGTTGACATAGACAAAATCATTACCGGTAAACCACTTTTCGGATTGGATTATAAAGTAGACGGTATGGTCTACGCCGCCGTCCTCCGCCCGCCCGCTTTTGGACAAGAGCTGGAGTCCTTTGACGCCACCGAGGCCAAAGCCATGCCCGGAGTTATCGATGTCATTACCATAGGAAAGAAAATGAATGCCCTGCTAGGTGAAGATGAAAAGAGCTGGACGGTTCAAATGAATGCCACGGAAAAAGTAGTGGTCATCGCCAAAACCACCTGGGACGCTTTCAAAGGAAAAAAAGCCATCAAGGCACAATGGAAGGAGGCCTCAAAATTGGAGAGCACGGCGTACCAAGATGAAAAACTAAACGCTTTATTGGATGGTACCGATTTCACCACCTTGCGCGAAGACGGTGATGTCGACAAGGCGTTCCGACAGGCAGATAAGGTTTTGGAACAGACTTATGAATCCCCTTTTCTACCGCATAATTGCATGGAACCCATGAATTTCTTCGCCGATGTGACCGACAAAAAAGTCCATTTGGTAGGGCCGATACAGACCCCCGAAGATGCGGCAAATACCGTAGCTCAGCTATTGGGGCGTGATATTGGGGACATCCATTTGGAAATGACCCGTATGGGTGGTGGTTTCGGGCGCCGATTGTACGGCGATTTCGTTTACGAAGCTGCCGAAATCTCGGACGCCATTAAAAAACCTGTAAAAATGGTATCCTCCCGCGAAGACGATATGTCTACCGGAGTCTACCGACCGGCCATTAAATATCGCATCAAGGCAGCGATAAAAGACGGGCAATTGACAGGATATCAGCTAAAAGAAGCTGCCATCAACGGTAATATGTACGGACTCATCCCTAATTTCTTCCCGGCCGGTGCCGTAGAAAATTATCGGGTAGACGTAGCCAACTATGCCAGTAATGTGACCACAGGTGCGTGGCGAGCGCCGTACACCAACTTTTTGGCCTATGCCGAGCAAAGCTTTTTCGATGAAATCGCGGAAGCTATGGAGGTCGATAAAGTACAATTACGATTAGACCTTCTCGAAAAAGTAAAAGGAAACACAGACGAACGCATTCAGTACGATCCGGAACGTTTGCAGGCCGTGTTGAGAATGGCGGTCGACAAATCTGGATGGGGCAAGGCTCCCGAGGGTACTTATCAAGGGGTCGTTGCCTATTATTGCCATAATTCACATGTGGCCGAGGTCGCCGATGTACAGATCGAAGGCGGAATGCCAGTGGTGAAAAAGGTGACCTGCGTGGTCGATTGCGGCATCGTAATCAACCCGCTAGGGGCCAAGAACCAGATTGTAGGTGGCGTTATCGACGGTGTCGGACACGCGATGTACGGAAATTTCGGATTCAAAGACGGTGTACCGACGGCCCTCAACTACGATACGTACCGACTGATCCGTATGAAAGAAGCACCGCATGTCGATGCCTACATGATACAAAACGAACTATCCCCGACCGGATTGGGCGAACCCACCCTGCCACCCGCGGGCGGAGCGGTATCGAACGCGCTAAAAGCCGCTACCGGTAAGCGCATCTATAAACAACCTTTTATGGAAAATCCCGATTTTTGGAAGGTGTCCGACGAGAAGATTATAGGATAGTATGACGCACGAACTAAAAAAGATTATTCAGGCCTATAGGGCCGCAAATGTCAAGCAGTTAAAGACCGTCCTCGCGACGGTCGTTGCTTTAGAAGGGTCTTCATATCGCAGACCGGGCGTGCGCATGCTGATTCGCGAAGACGGAAAGAGCATCGGTGCCGTAAGTGGTGGCTGTGTCGAAAAAGAGGTTTTTGCCCAGGCGCGAAGTGTGTTTGCCGATGGCCTGCCGAAAGTGATGACTTATGATGGCCGATATCGCTTGGGGTGTGAGGGAATTTTATATATTCTGATCGAACCTTTTCAGCCTGAAGCAGAATTTTTAAGGGCTTTCGACGGTGTTCTCGTTAGTCGTCAAGATATTCAGATAACATCTTACTTTTTAAAACAAGAAGGGGCCGACCCGAAATTTGGCTCCGTATTCAAATTGGGCGGTCGGGCGATTTCCATAAGACCACAATTTCAACCCGGCACCAAAACCCAGGTTTTCGAACAGCTAATGCAGCCTTGTTTTAAGTTGGTCGTTGTCGGGGCCGAACATGACGCCGTGCAATTATGCCTATTCGCGTCCTTAGCCGGATGGGAGGTCACCATCATCGCCGCAGCAGCGGAAGAAAAGCAATTATCCGATTTTCCGGGCGCCCATAAGTTTAGTGCCGTAGAACCTGAGCAGCTCACTATAGACACTATCGATAGCCAAACCGCAGTTATGATAATGACTCACAGCTATGTACGTGACCTTAAATATCTTTTGGCTTTAAGAAATATACGCCCTGCCTATTTGGGTATTCTTGGGCCATCGCAGCGACGCGAAAGACTACTTGGAGACTTTATCGAACGTCACCCCGAGGTTTCGGATGCCTTTATCGATGTCATCCATGGCCCGGCCGGACTCAATATCGGTGCGGAATCAAGCCAGGAAATCGCCTTGGCCATTATTGCCG